>CAMCYL010000016.1 GCA_945883905.1 Akkermansia muciniphila | reverse complement strand
CAAAGTGAAAGCCTCACTTCGGGCGACAAAGGCGCGGACTCAAGAAACACTTCTTCAAGCCATCGGTCATGCCCTCAACCAAGTCACACCACAAGACGCTGTCGGTTGGTTTACTTCATGTGGCTATAGTTTTAATTAAAATGCTCTAGCTATCAGGCTAATGGGCAATCATGCAGTGTTTAAAGTTGAAGATCTCTCTTGTAAAAAGAGCATATTTGTGTCATATTTGTGTCATGCTTAAAACTGAAATTTTGAGGACTCGTGTTGATGCTAAAAAAAGGGCAAAAGCGGAAGAGGTATTTCTAGCGTTGGGCATTTCAACGGGGGAGGCCATCAATATTTTTCTTTCACAGGTGGCTATTCAGAAAGGAATTCCTTTTTCCCTTACCACACGAGAGCATTTGGATTTAACCAATGCAAGCATCGCTCAAATAGAGCGTCGTTATCGGGAACGGATTTTAAATCAGGAAACCCAAATCAGTTTGGCAGAAAATTTAGAGAACACGAAACGACATAAGACCGTTAAAACTCTTCTTAAGTCACTTCGGTCATGAATCGAAGTCTCGTTTATACAAGTCAATTTAAACGAGATTACAAAAAGCGATCTCGCGAAAAGAATTTGGATATCCTCTTAGAAGGAGTGTTGGATTTATTAATGATCGGGCATCCCCTTGATTCCCGACTCAAAGATCACTTCCTTAAAGGGGGGTATCGTGGATGTCGAGAATGCCATCTTAAGCCTGATCTCCTTCTTATTTATATTCAGAGTGAAAAAGAAGTGCGATTGGTACGATTAGGAAGTCACAGTGAACTTTTCGATTAACGCAGAGGAAAATCATTGGAAACCGCTAATAGGAGAGGAGGATTCACCGCCAAGTTAAATTCAAAAAACGCCAAACTTTTAAAAATGAGAAAATGGGGGAATTGTTGGAGGGGGGATTGAAATTCTAAAGCAGTTCTCACGCACTCCCATCGCAAAGCGAAAATCCAAAAGGGAAAGAAGTTGGAGAGCCGAGGGCAGGCAACCAGGAAAACCAATTGCGAAGCAAAAAAAACCAAAACAGGGTCTCGAACGTTTGGTGCAGGGGTCAATGGGGGCGCAACCAAATCGAAGATTTGCAAAGGGTGAGCAGGGGTTCCGTTAACGCCGCATCCTCCTACGTCCAAGCACTTCCACCTTCGCAAAGGCTACGGCGGACAAGACGGCGAGACAAGACGCCGCAACGTCAGAGAGGGAGAGGATCGTGAGCTCTTTCCTATCGGCGCCTCCTTTGTCGGCTACTGCCTCCCGAGAATCTCTCCCGTTTCTTTGAAAAAAGGATTTTCAAAAAACGATCGAGTTTCTCTGGAGGGGCTCGGTTTTCACCGCTCCTCGGAAAGAGATCACGATCCTCTCAGTGAGAAATTCTCGGATTGTTTTTAATGGAGCGCCGACGGCCTCGTCGGCATGGATCAGGGGTGGATTTATCTCTTTCCCTTTTGGGATTGCGCTATTGCGCAGGGAGTGCGTCGTTGCGCGAGACAATGTATTTAAGGATTTTTTCATAGCTGGACACTAATGAAATTAAAAAAGAAAAAACCAGAGACCCCAACAACCCCGGTCACGTTACCGTTGCTTCCTTTCAGATCTGGCGGGGTTGGCGTGCCGAAACTCTGGGGCCTCTGGCAGGGGAAACCTAAAGCACGGGGGAGCGATCGCAAGATCAAAAGTGCGAGTGATATTTTGGTGGGTTTAAGGTTGACCTCATCAGGGGGCTCCCTAGTTTTCAAGTTATGCGTTTCCTTCGGATTTTGATCTTTCTCATGATCTTGATTTCATCAGTTCAGTTTCTTCCTGCGCCTCTTGTGTGGCGATCAGGAGAGGGTTGGGTGGATGAATCTTCTGGAACCGCGGCCTCCGCTTCGAGTTCTCGTGAGGCGTTGGATCATGCCAAGGCTTTTGAAGCAAAACAGGAATGGGATTCTGCTTTTGCCTCTTATCGTAATCTCGTTCGTAAATGGCCACTCTCCTTTTTTGCGGCCGAAGCTCAATATAAAACCGGATGGATACTTTCTAAAAAAGGAAAATTTAATGAGGCCTTTAAGGCTTATCAGAAGATGATTGAGAAGTATCCCTCGAGCACTTTTTTCGAACAATCGTTAGAGCAGCAATATCAAATCGCGAATCTATTTTTGGCAGGAGAACCCCAACGGCTTTTTGGAGTTCCGATGGGGGCTTCAATGGATAAAACCGTTGAGATGTATGAGCAATTGATCAAAAATGCTCCTTACGGAAAGTATGCGGCCGAGGCTCAATTCAAAATTGGATTAGCTCGTGAAAAACAAAAGAAATTCACCGATGCCGTCAAAGCCTATAATATTATTTTAGATAAATATCCCGGTCATGACATTGTTGATGATGCTCAGTATCAGATTGGGTATGCCTGGATGATGGCCTCAAGTGATGCGGAGTATGATCAAAGTGCTGCGGAAAAATCGGTGGAGGCTTTTCAAGATTTCTTAGTTCGCTATCCAAATTCTGAGAAAGTCGCCGCCGCCCAGGATAATATTGACGGACTTCGAGGGAAGCAGACGAGGGGCTCATTAAATATCGCAAGCTTTTACGAAAAAAATGAAAATTGGAAGGCCGCCTTTATTTATTATAATGAAGTGATCCGGCAAAATCCCAATACCGAAATGGCGGAGATCGCTAAGAAAAAAGTAGAGATGCTTCGACCGCTCGTGGATTCAGAAACGGCGAAAAGCGTTCCTGTGAATCCGGATAAAAAAGAGTCGCTTCCTGTCGGAGCGACTCCTTCAGTGGCACAATAATTATGGAAAAGAATATGAATTTTAAAAAAATCGCTGTTTTTTTGACTGTGGCTTTAATGCTTTTGGGAGGGATCGGCTGTTCTGGTTATCGGCTTGGAAATATTGGAGGAACGGAGGTTCAAGGGGTCCGTACGATTTACGTTCCCGTGGTTAAAAATGATGGGTATGAGCCTGGGTTACAGGTGATGACCACGAATGCGATTATTCGTCGATTTGAAAATGATGGAACATTACAAACTGTAAGGACGACCGAGGCGGATGCGGAGCTGACGGTGACCATTAAAAAAGTGGTTAAAACAGGAACTCGAAATGATCGGAATAATATTTTACGGACAGCGGAGTATGATGTGGAGATTATTGCTCAGGCGACCTATGTGAATCGTCGTTTAGGTCGAAAGATTTTTGAAAACCGGGAGGTTCGTGGAAAGACCGCATTTTACGTGCAACGAGATCTTCAAGAGGGAGAGCGTCAGGCGTTACCGCTTGCGGCAGAGGATTTGGCAAATAATATTGTGAAGTTAATTGTCGAGGGTTGGTAGATCGATAATGGCGTTGCAAGCTGGAGTATATTTGCTAGAAAAATCAGATGCAAAACGAACAGGCTCCTATTTTGGTGGATGAACCGCTTTTTTTCTCCGAAGCTCATAAATTAATTTTAATTCTTTTAATCTCCGTCTGTTTGTTGATCGGCGGTTGGTTTTGTTGGACCTCTTATCTATCTCATCAAGAGGAGGAGGTTCATCGTCAATCTGTTTTGGCGAAGAGTCCGGAAGAGAAAAGAAAGGTGGCGGATCAAAATAAGGGAACCGCTCAGGCGGCCTTTATTTACTTAAATTTAGCGCATGCGGCATTGGAATCAAAACCGCAAGAGGCTTTGGATTTGTATGAAATTGTGATCGCGCAATATCCGCACCATCTCTTAGTGAATGCGGCACAGCTCGGAAAGGGAAAGGCCTTGGAGCAACTTCAAAAACCGCAAGAGGCGATGGCCGTTTATCAGAAGATCGCTCAAGTTAAAAAAGGAGATGCTTATGTGCCTTTGGCTATTTTGAATCTCTCTCGTCTGCAATTGGCACAAGGACAGTGGACGGAGGCACGGCAAAGTTTACAGGATTTATTGATCGGTTATTCCGATTATGCCATTGAGGCCAAAGAGCGTTTGAAAATGATTCCGGAGAAAAAGTCCTAATTCGGTTCCTCCTTCATGCAAAGTGCCTATAAGCCGAATGACCAGCCGACGGTATCGATGGTCCTTTTTTTTGATGGAGTCTGTGGACTTTGTAGTCGATTCATTGATTTTGTGATGAAACGGGATACCGGGAGAATTTTTCGATATTCTCCATTGCAAGGGAAGCATTTTGAGGAGTTAAAAACGAAGTATCCTTGGGTCGATGGGCAGAATTCGATTGTATTAGTCTGCCGGATCGTGAATCGCGATGTTGTTTTATTTCGAAGTCGTGCGGTGTTTTTTGTTTTGAATGAGTTAGGGGGGGGGTGGAAAGTGATTTCGTGGCTAAAGATCGTTCCTGCTCCCATGACCGATTTAGGGTATCGAATGGTCTCCTCGCTCCGATACCGGATTTTCGGTAAAAAAGAGAGTTGTCGACTCCCCACGCCAGCGGAACGGGCCCTGTTTTTGGATTAACCTCAGTTTTTCAGTATTATCCACCGCTTGGGGGGTGGATCTAACATTGACACTATCTATAGAGTCTTTTAGGATTCGAGCTTCAATCTTTTAAGGAAATAGACTATGTCAGAACAAGGCTCAACGGGATCGCTTTTCGCCATGAATGAGAAGCTTCAAAGTGTTAACGTCGCGGACGAAATTAAAAATTCGTTTCTCGACTATTCGATGTCGGTGATTATTTCACGGGCACTTCCGGATGTCCGTGACGGACTTAAGCCGTCTCAACGCCGAATTCTTTATGCGATGCATGAGCTCGGTGTGGCTCCGAATAAGGCGCACGTCAAATGTGCAAAGATCGTCGGAGAGACGATGGGTAACTATCACCCTCACGGAGATATGGCGATTTATCCGACTCTAGTTCATATGGCTCAACCGTGGGCGATGCGCGACACATTGATTGATGGTCAAGGAAACTTTGGTTCCGTTGAAGGAGATCCTGCCGCATCGATGCGTTATACGGAGGCGCGATTGACCCATTTAGGCAAAGTATTGATGGACGATATGGATCGCAATACGGTTGATTTCGTTCCGAATTATGATGGAACTCGTACAGAGCCGACCGTTTTTCCTGCGGCATTTCCAAATCTACTCGTCAACGGGGGAACAGGAATTGCAGTCGGAATGGCGACGAATATTCCTCCGCATAATTTATCGGAGGTGATTGATGGAGTTTGTGCTCAGATCGATAATCCGGATATTACAATTCCGCAGTTGTTGAAGTTTATTAAAGGCCCTGATTTTCCGACCGGTTGCTCGATTTTAGGAAACGAAGGGATTAAGAACTATCTGACAACGGGAAGAGGGTCCGTTCGTGTTCGCGGACGATTACATACGGAAGAGATGAAGGGGGGACGTGAATTTATCGTGATCACGGAGATTCCTTATAATGTGAATCGTGCGACTTTAGTTGAGCGAATCGCGGATCTCGTGAATCAAAAGATTTTGACTGATATCTCCGATGTTCGGGATGAGTCGGATGAGAATACTCGGGTCGTCGTGGAGATGAAACGAGATGCAGTACCGAAAGTGGTCATTAATAATCTCTACAAGTTGACCTCGCTTGAAAGTTCATTTTCCTCGAACATGTTAGCGATCGATGCCGGTCGTCCGAAGACGCTCAATCTGAAGGAGATCATTAACTGTTATGTTGAGCATCGTCGTCAGGTGATTATTCGTCGGACTCAGTTTGAGCTCGGAAAAGCAGAGGATCGAGCCGAGGTGTTAGAGGGTTACTTAATTGCGCTTGATAATATTGATGATTTTATTGATATCATCCGCAAATCAAATAGTCGCGATGAAGCCCGAATAAAACTTCAGGCCTATCAATTTACTCGGAATCAACTGGATAAAATTGGAGTGGGGATTCGTAATGAATCTCGTTTGGTCAATGGAAAGTACTCCTTGAGTGAAAAACAGTTAGATACGATTTTGGAGCTTCGACTCTATCAACTCACCGGATTGGAGCGAGATAAGATTACGAAAGAGTATAAGGGATTACTCGAATTAATTGGCGATCTTCTCGATATTCTTGCGAAAGAGTCTCGGGTTTTAAAGATTATCAAAGAGGGACTTCGTAAAATTCAAGAGGAGTACGGAACCAAACGTCGTACCGATATCATCCCTGATGAAGGGGAGATGAGCATTGAGGATTTGATTGCGAATGAAGGGGTCATCATCACCTTGACGCACAACGGTTTGATTAAGCGGACGAATGTCAGTAATTATCGATCCCAACGTCGTGGGGGCAAAGGGGTGATTGGGATGACGACGAAAGAGGCCGAAAAGCCAGAGGATAGTGATTTCGTTGAGCATCTATTTACCGCATCGACCCACGATTATTTAATGTTCTTCACGAACACCGGTCGGACCTATGTCGTTCGGGTTCATGAAATTCCCGATATGGGCCGCGCCTCGAAGGGGCGGAGTATTGCGAATCTTTTAGAGTTCCGTCCGGGAGAAAAAGTGGCGGCGATGATTCGGATTGAATCGATCAAGGACAGTAAAGGCGAGGATGCGACTTGGACGCAGCCGCTTTCACTTTTCTTCTGTACGAAATTAGGAACGGTGAAAAAGACCGCTCTTCAAGCCTTTGGAAATATTCGTAAGGGAGGAATTATTGCGATCGGAATCGAAACTGGGGATCTTCTCATCGACGTGAAGTTGACCAACGGGACAAGCGAGATTGTTTTAATTACCCATGAGGGAATGAGTATTCGTTTTGAAGAGGAAGATGTTCGTGTGATGGGACGTCCTGCGGGCGGAGTTAAAGGAATTACCCTTGATAAGGGAGATGAGGTGGTAGCGGTCGCTGTCGTTGATCCAACGGCAACTTTACTTGTTGCTGGATCCAATGGAATTGGAAAGCGTACCGACTTTGAGGAATACCGCATTCAGACTCGTGGCGGCAAGGGAGTGATCACGATGAAGGTCAACGAAAAGACCGGAAAGATCGTGGGGGCTTTGACCGTTCGCGATGCGGATGAGATCATGTTGATTACACAAAACAATCAGATGGTCCGCACCAAGGTTTCTGAGATTCGCGAGACCGGTCGAAATGCCCAAGGAGTTAAATTAGTCGATGTCAGCGACAAAGATAAGCTGACTGCGATTGCCCCTGTCATCTCCGAGCAATTAGAAGATGAAGCGGCGGCGACGATCACAGAGATCTAAGTTTTTACCTAAAAACCACAGATGATTTAACCACGGATCCAGCAGCTGACCATGAGCGTCAACTTAAGGAAATTCATTCAAAGACAATGTCTCACGCAACGCCGCGACGACGCGACGTATGAATCGGAAAAAGCGAGAAGATCATGAACGCTTCCTTGCCTCGCCTCCGTTGTCAGCGCGTGCCTTCAGAGAATTTCTCTCGTTTCTTTGAAAAAAGGATTTTCAAAAAACGATCGAACCTCTCTTCAGAAACTCGATTTCATCTTGTTCATTGAAGTGTTCATGATCCTCTCTGCATGAGCAGTTGACGGATCCGTGGTTCCGACTGCTTTTTCCAGTTTCAATGTAGGCCAGAACTGGGTTAATAGCTGCGAGTATTTAAATTCTCGTAGTAATTAATGTAGGCTTGATTGAGGGCTTTGTATCCTCCAGAAGTTGGATAATTTCCAGTGAAATACCAATCCCCGCCATGTTTTGGGAGTGCCTTGTGCAGGTTTTCAACGGTTTGAAAATGAATGATTACCTCTCCACTCCAGTCTGGGGTCTTCGGAGTCACGAGTTGGGAGATCTTTTTGGAGACCTCCTCGACGGTCACGCAGTCGTAAATCCGTTTCACATGATTTTTCATCTCCGAAGGATCTTTATCCGATTGCTCTAAGCAGGCTTGATAAACCTCTTTGACGATTTCTCCTTGTCCGCGTTCTTGGAGAAGGGCGACAGCTGCCTGGAAGGCAATAAACTTTCCGATTTGCGACATATCGATCCCATAACAGTCTGGATAACGAATCTGAGGGGCGGTGGAGGCAATGACGATTTTCTTCGGTTTTAATCGAGAGAGAATTTTAATGACGGAGTTTTTTAAGGTCGTTCCGCGAACAATTGAGTCATCGACGACGACTAAATTATCGTTCGAAGTGACGGTTCCATAAGAGATGTCGTAAACGTGGGAGGCCAGTTGATTTCGTCCATCCTCTTGACTGATGAAGGTGCGAAGTTTGATATCTTTATGAGCGACCTTTTCTGCTCTGGGCCAGCCGTGCATGATCAGCTCATCGATCAATTCTGGAGTGACCTTCCCTTCGGTGGCGGCCTTGAGGAGGGTGCTTCGCACATCGAGACGGCGACGTAGACGGAGTTCGGCAAGGAGCCCGAAATAGGCAGTCTCAGCCGTATTGGGAATAAAACTAAAGACGGTGTTGTTGTAGTCGGTTCCGATCTCTTTCAAGATCTGATCGCTCATGATCGCCCCGAGTTGTTTGCGCTCTTTGTAAATCTCTTGATCGTTCCCGCGAGAGAAATAGATCCGCTCAAAGCTACAAGGCAAAAGGGTCGAGGAGGGCTTGAACTGATCCTTGATCATCGTTCCATTTTTCTTAATCACGATGACTTGTCCCGGCTTCACCTCTTGGACCTGATCAAATTCGAGATCAAAAACAGTCATGAGAGGAGCGCGTTCGGAGGCAAAAGCGATCACTTCATCGTTGCAGAAATAATGGAAGGGACGAATTCCGTTCGGATCCCGAATCGCAAAGGCATCGCCGTTTCCGACAATTCCGGCTAAGGAGTAGCCGCCATCCCAATCTTGGGAGGCGCTTTGAATAATTTTAACAAGATCCAGTTTATCACTGATCGTTTCGGCAATTTTTGCCCCTTTGATTCCAGTGGCACGATGTTCGCGGTAGAGTTGATCGTGTTGCTGATCGAGATGAAATCCGATCTCTTCCAGTAGCGTTTGTGTATCCGTATCAAAGATCGGATGCTGACCATGTTCGACTAAGTTCTGATTCAGATCGTCGTTGTTGGTGATATTAAAGTTTCCGGCAAGAACGAGGTTTTTCGTGGGCCAATTACTTCTCCGGAAGTACGGATGACAGGAGTGCAGGGCATAAGCGCCAGAGGTTCCGTAACGAAGATGGCCGAGATAAATTTCAGCCCCATAATCGAAATGGTCTTTGACCGACATTGCGAATTCAGGGTGCACCTTTCCGCTTTTGACGAGTTTGTTATAATTCTTGAAGATTCCGTCAAAGATCCGATCCAACGGATTACTCTTCATCTGTCGTTCACGAAAAATATAAGGGAATCCCGGTTTTACATTGAGTTTTACAGCAGCGACACCTGCTCCATCTTGTCCCCGATTGTGTTGCTTCTCCATCAAAAGATAGAGTTTATAAAGCCCCCAAAGTGGCGTGTTGTATTTCTCGTAATAGTAGGATAACGGTTTGAGCAGCCGGACAAAGGCCACGCCACATTCGTGTTTAATTGGGTCGCTCATGATGATTTTCTTTTCGTGATTTCCTTAAGAGGGGCCCATTAAGTTTGGAATCGCTCCTTCGTAAGCGCTTTCAAGTTCAGCTCGACTCCAGAGTACTTTTTGGCTCCCAAGTGTAAAGCTCAGCTCCGGTTTGAAACTGACGGAGCCGATAACTTGAGCGGGAACCCCTTGCTTCTCAAAAAGATCGAGAGCCGCTTTTACTGAATTTGGACGGACAGTTACAATCGCCCGGCTTTGGGACTCATTGAAAAGAGTGACATCCAGACGTTGATCGTTCGAGATCTCAATCGAGGCTCCAAGCCCCGCAGTGGCGCCGACAATGGATTCGGCGATGGCAACTCCGAGTCCTCCATCACTGAGATCGTGAGCGCTGCGACAGAGACCGGATTGGATCAAGGCACGAACTCCATCATGAAGTCGTTTTTCGGTCGGAAGATCGATCGAGGGAGGGAATCCACATTTAAGCCCATACAACTCTTGTGCATAGGAGGTGCCCGCAATCTCCCATCCCCAACCACCAACGAGAATAATCACATCGTTCATTTGTTTGAAGAAGGAGGTGGTGATCATCTTCTCATTCGGAATCACTCCAACCGTTCCGACGGTTGGAGTGGGATCGATCGCCCCTTGAGGGGATTGATTATAAAGACTGACATTTCCACCGGTGACGGGGACATCAAAGAAACGACAGGCTTCGGCAAGTCCGTTGACCGATTGTTGAAGCTGCCAGAAGATTTCTGGATTATAAGGATTTCCAAAGTTTAAATTATCCGTGAGTCCGATGGCAGTCGCTCCGCTCATGGCGAGATTTCGCAGTGATTCCGCGACCGCGATTTTTCCCCCTGTATAAGGATCAAGCAGACAGTAGCGAGCATTGCAATCGACGGAGGAGGCTAAATATTTCCAAGTATCTCCCGTTTGCACTCGAATCACGGCCGCATCACTCCCTGGAAGTACGACGGTTCCTAAGCGAACCATATGATCGTATTGACGATAAACCCAGCGTTTGGAGGCGATGCTTGGCATCGCAAGGAGTTTCGTAAGGGTCGGCTTGTAGTCCACTGGTTCCTTGATCCAACCAATTTCAAAATGTTGGAGTTTATCTTGGGAGGCCGGACGTTTCGCCTCACGCGCATAAAGGGGACCTTCGTCAGTCAATGACCGGGCCGGAATCTCCGCAACGGTCACACCATGATCTTTGATTCGCATCAATCCATCATCGGTGACCATTCCGATTTCAGCGGCAGGGAGATCCCATTTTTCAAAAACATCGAGGACCTCTCGTTCGTGGCCCTTTTTCGCAATGATTAGCATTCGCTCTTGAGATTCGGAGAGCATGGTTTCGTACGGAACCATCCCCGCTTCCCGTTGGGGAACTTTAGCGAGATCGATCTCAATCCCACTTCCTCCCCGGCTTGCGGTTTCACAGGTCGAACAAGTGAGTCCTGCGGCCCCCATATCTTGAACGCCAATCACCGCTTCTCGCTTTTCAAAAAGTTCCAGACAGGCTTCGAGAAGTAGCTTTTCCATGAACGGATCCCCGACTTGTACGGCCGGCCGATCCTCTTTGGATTCCTCTGTCAGATCACGTGAGGCGAAGGCCGCTCCTGCGAGTCCGTCCCGTCCCGTACGAGCCCCGACATAAAAGACCGGATTTCCAGAGCCCTTGGCGGCCCCTTTACGGATTTGGCTATGTTGTAGAATCCCAAGGCACATGACATTGACCAACGGATTGCCATTATAAGAGTCATCGAAATAGACCTCTCCTCCGACAGTGGGAATTCCGATACAGTTGCCGTAATGGGAGATTCCGCTGACGACTCCTGCGAAGAGACGACGATTTGTTTTCGCTTGTTCCGAATCTCCACGAATATCGCCGAAGCGAAGGGAGTTCATTGAGAAGAGGGGGCGTGCTCCCATTGTGAAAATATCACGGATAATCCCACCGACTCCAGTAGCCGCTCCTTGAAACGGTTCAACAGCACTGGGATGATTGTGGGATTCGATTTTAAAAGAGATCGCCCAGCCATCCCCGATATCGAGAACGCCGGCATTTTCCTCTCCCGCTTTGACCATCACCTTCGGTCCGTTGGTCGGAAATTTTTTAAGTTCGAGTCGGGAATTTTTGTAGGAGCAATGCTCGCTCCACATCACGGAGAAAATTCCGAGTTCTGTAAAATTGGGCTTCCGACCGAGAATGGTGCAGATACGATCGTATTCTTCAGGGCGAATACCATGTTTTTCAATGACTTGTGGAGTGATTTCGACGTCGCGCATGCTCCATTTCTGTAGAGAAGATCTGGAGCTTGAACAGATCGTATTTTAAAAAAATTACATTCGTCGAGCTTCAGGAGACTGAACGATGATTTTGCCGGTAAATTCAAGGATCTGCTCTTGATTGCTTCGACCCTTCTTTTCGATCAAAAACCGATCAAAAATATCGACCGCAACACCCCGACTCGTTTTATCGGCGGGATCCACCAGTTCAAGGCGCTCGACATAGTGACGAAACTCCACGCGAACCTTCCCGACCGTTAATAGATTGACGACAATTCCCAAAACATGAGCATTGGAGTAACCGAGACGAATCAGATATTGATCGATCTTATCACTGAGGACGAACAGTTCAGGGGCCTCATCAGGGATCCCAGGCTGATTTTTTAAAGTCTTTTGAGAAATTTGGATCTCCTCCGCCGATTTGTGCGATGCAGGGGATTGTTCAGATTGAGGATCCATAGGTAAGGAGTAATATACGCCAAAAAGTTTTCACGTAGCAACTCTAAAAAGTAATCTTTAAACGGTTACGTGTCTACAATAAGCTTCTGTATCGATACCTAATTCTTTACTCCTTGATCGTCTCGAGAGTTTCTTCGATCTGTTGAAGAGCCTCTTTGGCGGCATTCATCTCGGCTTGCTTTTTGTTAGAGCCTGTTCCTGTGGCTAGAATCTTTCCTTTCCAGTGAACTTGGATCGTGTAATGCCGAGCATGAGAGGGACCTTCTTCTGAAATACAAAGATATTGAGGACTTTCTCCAGCTACGGCTTGGAGTTTCTCTTGAAGGTCCCCTTTGGGATTATCAGAAAAGGGATTTGTTTTCTGGGCGCGAATGGCGGCGTTTAATAGTTTTCCAATCACCTTTTTCGCAGCATCAAATCCGCCATCTTGATAGAGAGCTCCAAGAATCGCCTCCATTGCATCGGCGAGGTTAGAGGGGCGTTCACGCCCTCCATTTTTCTCTTCTCCCTTTCCGATTCGTAAAAATTGCCCAATATTCAAGGAGAGCGCTAATTGATGCATCTGCGTTCGATTGACCAGTTGGGAACGAAGCTTCGTAAGATCTCCTTCTGGGTCGCTGGGAAAAGTGAGATACAGCTTTTCGGTAATCACTAACTGAAGGACGGCATCTCCCAGAAATTCGAGTCGTTGATTATCCTCAAATCGACTTCGTTTTTCAAATCCGAAAGAGGGATGTGTGAGGGCTTGAAGGAGAAGTTCAGGGTTAGAAAAAACGTATCCAATTTTTCCTTGGAGTTCGTTGAGATGGGCGGTTTCGCAAGAAGGTTTCTTCTCAAAAAGCCCCATAACGGTTTCTTTAAAAGTAATTGCGAACTCCAATATTTAAAGAGTGAAGTCCGAGGAAATCGTAATCGATCTTTGTTGCATTGTGATCAAAATTAAGATCTTGAAGATGAAGATATTTATATTCTCCAAAAATCGCCCATTCCTTTGAAAGAATATATTCTAACCCCATAAAGGCCTGTCCCGCGAGCGTAACATCATCGGTATCA
Organism: Akkermansia muciniphila; assembly: GCA_945883905.1. Lineage (GTDB taxonomy): Bacteria > Verrucomicrobiota > Verrucomicrobiia > Methylacidiphilales > CAMAQI01 > CAMAQI01. Next base: position 27,104 of record CAMCYL010000016.1, on the reverse strand, counting down.
CGGAGTCTTTGGGCTCCCGTCACCAGATTGGTGGAGAGCTGAGCATTTTGGGCGGAGACATAAGCAAATCCTGCCCCGATCCCAATATAAGGATAAAAAGGAGTCAGATTAAACTTGAGAGTTCCATTGCCAAGGAGTGCAAAAATATCAAAATCAGAGCGATATTCCGCAGAGGTCCCTGAGAGGTTTGAAATATTTCCCCGATAGTTGAAGTTGGAGTAAAGGAGCTCCCCTTCAATCCCCGGAAGTATCGATTGAGGATCTCCCTCATTGTTTTTCAGAGCCATGGTATAGGAGTATTTCGCCCCAATCATCATTCCTCCTTGGGAGCGGGTATCGAGATTGTTCGCTCCTGTAAACCCAGCCCCTGTCCCCATGGGAAAGGAGACACTGCCATCACCACTTTGGGCAAATGAACCTCCGACATAGAGACTTGCACTCCGTCCAACCCCTTCTCGACGAGGAACTGCGCGACGGATAAATTGAGGATTCCCCTCCGCCGACTCCCCTCCTGCCATTGTCTTTGGGCTCGATTCATGAGGAGTCACAGGATTAATACTGGAGCTTTCCGTGGTCGTCGAGGAAGAGGAAAGAGGAGCTGAATTCGGAAAGCCGGACTCTCGAATTCCTGGGTTGGCGGGGATGTTTGTGGTCTCCATGACGGCATTTTGAAGAACCGGTTGTTGGGTTAAGATCGGGCGATTGGCATCGTAAATGCGGGCATCCGCAAGGGTGAGTTGTCCGTTTGATCCGACGAGGGGGGTTCCGATGAGGGAGATCGAATTTCCGGGACGTTGAGAGTAATACTCAGCGCGGATTGCGGAATCAAATCCACAGGTGATGCTTTGAAAAGAGTGAGGATCTTGAATCGTACAGTAGCTCATGCCGACCGAGGTTAAAATCCCATGAACAACCGCCCGTCCGCCGGTGATCGCGATTTCAGAACGTTGTGCAGAGTTGATCTTAACAAATTCAGAAACTTCAAAGCCCTGAGGCTTAAGCATCTCTCCGGGCATTTGAGCAAAAAGGGAGGCAACAAAAAAAACGTAAAGAGCAATAGAATAAATCATAGGTCTCTCCCTTTGATAAAAAAAATGAATCCCCTTGTCGATCTGTAAAATGAAAATTATGAAAATTTCTATACTATTTACATAAAAACAAATAAAATCTTAAGCTACTTTATCTTGTATTCTGTTCATGAGAGGTCGCTGTAGGAAGTGTAAAAAGGATTTTAGGCGAGGGAGATGAGGAGTTGTTCGAGGATCAGACGTTTGTCACCTCCGGAGGTGAGGAGTTGGCGGTGGGTTTGGTAGAGGCGATCGACGGCTTGTCTCCAGAAGAGGGCCGGTTTTCGTTTTGATTTTTCGGCGATCTTTGTGAGAAGGAAAAGGCTTGTGGCTTCGCCCGATTTTTTACGAGGGAGAAGGGCTTCACCGGCAGGAGTGACGGAGAGTTTACTGAAGCGCCCTCCCCCTGAAAGCGAGGCCATTTTCTCTTCGATGAGAGAGGAGATCAAGGCGGCTTGGCGGATTTGATTTCCGAGAAGAATGACGAGTCCGACCTCTTTTCCCCCTTGCGAGCAGAGAGATTGGAGGAGATGAAGGGCGGGCTTAATATTTCCAGAGAGGACAGCATCGCAGAAATCCCAGATGACGACCTCACGGTTTCCATGGATCATCATTTTTACTTCATCGAGAGTGACTTTAGGATCGAGTCCTTGATGAGCGCAGGCGAGTTTATCGATCTCGATATGCCAAGCGCGGGGATCCATGCCGATGACCTCGAAGATCCGTTCTGCGACCCCTTCATCCGGTTTCATTCCTTGAGATTTAAGGAGCGATTCGATTTGAAGAATGGCCTCCTCGGGATCCTTTTTTTCATCCGGTAGATCGAAGACCTCGGTGGTCGCGAGGGCGCTGAGCTTTTTGAAAAAGGTACGGCGTTTATCGACTCCGATGGCACTGATCACAAGATGCATTGAGTTCCCATCAATCTTTTCAAGGATCGGCAGAAGCGTTTCAAGAAGTTCGAGGACACTGGCGGATTTACCCGTGACGGTGTCCCCAAGAAAACTAACGTTTTTCCACCAAATCACTTTTTTACAAAAACCAAAGGGGAGAGTGAGGAGGGCTTCACGGATCATGCGGATCCGTTGAAGGGCGCCTTCGACATCATCGACCGCGGCATCGATAACTTCGAAGTTAAATTCATCTTCCGGGGCGATTTTTGTCGTGAGGGCTTCGGTGGCTTTTTTGACCGCAAATTCATCGGAGCCTAAGAAAAAATGGATAGGGGAGGAGGCCATAGGAGGAATTTAATTCGCGATGAACTAAGGCTATTGTTTTAGTATTTTTTTGAGATCATCCACCGGCTTTTGAGGACCTAGGTACTGCTCCCCTTTAAAGGAATCGGCGAGGACATTGCCTTTGGCATCCACGACGACGACGCAGGGGATACCACTGCCGGCATAGGCATTGATTCGACTTGCGTTTTTGATCTTACTGAAGTCGATTGCGGTCCAAGGCATTTTCGCTTCGATCATATATTTTTTCATATCCGCTTCACTTCGATCTTGGCTGACAAAAACGATTTCAAATTCAGGGTGTGCCTTTTTTGTTTTGCGATAGAAATTAACGAGTTCAGGGGTAAAGGCCCGACACGGAGGACACCAATGGGCAGAGAAGTAGAATAAAAAGTATTTTGTTTCAGAAAGGGTTGAATCATTAAACGGTTTTAACTCCTTACCTTCGATTTGAACGAGAGACCCTGCGAGTTCTTGGGCAATCGTTTTCTCTTGTGAGAAAATGAGGGAGGTGGCGGCAAGGAGGAGAAATAGTAGTTTTAATTTCATGAGATAAGGATAGCTGAAAATTATGAATGTCTAGGGCTTATTTGAGGAGAGTTAGGCGCGTACTTCAGCGAGAAATGATTTGAGACGTTCGAGGGGGAGTCCGATGACGTTAGAATGGGAGCCTTGAACGGATTGAACGATGAGGTGGGGATGGTCTTGGAGGGCATAGCCGCCCGCCTTATCGAGCACAGGGACTTTTTGAAGGTACTCTTGGATTCGTTGCGGTGAAAGGTCTTGAAAGGTGACGGTGGTTTTTTCAACGAAGCCGTTCCATCCTTTTGAGGGAATGTAGATTTGAACGGCGGTCCAGACCTCGTGGGATCGACCGCTGAGTTTCTCAAGAAATTGGGAGGCTTCGATGATGTTTTTCGGTTTTCCGAGAAGGGTTGTATCGAGGGCAACAACGGTATCGGCGGCGAGGATTAATCGTTGTGGGTGAAGTTTTTGAACGGTGAATCCTTTTTTGACGGAGTTCCACCAGCAAAATTCGGAAGGAGAAAGTCCGTGCGATTCTGATTCGCTTTTTTCGGGAACGTGAGAAGTGACGACTTCAAAAGGGATCTCAAGCTGAGCCAGTAGCTCCCGTCGTCGAGGGGAGCCACTGGCAAGGATTAAAGGTTTGTTAAGCAGCAAAGGCACGCTTGGATTTCGCTTTGCGAGCGACCTCACGGTTCTTTTTGACGAGCTTTGATTTACGTTGACGGAGTTGGGTCTCGAGTTTTGCGGAGACGATATCGATCGCCTGATAAAGATCGTGACCGCGATCCTCGGCATGGATGTCCGGACCGGGAACCGCAAGATGGACTTTAACGACAAAGGCATGTTTATTTCCTTTGGCGTTATCATGCCAGATAGCGACGTGGGCGCCGATCAAATCTAGGGAGTAGTTTTCGAGGTGGTTAATTTTATCTGCGACATAGGAATGGATCGCAGAGGTGAGTTTGATATCACGAGGACTAATATGAATTTGCATACGATTCTAAGATAAGGCTTAAATAGTCCAATTTCCACGACTATTTTTTAAAAACAGAAGAATCGTGAATAAAGCGAATACCGAGTCCCGTGGCACGATCGAGGGAGGACTTACTGATCGTTAAATTTGATTCTGCCGCCGCCTTTTGAATTCTTTGGGTCAAGACAGTTTCTTGAGTATCTAAAAGATCGAGTTGTTTGGCTTTTCCGTTGTCAAAGTCGGCTTTTGAGGCTTCGAGAGCCGCTTGAGAGTCAAATTCAGAGGTCAACTTCCATTGATCGTTGGCAAGAGTGACGAGTTCGAGAGCCGCTTTGACTTGAGAGGGAATATTAGTTCGAATGCGTTGAAGAAGAACCTCTTGTTCGATGACTTCGGACTGAGCCGTTTTGATTTCACCACGAATAAGACCGCCTTGATAGATACGCCACGAAAGAACGTTGTTGATACGGAGTTTTGCGGAGAAATCCTCTTTAAAATCATCCGTTCTTTGAAATTTATTAACGTAGGTTGATTTGTATCCGGTGCGAACACCGAGATTTCCTGTTTCCATATCCGAGATTCCAGTCAGATCGAGCTTAGGGAGTTCAAAGCTTTTCAGGATCTGAATATTTTCGTTTTTACTCAATTTAAGGTTCTCGAGGGTATAAAGATCGCGGCGCTGTTGAAAGGCGATCTCGATGAGTTTCGTGGGATCCATTATTTCCGGAAGGTGAAAGGACTCTGATTCGGCGAGTAAAATATTCGGTTGAAGGGGGATGCCACTGGTTCTAAAGAGTAGCTCTTTGAGTCTTGTCTCTTCGATTTTTTGATCCTCGGCATTTTTACGAGCGAGGCTGGTTCGCACGTACAGTCGTTGCACCTCATTTTTAGTGAGTTTACCCGCTTCAAATTGGAGGTCAACCGTCTTCAGGGAGGACTCCAGTTCTTTGGCGTAGGAGTCGGTCAGGAGAGCTACTTTTTGAAGGAAAAGGGCGCGCGCGTAGGCATCGCGGACATCGTAGATCGTTTCGTTGACCGCGAGTTCGTAATTGGCTTTTGCGGCTGCCATATCATATTGAGAGGCGCGGTAGCGAGCGGGGGTGCCGTAGTCGTAGATTTTTTGATTTACGACGACTTGAATAAAGGCGGGAGGGGTGCTGATTCCTCCAGAGATTTTGGGGAGGATCGTGCTCCAGAAAATCCACTCCTCCGCTTCGGCGAGCTTATTATTTGCAATCGCGATTTTGACCGCTTCACTTTGATTGACCGCTTTTTGTAAAAAGAATTCGAGAGTCAGGGGAGGCGTTGGAGTGGCAGGCGCGGCTGCAGAGGTAAGGTTGATTAAAATTGAAGCTAATATAGAAAAGTAGAGAACAAGAGCAATACGATGTCTTTTAAGAAAAGAAGGTGGCTGTTTCAACGAATTAAAAAGAGGGAAAGACATGAATGCATCAAGGTTTATTTTCGGTCCCTGAAAGAGCGTTACTAAAGCGCATAGAAATCGATTGTTCAATTTGAGCGATCGCGATGATATAACGGAAGCGAGCCGCAGATTCGACATTTTTAGATCGACTGAGATCGGTGGTCGCTTGAAGGACATCTAAAATCGTTCCGTAACCGGTTTCTACATTGAGTTTGGAGAGTTTGACTGATTCTTCTGCACGTTGGAGATTTTCCTTTTGAGTTTCAATCACACGACGGGCCTCTTGAAGTTGAGCAAAGGCGGTTCGGACCTCACTTTCAATACGACTGGTTTCATTCATTTTACGAGCGAGATTAACATCTCGATTGGCCTCTTGTTGAAGGGCGCGGCCTTTTCCTAGGAATCCATCAAATAGATTCCACGTTCCTTGAATTCCTGCTGAAAGTTCAGCACGATGATCGAAGAAAGCCGGTTTATCCGTATTATTTCTTTCATCGCCTTGAGCGTAGAGATCAATGCGGGGGATATTGGAAGCACGTTCCGCCTTTGCCTTATAGTCAGAGGCTTTTGCGATTTTGTCGAAGTATTGAAGTTCGGGGCGACGTGTTCGTGCCATTTGCAGAATGGAGGGAAGATCTAATGTAAAAGGGGGCGTGGAAAGTTCTCCACGAATTTTAAAATTTGGTTCGTGATTGGGAGCCATTCCCCAAGAGAGACCGAGGATATCGGAGATACGAGCATGAGCGACGAGGAGCTCTTGATTAAGATTAAGGAGATCTGATTTTTCATTTGCAATATTGACTTGAATTCGGAGGATGCTGAATTTTGTTGAGCGACCGGCCTCAAAAAGGTTTTTTTGTCGTTCTAATTCGGTTTCGAGTTGTTTGACGGTTTCCTTTTTGGTTTCGATTTCGATTTCTCGGAGAAGAATGGTATAGAATTGATTTTTGAGATCGAAGAGAACGGCGTTCACTGTTGCTTGATATTGAAAATATTCAGCCTCGTGTTCGAGTTTTGCGGCCGCAATTCTGTTGCGATTGGCAAAGCCGGAGAAAATATTTTGGGTAATTTTAATTCGAGTTCCCCAGTCGCCGACATAATCACTATCGGTTTTTGTACTCGTCGTTCCGAAGGGATCTTGATTGCTGCCGGAGATGCGAGCACTTGCCTCTATAATCGGATAGAGGGTGGCTTTGGCGACGATGAGCTGACCAATTTTCCCTTCAATTCCGGCTTGAGCCGTCTTAATTTTAAAATTATTTTGGAGGGCTAAGTTGAGGGCCTTTTCAATGTCATAGAGTGGAGTTTTTCCATCGTCGGCGAAAACAGGAGGGACTGGGGGGAGGGAGTTTTTAGAAGAAGTGGGGGGGGGAGTCGGCCCGGCTGTTTCGGAGGGAAGGGGATCGATTTCTTGAGAAGCGACTGCGGGAGTCTTCTTTGTTGGGGGAGCTGAACGAGGTTTTGGAGGTCCAACAACTTGCGCGAGAAGGACTTGAGTACAGGTCAATATCCCCACGACGAGAGCGATGAATGGGGAGAGGGATCGATTCGACATTTTTTTATTTAAAACTATAAAAATACGGAGGACAATCAAAATTTTCTTGGCATTCTTATGCAATATCTCCACTTTCAACGACTTACAAAAAAGATAAAATCATGCTCTCATTTTTAAAGAATCAAAAAAGCGCCGTTCGACTTCGGATTGAAGGGGATGTAACGACGAAACTTCGCCTGAAATACGACCCCTATTATCATTCGGTGACGGCGGTGGATGGAATTCATGTGACTGCGGAGGGGAGGCAGATGGTGATGATGAGCAGCAATGAATATCTTGGATTGAGTCAACATCCGAAAGTTCAGGAGGCGGCACGGGAGGCGATATTAAAATGGGGAACGAGTTCATGTGGATCACGGCTTGCGAATGGAACGCGATCGATTCACTGTGAGTTGGAGGAGGAGTTAGCTCAATTTTTAGGGAAAGAGGCCTGTCATGTGATTGTTGCGGGATACCTTGGTTGTCAGGGGAGTTTGGCGGGGATTGCGCAACGGGGAGATGCCTTGATCGTTGATAAAAGTATTCACTCCTCTCTTTGGGATGGAGCGATTATTAGTGGTGCCGATATTGAGCGATTTTCGCATGATGACATGGATTCCTTAGCGGAGCTTTTGGCAAAGTTGGAGATGAAGCAGCCGAAAATTATTGCGGTGGATGGGATTTACTCCATGGAGGGGCACATGGCTTCGATTCCACGGATTGTGGAGTTAGCGAAGGAATATAGCGCTTTTACGATCGTCGATGATGCGCACGGATTTGGAGTTTTGGGCAAACAAGGAAGAGGGATTGTCGATCATTTTAATGCGACAAAAGATGTCGATTTAATTGTGGGAAGTTTATCGAAATCATTAGCGAGTACTGGTGGTTTTATGGCCGGGTCAAAGGCCTTGATCGAATATATGAGGAGTAACTGTCGACAAATTATTTTTAGTGCAGCAGTGGCTCCCTCTCAAGCGGCCGCTTCCTTGGCCGCTTTGAAGGTGATGCAAACGGAGCCGCAACATCAAGAGCGCCTTTGGGAGAATACTCGTTATTACAAAAAGATTTTGGATGATCTTGGATTGGATTATTGGAATAGCCCGACGCCGGCCGTCCCGATTGTTTTCGGGGAGTTAGAACGTGCATATTATGTTTGGAAATCGCTTTGGGAACAGGGATTTTTCACCGTGATGTCCGTCTCTCCAGGGGTTCCTGTGGGGAAGGATTTGATTCGGACTGCAATCTCTGCGCTTCATACTAAGGAGCAACTCGATCGTTTCGGTGAAGCACTTAAAAATGCGATGAAGAAGATTGGGATGAAGCCGAAGAACGGATAAAGGCTAAATCGAGCGGACTTAAAATCTTGAGCTGAATTTTATCAGAATTAAAGCCGTCCCAGAGAAAGGCTTCAGCTTCAAACTCAGGATGAAGCAGTCCTAAGTTTTGATTGTAGTTCGGATCAGCGTAAAGAATTTGATTGTCTTCCATCTTTACCACGAGTCGTTTCCAATCAGGAAGAATTCGATGAGAAAAAAATAATCGCTTTTTGTATTCCCCAAGCGAAATGTTGAGGGGAATAGTTCTCGATTATTTTTCGACTTTCAACTCCCATTTGAATCCGTTTTTCGGAAGGTAGTTGATGAAAGTGAATCATTGAGTCGCGCAGTGATCTGACGGATTCAGGATTAAATTGAAATCCGTTGATTCCATCTAATACCAGCTCTTTTGCCCCGATTGTATGACTACAAAGAATCGGAAGCGATGAGGCACAGGCCTCATTGAGGACAAGGCCCCATTGCTCTTGAAGTGCAGGGTGGATCAAGGCCTGAGCAAAAGCGTACCATCGGGGGATTTCGGAGTAGGTTTGGAATCCCGGAAAATGAATGAACGATTTGAGGTCCATTTTCTCGACCTTTAATTGAAGGCGATCTTGCTCGCTTCCAGAGCCGCAGAGAACGAGGTCCCATGCCGACTCTGCGCCGACCGTTTGTCGATATTCCGCATAAGCGTCAATCAAGCGGGAGAGGTTTTTTCGAGGGATCATTCGGGATACTGTCAGCCAATAGGGACGAGGGGGAAGCGTGAGTGTTGAGGGATTGATTTGGCGTAATTGGGTGGTCTCATTTTCAAAATAATCGTTATCAACCGCATCGTAGCCGAGAGCGATTTGAGTTGATTTCATTCCGAGCGAGCAAAGGTAATCGCGATGCGCAGCGCAACCGACCAAGGCGGTTGAAAAGTGGCGAACGAATCGCCATTGTTTATAAAGTTCCTTGAACCAGAGGCGTGGGGCGTCATCGCTTTTACTTTCGGAGAGGAGAATCATCGGTTTACGATGGGCTCGACACCAATTCAAGGTCCGTCGGGAGTACCAAAATCCCCAACCAGGGATGGCAACGATATCGGGCTGAAGTTGATCGAGTAAGGTCTCCCACTCTCTTTCGGGCTGAGAAGGGGTAACCGTCGAAAAATCGATCGGCACCGTACCCCAGGGATGCTCTTGAGTAGAGGGGTAAACTTGAAGAGCGGTGAGTCGATCTCCGTTACTTCGAAGAAGTTGATCGGTGGCTGATAGCCGAGCGGCATGATAGCCACCGATGGTTTCAACAATAATGACAAGGTGCATACGGCAGAGTGCTAACCCGAATCCTTCCGTAAGGAAAATTAAGAAATCTCTAAGCAAGAGTAGAAATTAGGAAAATAGATCTGATTTATTGCTTGAAATATTTTCCTTATGCAAGAATCTGAGGCTGCAGTCAGCGATTCCACTTAAGCGACCGCAGGCTTGCTCTTCTTTTGAAGATAGGGACGTGCTTTTGCGATAATATGTTTTGCGGTAAAGCTATATTTTTCACGAAGTTGGGGCTCTTTTCCATGATCAATGAATTGATCGGGCCATCCACCGCGTACCACAGGGATGCGGATATTTCGATCGTTGAGCTCTTCAATGACAGCACTCCCAAATCCGCCGGCAATCACGTGATCTTCTAGAGTGATGATCAGCTCTGTGCTGCGAGCAAAAAACTCGAGAGTTCCTGTATCAATCGGTTTTGCGGTGCGAGGATTGATGATCGCAACGGAGCGACCTTCCTTCTCCAGTTCAGCGGCGATCTCTTTTGCCATATCTTGAGTATTGGATCCGAGGGCAAAAATCGCAACATCTTGACCGTGCTTGAGGACCTCTGCCTTTCCGATTGGAATGAGCTGGGGTTGATCTTTAACTTTAACCCCGCGTCCGACGCCACGTGGGTAGCGAATTGCAATCGGCCCGTTGTGATGCATGGCAGTGAAAAGCATATCCGCAAGTTCATCTTCATCTTTAGGATCAAAGTGGACCATATTAGGAACGCATCGGAGGTAGCTGATATCAAATAAGCCGTGATGAGTTGGACCATCATCGCCGGAGAGACTTCCGCGATCCATACAGAAGACGACCGGAAGATTTTGGAGGCAAACGTCATGGATGATCATGTCATAAGCCCGTTGAAGGAAGGTGGAGTAGATGGCGCAAAACGGTTTATACCCCTTTGTCGCAAGACCTGCCGCGAAGAGGACCGCATGTTCTTCAGCAATTCCGACATCGAAATATTTATCCGGATGTTTCGGTTGAAAGCGATCGAGGCAGGTTCCGTTCGGCATCGCTCCAGTGATCGCAACAACTTTATTATTGCTATCCGCAAGTTTGACGAGGGTATCGGCAAAAACCTCGGAATAAGTCGGAACAGAGCCTGACTTTGTTTCGCCGGTTTCAGGGTCGAAGGGCGGGGCGCCGTGGAATTTCTTTTGTTTGGCGATGGCCGGCTCGAATCCTTTTCCTTTTTTAGTGAGGACGTGAAGGAGGACAGGATTTTCCTCTTTTTTAAGGAATTCAAAAGTTTTAATGAGAAGTTCGAGGTTATGTCCATCGATCGGACCGTAATAAGTGATTCCGAGTTCCTCAAAAAGAGTGCTTTTTTCAGAAAGAGCCCCTTTGACTCCCTCTTCGACTTTATGGAAGTAGTGCCAAGCCGATTTATCGCCAATCTTTACCGATTGGAGCCATTTTTCAGCTTTATCATGGAGATGTTTGAATTTGGGGTGAGTGGCAATGGAGTTGAGATAGTCAGCAATCGCACCAACGTTTTTATCGATCGACCATTCGTTATCATTGAGGATCGTGATGAGACGTTTCGTGTGGGCCTTCACGTTATTGAGGGCCTCGAAGGTCACTCCGCAAGTGAAAGCGGCATCGCCACAAAGAGCAATGACATGCTCTTTTCCACCACGAAGATCGCGAGCCGTGGCCATTCCTAAAGCGGAGGAAAGGGCGGTCCCAGCATGTCCTGCGCCAAAGCTATCGTGGGGGCTTTCTGTTCGGAGCATGAAGCCGTTTAAGCCATCCGGTTGACGGATCGTATGAAAGCGATCGCGACGACCGGTAAGAAGTTTATGAACGTAGGCTTGATGAGAGACATCGAAAGTAAAATGATCTTCTGGAGTCTCAAAGACGTAGTGGAGTGCGATGGTGAGTTCCACGACCCCTAGATTAGGTCCGATATGCCCCCCGTTTTTGGAGAGGACGGTAATCAGTTCCTCCCGAATTTCTTGGGCAAGCGTTTCAAGTTGGGGGATCGTTAACTTTTTAACGTCAACCGGTGAATTGATGGTATCCAGAATTCGAGACATAAGAGCTGATTTCTAGCAGAATGAAGAAGCTTGTAAAGCGAGGGTTTTAGGTCGAAAAAAATTATTTAAGTGATTGTCTTTCAATGGGATAGAGGGGAAATAGGGAGACTGTTTAGAGTCTTAAAAGAGAGGAGGTTTATTTAAAGATTAAATTCTGGAGCTCCTGAAATCCGATCCATGAAAAGAGAATTAAGATAATAAATTGCAGGAGACTTTGCCAAGGGGTGTTTCTGATTTGGGTGGAGTGGTTCGAGACGCGATAGTTGAGATAAAGCAGGGTAAAAGCGAGAAAAGGGATAAAAAGACTACTGAGTACAGTGAAGAGAATAATAAGGGCGAGCGGTTTCCCGAGGCTTAAAAGGGGAAGAGGGGCAAAGGTTAGGATCAATAGAGTTCCTTGGGAGATTTTTTTTGAGTGATATTCATGTTTAAAGAGATTTTGAAAACAATCGACGGTGATCTGTGGAACTATTTTCCAAACCCCCAGAAGAGAGGCGGTAACGGTGGCCCAGAAGCCGATTGAATAGAGGTAAAACCCCGGTTTTCCAGCAATCGTGCCGATATGTTCGGTCATTTTTTTTACGGCAGACTGATCATTAATTTCGATGCCGCTTTTATAAAAAACATGGGAGGCGATAATCATAATGGAGATACAAAAAACAGCGGTGAAGAAATAGGCCTGGAAGAGCTCTTTTTTTACCTCTGAATTGTAGGCTCGCTTTTGAGTCAGAGGGTGCAGATAACGATAGGAAAGAAGAGTAAGGCTTCCACCAATTCCACCAATCAGAGAGAGAGTAAAGGTATTCGTTTCAGGGGGAATCCTTGGAAATAGTAAACCATTGAAGAGTTCCTTAAGGTCGGGGAGGGAAAGAAGAGCGCAGCCGACCACACTTACGAACATTATTCCCGTAAGGAGCTTAATTATTTTTTCGATTTTTTGTCCATAGCCTAAAATAACGAGAAGCGCGCCAAGGAGGGAGTGAGTCATTCCACCCCAAAAAGAGGAGATATTTCCGTGAGAAAGATTTTCTATGGCGAGACCACATCCGCTTGTTAAAGCTGCACTGACCCCGATGATCCAAACGAGAAGATAGAGAAAAAAGAGAAACAAAACAGGACGTGGGAGGTAGGTGCTCCAAGCGTGAATGAGGGAGGTATTGGTTCCTGTCTCCCATCGTACGATTCCATCGTTCAGGACCCATTTAAAGAAGGCACCGAGTGCAATGGCCCAAAGGAGTGAGGTACCGAAGGTCGCCCCTGCGACCGTGGAGACGATCACATCACTCGCTCCAATTCCTGTGATTGCTACAATCATTCCTGGACCGAAGGCGAAGATTTTTCGCCATTGATTATAGGGAGAGGTCATTAATGACTTTCTATCGATTTTTTTATAAAAACCAATATTTATTGTCGAAGTTCAAAAGAGCGATAAAGTTTCACGATGCTTTCGGATCATCATTTTCAATATGCGATGGAAAATACAGAGGTCATTTTGGCTCCTGACCGTCATATTCAAACTTTTGGGAGTACCTTGATTAACTATTATTTAGTGACCGAGGATATGGATCAACTTTCTTTGACGCGGGTTCGTGAGGGAAAGATTCAAGCGGAGCGTCCGCAGATTATTTCGCCCGATCAGATGGCGAAGCTTTTAGTGGAGGGGTTCGGAGAGAAAGCGGAGGCCTTTGCTGATTTTATTAGTGGACATCCGGAACGATTTTCTTTTTTGAAATATGGTTTTAAGATGAAGAAGGATGAGTTTCAAAGTTATGATGCACATGAGCCGAAGGAGGCTGTTTTAGAGAAAATTAAACAACAGGTCGCCAGTAAGAACGATCCTTTCGCAGCGATTTTGACTGGAGTGGATGATGCGTGGGAGGTGAGTCTTTTAAAATTCATGGTCGATATGATGAACTCCTCCTCCATGTCTAATCTCAGTGATTTCCGCCGTAAAGGACTTCTTTAGTTTTTTCAATATGAGGAATTGTAATCGAGCTTTTGAATCGGGAAGAAAACTTTTTTTTAAACTTTTTTCTTTACTATTTTTCTTAAATTTCACCCTTTGTTGGGGGGAGTTGGAGCCGTCTCCTCAGATCTATAATCCAACGCAAACCTCTCCTTCTACGGCGTCAATCCATTCCTCCACCAATTCAATTCAGAGGACTCCATCGGTACAGAAAAAGACCGTGCTACTTCCATTGAACGAAGATGAAAAGCCTCCCGATCGTAAATCTTATCAAGTGAAACGGGGAGATACTCTCTGGCGGATTTCAAAGAACACAGGGATCTCTATTTCGCAGCTTAAGCGATTTAATCAACTCAAGAGTGATCAAATTCAAATCGGACAGCGTTTAATTCTGGAGGATGATCCATTGGAGATTCGGCGGGCGATTCCGATAGAGAAGGAGACGAAGGCTCTTAAGGAAACGTTGAAGGTCGCTGATTTAACTCCCCCTGCCGTTGAAGAGATTCAGGAGATCCTTCCCCCCGCTCCAGCGAATCCGATCGTGAGCGCTCTCTCTCCTTCTGAGTCACAAGCACAATCGCCTCCGGCAAAAAAGGAGGGCGCGAAGCCGGCGGCACTTCCGCTGACACTCAAGGAGCGATTTTTGGGTGAGATTCGGAAGATGATTGCGGATCGAGTGCGTTATAATGAATCGTGGAGACCGGAAGGGAGTTCTAAGAGTTGGGTGATGGATTGTTCGAATACGACTCGGTTTTTATTTCACAAACTTTTTAAGATTGATATTGGGCGCACCGCTTCAGAGCAATACTATCGGCTTAAGGGGAAGGGGGCGGCGTGGGAGGTTCCGTTAGACTCAAGCGGGCGGCCGGATACGGATTATCTTCATGCGAATCTAAAAGAGGGGGATCTCCTTTTTTGGGAGCATACTTATAGCCCAGATCGAGAGCCGCCGATTACGCATGTCACCGTTTATTTAGGGACCGATGAAGAGGGACGCTTTTTGATGGTGGGATCGGAGCAAGGCAAGGGGTTATTAGGGCCCGATTTTAATGGTCCTGATTTATACTATTTTAATCCATTAGCTCAAAAAGGAGGGCATCATCAGTTTCTCTTCTTTGGATGGAAACCCGGCCGCTTTGTTGCCTACGGTCGCCCTTTGAGTGTCGATCGATAATCGCTCATTATTTTAATTTTTCGGAAAGGGTCAGCCTATTTGATTTGATCCATAAAGAGAAAAGTGGCGTGTTATAAAATGAATGATTTCAAGGTCGCTTTGTAGGAGAGATAGGCTAGAGTTAAATGCGATGGAATGGCTGAGGCAATTAGATCTTATAGTTCTACGTTTCGTAAATCAAACGGGGGCAAATCCGTTTTTAGATTGGTTTTTTCCGAGAATGGCGGCTCCTTCGCTTTTTATCATTCCGGGAATTATTTTAGGATTGTGGTTGCTTTGGAAAGGTTCGATTCGGGGGCGTGTTTTTTTAGGACTTATTTTGATCGCCGTTCTTTTAGGAGATGCGGTGATTGTAAGCGGGTTGAAAAAAATAGTGAATCGACCACGACCGCATGAATCGGTGACGGGGACTCGATTGGTGACAAAGGAGGAGGTCCGGATTTCGACTTCGGTAGGAGAGGTCAAGAAGGGTCGCTCTTTTCCCTCGGGGCATGTTTGCAATAATGTGGCATTGGCAATGGTCGTTGTGGCTGTTTATGGAAGAAAATATCGGTGGATTTATGGATGGGCCCTTTTGATGGGGTGGAATCGAATTTATTTGGGAGCTCATTATCCGAGCGATGTGATGGCCTCGATTTTGATATCGATTACTTACACTGGGGTGATTCTGATGATGGCTGGTTTTATTTTAGCGCGTTATGGAGTGCGTTGGAGTTTTAAAGAGGGGCTAGATCGACAATGAGTCGAGTCGCTTTAGCGATTTTGAATTTTGAAGGGATTGCACATTTGGAGCAATTGCTCCCGACGGCGATGGAGGCGGTGCGGATCTATGGGGCTCCTTGTCCTGTCATTGTTTTAGATAATCAAAGTCAAACGGGGGATGTTGAATGGATACGGGCACATTATCCGGAGGTGGAGGTGATTGTGGCGGTGAAGAATGATTATTTATTTTCCTATAATGATCTCCTTCAGCAGCGGCAGGAGGAGATTATTGTGCTTCTGAATAATGATTTGAGGCTTGATTCAAATTTTATTCGTCCGCTTGTTCAGCATTTTGAACGATCGGACGTTTTTGCTGTGACGGCTTTATCGTACGATTGGTTGGGGGCTCAAGTGACCTCGGGTCCAGCCTCCTTTCGGCTTCATCATGGGTGGTTTTACACGGAGTTTGATCGGAGCTGCGATCAGGCACAAGAGACTCTTTTCCCGACGGGAGGATATGCGGCGGTGGATCGAGATAAATTTTTAAAGTTAGGAGGATTTGATCGGCTCTATTTTCCTGCTTATGGAGAGGATTTAGATCTGGGATATCAAGCGAGGAAACGGAGATGGGTTACTATTTATGAGCCTCAAAGTAAGGTTTGGCATCGGGAAAATGGATCGATGACAAGTGAAAGAGCGAAGCATTTGATTTTGGTCTCGCAGTTTCTTTTCCAGTGGAAAAATTTAAGGAGCCTTTCCGTGCGCTGCAAGCGGGGAGTTTATATTTTATGGAGGAGATATCGTGCGTGGAGAGAGGGGGATCATCGTTTTGAGAGCGCTTATCAAGAGGCGAAGAGGAAGTTCGCTGAGAATCAGTCTAAAAAAAGAATGTGATCCTCATCGAGAATCGATTCCAAAACGAAAGGCACAAGAAGCCGTGCAATCGATCAAGGAGGGGATCTTGAGTGGCAGACACGAAATCGTGGATGCTGATTAATTACTTTCACTACTCTAATAGCACAAAAGTCTTCTCGAAGTCACAATGGCAAATGAGAGAGCGGATGAGGAGAGGGCTCTAGCACCTCCACTTTCAGCTTGATGTTATAACAATCGTGACTACATTATAATCATGCGTATGGAACTTAAGCTTCGTAAGGTCGGTAATTCTGTAGGAGTGATATTGCCTAAGGAGGCCCTCTCTCATTTACATTTGGAGGAGGGAGATTCCGTTTGTGTGACGGAAGGTCCAGATCAAAGTTTACGTTTAAGCCCTCATAAAACTGAAGTTGAAGCTCAGATGGCTGTCGCGCGAGATTTGATGGATCGCTATCGGCATACGCTTCGGGAATTGGCGAAATGATAGAGCCCATCTGGGTGCTCCGTGAAGTCGTTTTAATGCTTCACGACCAGTCGCTCTCACAGTTTGGTGGTTCAGCAGGAATTCGAGAGGTGGGTCTTTTGGATTCCGCATTAGGGAAGCCGCACAATCTTTTTGCCTACGGAAATCCTTCGATCTTTGATCTGGCGGCGAGCTATGGTTTTGGATTGATTAAAAATCATCCTTTTCTTGATGGAAACAAACGTACGGGGTTCATTGTCGCCACGCTTTTTCTTGAAATAAATGGATATCTCTTCACGGCGGATGAGGTTGATTCCACGTTGAAGACTTTAGCGCTGGCGGCAGGAGAGATTTCTGAAAGCGACTATTCACAGTGGCTTCAAAAAGGGTCTAAAAAGAGATGAAAAACTTCCGATTGCCTTTAAGCAAAATAGCTAAAATTCATTTAAAATATAGATTTCTAACCACGGATGGACACGGATTCACGCGGATCAAAACCGACGGCGCTCCATTTTTTTAATTTCTAATGCAGAAATGGCTTAAAGGACAACGATTCGAGACTGCCATCCTTGATCCATATTAAACTCAAGAAATCCGAGGCTGGCGGGAGCTCCTTTATTGGGATTACCCAGAGAGCCGGGATTGAAAAGTTGAACTCCGTTCTTGAGGCTTTGATCGGGACGGTGGGTGTGACCGTAACAGAGGAAGTCGATGTCTGTCGGAATTTCTCGAGGCAGGATATGGATCAGATGAAATTTTTTCCCCTCTCGATCGAGGGTACGAGTCAAGGGGTAGTGAAGATCGAAGTCGTTGTTTCCGAGAACGACTTCGAGATGGGGGGAGAGGCTGCGAGCCTCATCGAGAATCGATTCGCGGCAGATATCGCCAAGGTGCCAGATCTCGTCGACCCCCTCCAAGAGTTGGGAGGCACGGAGCGGCCAATGATTATGAGTATCGGCGATGACTCCGATGCGGTAATTTTCGGTGGGAGGATTCATTTTTGATGCCGAAGAAATTCGAGTTCTTTTTTAAGAGGGATCCAATAGCATTGATCGAGGGCGCGAATTTTTTGCTCTTCGGCGTTTAAATGAAGTTGAATTGTCTCTAGTGATGAATTTAGAATTTCTTTGAGGAGAGGCCGAATAGTCGATAGTGCTTCAGCTATTTGCTGATTACTTTGAGCGATGGAGAGGAGGATTTCGGGGGTTCTTGCTTCTTGGAGCCAAAAGCGAATTTGAGCCTCATTAGGATTTAATTTATTTTGAATGTAATGGGCCTCCACTAAGCGACGGATCATGGGCCAATCTTTATCTCGTTGAGTCTTTTTCGCTTGGATCAGATCAGGGAGAGATAGAACGTCGATAAGGTGTTCTTGGAGCTCAAAAGTGGTTCGTCTTTCCCATAGAATATTAAAGTCTTCAACTCCTCGAAGTTTGGACATGATATCAATTCTCATTCCTTTAGCCTCGGGATGTTGGGATCTAAAATGGATTGCATGTCCTGCTTCCAAATAATTTCGTTCAAAAGGGGGAACAGCAATACAGGTGGCTTGTAGTGATTTAAGGGCTTTGGAAAAAGAAAGAAGATTTGTTTCCTCTGCAAGGATTGCAAAATCGGTATCTCGACTAAACTCCGCTGCGCCGTACAGCACGCAGGCCTGTCCCCCCATCAGAAGGACTTTGACTTGTGAGGAGTACATCACTGAAAGGACTTTGAGAATCGGGTTCGGGATCAAGCGAGCCTCCCATTTCTAAATAATGTTGGAACAATCGCTCAGACTCTTTCCATCGTTCCTCGGGGGTGAGTCGATACCAATCGAGCACCTCGGGATCTAAAGTTTGAGCAAAGTCCATTTGAAGGACACTATTCACTTTTTATTTCTTAAGCGATATAAAAAATTGTTTTACTTTCACTGGAAATAGGAAGGAACCTAAAAAATAGAATTGGAAAAGAGGTAGAGTTTTTATTCTTTTTAATCTAACCTCAAATCCATGAATGATCCCCTTCCTCCGGTTGAATTGGATAAACTTTTAATGCGTTTAAAGGGACATGCCTGTGAAGCTTGTGCTTTGAAGCTGGAGCGCCGGATTTTAAAAAAGGAGGGGGTTCAGAATGCAAGTGCCTCTTTTGTTGGGCAGATTTTGAAGGTTTCGTATGATCGACGAACGCTCTCCTCTGACTCGATTGTTGCGGAGGCGAAGAAGTTTGGAGCAGAGGTACGTCCCTTGGAGGAGGATTTAAGGAAATTTAAGTCGGTGTTGCCCAAAACGTTTTGGGGATGGGTTCGGTGGGTATTTTCTCAGGAACGGCGAGAGATGCTGTTTGCTGCCTTTACATTCATTTTTATGATTTTGGGATGGAGCCTTGATCGGTTTGATCATGCCACGTTGAGTCAGCTTTCTTACATTTTAGCCTATTTCTTTGGGGGTTATTATGGAGTGATTGCGGGAGCTCAATCGCTTCGTCATGGAACGGTCGATGTCGATCTCTTGATGGTTCTTGCGGCCTTAGGGGCGGGCTATATTGGAGCTCCGTTTGAGGGGGCGATGTTGCTCTTTTTGTTTTCATTCTCAAATGTTTTACAGGATTTTGCAATGGATCGAACCCGCTCTGCGATCGATGCTTTGGCAAGCCTCCGGCCGATGGAGGCGCTTGTGTTGGAGCAGGGGCAGACGCGATTAGAGTTGATTGAGAGAATTAAGCCAGGAACGACGATTGTGATTCGTCCAGGGGATCGAGTTCCTCTCGATGGAGTGGTTCGTGAGGGAGAGAGCACCTTTGATCAGGCCTCAGTGACGGGGGAATCGATGCCGGTGTTCAAACAGGCTGGGGATGAGGTTTTTGCGGGAACAATAAATCAGAATGGAAGTTTGGAGGTGGAGGTGACGAAGGGCGTGGAGAATTCGACCATCTCGAAACTGATTCGGATGGTTGAAGAGGCGCAGAGCGAAAAGGCGCAGACGCAACGTTTTTTAGAACATGCGGAGCAGTACTATGCAATGGGAGTGATTTTATTCACCATCGGACTTATTTTAATTCCAATCGGCTTTCTTGGGGAGAGTTTTTCAACCGCCTTTTATCGGGCGATGACAGTGATGGTGGTGGCCTCACCTTGTGCGCTTGTGATTAGTACGCCGGCGTCGATCCTTTCTGCGATTGCGAATGGAGCGCGGAACGGAATTTTATTTAAGGGAGGGGCACAATTGGAACGGGCGGCTCAAGTGAAAATATTGGCCTTTGATAAAACAGGGACACTGACGGAGGGAAAGCCTCAGGTGACCGATTGGATTGCCAATCCGGAGATTGCGGAGTTTGCAAAAAATCCGTTGGAGGTTTTAAGATTTGCTGCCTCGATCGAATTAAAATCGGAGCATCCGCTTGCGCAAGCGATTGTTTCTCGTGCAAAAAGCTTTCAGCTCTCATTTCAATCGCCGACTCAATTTCAATCGGTTCCCGGCAAGGGAGCAAAGGCATGGGTAGAGGGACGAGAAATTGCGGTGGGGGGGGCTCGTTTATTTGCCGGCTATGAGTTGCGGGGATTTGAAATCTTAAAGCCGATTCTCGAAGAGTGGGAGAGCGAGGGGAAGACCGTGGTTCATTTAACGGAGATTGATGAAAGCAGAAAGCAGGTCTTACTTTTAGGGCTTGTGGCGTTATCGGATACCTTGAGACCGGAGGCGGTGACCGTGATTCAGGAGCTTCGACGATTGGGAGTTCAACGGATTTTGATGCTTACGGGAGATAATGCGCGATCGGCTCAATATATCGGAAAATTAACCGGAGTGGATGAGGTTTTTGCACAGCTTTTACCGGAAGATAAAATGAGGATTTTGCAGGAGCATCGCAAATATGGATCCGTGGCGATGGTCGGGGATGGGGTGAACGATGCTCCGGCCCTGAGCACTGCGAATGTGGGAATTGCAATGGGGGCGGCGGGGAGTGATGTGGCCTTAGAGAGTGCTGATGTGGTTTTGATGTCGAATGATTTACGGAAAATTCCACATATTTTGGCCTTGAGTCGACAGGCCCAGCGAGTGGTTTTTCAAAATCTTGGGTTTGCGAGTTTTGTGATTGCGGTTTTAGTCGTGAGTGCCTTGGGCCTCCATTTACCGCTGACCTTGGGAGTGATTGGACATGAGGGAAGCACTGTGATTGTTTGTTTGAACGGTCTGAGGCTTTTAAGGTACGGTCGATAAATGAAAAGAGTTGAAGTCTATTTTTCGGGGACCGTACAAGGAGTTGGATTTCGCTATACGGCGCAGCAGGTGGTGACGGGATATGATCTGATGGGAACAGTGAGGAATTTAGTGGATGGACGCGTGGAGTTAATTTTAGAGGGGGAGGAGTCGGAGATCGAGGCCTATCTAGAGGAGTTGAATGAAACTCATTTGCACGATCGGATCAAGGAGAAGGAGTTGAAATGGATGGAGGAGAAAAGAGATTTGAAGGGCTTTCGGATCTTGAGATGAGTAAAGTTTTGTCTGGTATCTCGAGGGATCCTCTTTTAAAAGCCTTGATGCAGAAGAAACTTTTTACCGAACTCGGCCTCTCTCCAGAACTCATTAAGGCCATCCATAAGATTGGCTATGAGGAGGCCTCCCATATTCAATCCGAGGCCATTCCCTTTCTTTTATCCGGTTCAGATGTGGTCGGAATGTCCCAAACAGGTTCTGGAAAAACAGCGGCTTTTTCGATTCCAGCTATTCAAAAAGTGGACCCCTCTCTCCGCGCTCCGCAGATCTTGATTCTCTGTCCAACACGGGAACTCGCGGTGCAGGTCGCCGAGGAGGTCTCAAAACTTGCCGCTTTTAAGGCGGGGGTTCGCGAACTCCCGATTTATGGGGGCCAATCGTACGAGAGACAGTTTCGGGGACTTCAACAAGGCGCCCAGATCATTGTCGGGACTCCGGGTCGGGTGATGGATCATTTACAGCGCAAATCACTTGTTCTTGATAAAATTAAAATGGTGATTTTGGATGAGGCCGATCGGATGCTCGATATGGGATTCCTCGAGGATATTAAAATCATTTTGAAACAGGCCCCGAAAGAACGTCAGACAGTTTTCTTTTCCGCCACGCTTCCTCGTCCAATTCAAGATCTGATTAAAACCTTTACGCGAAATCCGAAGACGATTGAGATCGCAGCGCAAGCGATGACCGTTCCTTCGATCGAGCAGATTTATTATGAAGTCGATCGTCGATTTAAGATCGATGTGCTTTGTCGAATTATTGATATTCAAGATATTAAATTTGGGATTATTTTCTGTGCGACCAAGATGATGGTCGATGATCTAACGGAGCATTTAACCGCCCGTGGTTATGCCGCTGATAAAATGCATGGGGATATGACGCAACCGCTTAGAGAGCGTGTGATAGCGAAGTTCCGTAAACGGGGGATCGAGTTTTTAATTGCGACCGATGTCGCTGCTCGTGGTTTGGATGTCGATGATATCGAGGTGGTTTTTAACTATGATCTTCCAAATGATGGCGAGGATTATATCCATCGAATTGGGAGAACCGGTCGAGCCGGACGAAAGGGACGTGCGATCACTTTTGTTTCCGGTCGAGAACTTTATAAGTTGCAATCGATTATTCGTTTTACCAAAGGAACGATCCGCCAAGAACGAGTCCCTTCCGTGGAGCAAGTCGAGGATAAGCGAAGTAGTCTTTTTGTGGAATCGCTTCGTGAGACCTTGGAAAAAGGGACTTATCCCCGTCATGATGAGATGATCAAAGGATTGTTAGATCAAGGCTATGCCTCGACCGATGTCGCCTCTGCGTTAATTCATATGCTGAATGGGGATAAACCGAAAGCGGCTCCGACACCTATGGAGAGTCGTGAACCTCGTGGAGGTCGTGGGGGGGAGCGTGGAGCTCGATCCGAGGGAGGTCGCGATCGTTTTGAAAGAGGCGATCGCTCGCCCGCTCGTTCCCGTGAAGGAGAGCGTCGGGATCGTCCAGAACGGAGTTTTCCGACCCGAGAAAAAGCCGCTTTTGAAGAGCGACCGAAGCGTCCTCAACAACCCAGTCTTCCTCGTGAAGCCGGAATGACTCGTGTGGTTGTCGGAGTGGGAACGATCCACGAAGTCAAAGCGGGTGAGGTTTTAGGAATGATATTAGAGAGTACCTCTTTACCGAAAGAAACAGTGGGAGCGATTCGATTATATCCGAAACAGACTCTCGTTGATGTGAAGGAGGCCCATGCGGCGGCAGTGATTCAGAAGGTCAATGGATTAATTTATAAAGAGCGAAAAGTGTGGTGTAAACCAGAGGGGGCGTAACAACTCTTTTCTTGTTCGATTCGCCTCATTTGCACACAAGGGGATACGATTTAATCTTTAAAAAGTAATTCTCGCATCCAACGGGTTGATTTTGTCGCATCCCCTGTTTTTAAAAGCTCCCGAATTTGTTGACAATTCTCTTGGGTTAACCTCTTTTCGACCGAACGTAAGAAAGCAATACTTTCATGGATGGCGGCCGCACCATTCTCGCGATAGGGATATTGATCCATCGAATGCCAGCCTTCGTATCCGATTTCTTTTAACCAAAAAAGAAGCTCAAAATATTCGACCATATGAATAGATCCGACAATCATATCATCATCCCATGTTCGATAGTTGTCATTATAATGCATATGAAAGAGCCTCTTTCCTAAAATGACAGCGGCTTCAGCGACATTTTCAGAGGCCATTAAGGAGTGTCCCACATCAATACAGACTCCCACATTGGGACATTCGGTTTGGATCGCCATTAATAAGGTGTCGGCGGCACGGGCTTGGAAGGAGTGGGTTCGGGGTTCCTTCATTTTATATTCTAAAGCAAATTTTAAGGTTGGAAATTCTGCAGCAACTTGAGCGATCCCTTCTGTTAACCATCGTCGTTGATCCGCATAATGGGCGGTTAAGGGATAGTCATAGCCATCTTGCCCCAACCACAAATTAATCAGCGGGCATCCGATTTCGAGTGCAATTCGTGAAACCGATCGAGTCTCTTCTAAGGCCTGTTTTCGAATCGCAGGATCTTTCGCCGAAAAACTTCCATTGCCCCAGCGTTTTTGGGAAAAAAGATCAGGAATAATGGAAACACAATCTAACCCAACCGCTTTGAGGCTTTGGTCGATCTCTTTAGCGTTTTTTTCAGTAATATCCCAAGAACCAATGAGTTCGATTCCCTCGATTCCAGGGATTTCAGAGGATTGTCGAATCATCTCTGGTTTTGTCGGCTGCTCTTTGTATCCGCTTGGGAGAAAACGATCACAAGTATTACCAAGATTTCCTAAAATGACTGAATAACGATTTTTTTTCATAGTTTATATTGATAAGAATTTTTTTTCTTCGACAAGTAATCCTAAGATCGTTTGAGCATATAAAATATGTCCAAAATCGTTCGGATGATTAACTCCATTTCCGATTAAGTCATGGAAAGCCTTATGTTGATCTAAAAACTCCCATAGCGAGGTCATATCCGCAAACCCTACCCCTATTTTCTCAAAGGATCGAATGACCTCTCTAAAAATGGGGAAACGCTCTCGTGGATTATGATGCCACTCTCGGTTTCCGAGCATCGGTGAAACCAAAATAACCTCACTATTCGGAAGAGTTTGATTGATTTGATCTATAATTGATTTAATGGAGTGACGAAAATTTTCTGGCTTATTTTCTGAAATATCATTCATTCCATAAGCGACAATTATTAAATCCGGTTTTTTGACCAAAAGATTAGGCAAATCCTCCACACCTTGGGGGGGCACCCAACCAGGAATGGTTCGGTTTTCTGCCTTCATCATCCGTTCTGGTGTGAAAAGGAGTCGACCACGAATCGGAGATCGATCGCCTTCTTGTACAAAATAAATCGGGTCACGCTCAATTATATTCGTCCTCCAATAAGGCTTTAATATGTTTTCAGGATAGGTTTTTTTTAAAAGAGTATTCATATTTCCGTTTAGTCATTTTCACTATTTTCGAATAAAGAGTAGGAAGTCGTCAATGATAGAATGATAGTTTTATGGAGTGAAGGCAAAATCGAAAGAATGAGAAATATCGAGGAGTTCTTTGTTATTTGTTGAGGAGATATCAGCTCTTGAGATTGATGAGGCTCCAGCGGCTCCCGCATCTGGTTCCAGTGCGAAAATAGAATCGATCAGGAAAAAAAGAATTGAGATCATACGGAAAGCGTGAATTCATACTTTAACCAATTTACCACTTGCTTATCAATCGGGGGATGATCTTCGGCTCTATCATTTTTCTAAAACGTTGACCTCATTGCCTCCTTTCCCAGAGGAATTTCAGAAAGCATTCGATCGTTATTCTCAAAAAGCAGCGACAGCGGAATATTATCGAAAAAATGATCTTGCTCTAATTCATTATTAAGGGGAGATAGGGGGGGTGTCGCGGACGCAGCGGAATCCAAGCCATTCTTCGGGGGTATTAGCATCTCGTTTGACGATTCGCTGGTGGATGTAGATATTTTTTTGAGAGACAAAACTTCCGCCGCGGATCACGGGGACTTTAATGCTTTCGAGCTTTCCTTCTCCCCATGTTCCGGTCCACTCGCTGACATTGCCATTCATCCCCACAACGCCGTATTCGCTGATATCCTCCGGTTTTTCGGTGACCGGATTCATCATTTGGAAGTGGTCTTTAAATCCCCCTTTTGAGGGATCTCCCGGTGAGTAGTCTAAGCCGAGATTGGCTTTCGAGGTCATTTTTTCATCTTTTCCCCAAGAGAAAGAGTTTCCTTTGGGGCCGCGGGCTGCTTTTTCCCATTCCTGCTCAGTGGGAAGTCTTTTACCGGCCCATTTGGCGTAGGCGTAGGCATCCCACCAGTCGACATTAAAGACAGGGCAGTTGAGGTTGAGATGGACTCCGTTATAATGCGTATTTTCGCGAATGGTATGAATGAGTTTATCCCATTCCTTCGGTTTAAATCCACGACTGACATTCGGCATATCTGGGTGGGCGTAGGTTTCCGGTTTTTCGGTTTCCATCGCTTTTAAAAATTTTTGATATTGTCCTAAGGTGACTTCGTATTGATCGATCCAAAATTCTCCAGTGGTTTCGGAGGTTGGGGTCGCTCCTTCTTCCCCTCCATAAAGGAATTCGCCTGCTGGAATCGCAATCATTTCTTGATAGTCGGTCCAGGGGAGTTCGAGAAAACGAGCATATCGATAGATGGCAGGGATCTTTCCTAAGTAGACGAGAAAACAGAAAATGGAGGTCACTGTCAGCAGTGAGCAAAAGGAGAAGAGAATCGTCTTTCTCATTTGTTGTTGAAGTTGTCTTTGGACTTCAATCACTGAATTGGAGGAGGGCTTTTGAGGAAGAGGGTTGATTTTCTTTTGGATGACGTTATCAGGCTTATCGATTGGCTTGGACTCTTCGTTTTCTTTTTTGTTTTTTTGGACGAGTTTAATGCTTTGAGTTCCAATCGGTATTCTCCTTGAAATGGAGGTGGTGAGTTCGCTTGGTTTCATTCCTTGGAGGAGTTGGGGAATGATGCTTTCCAAATGCTTTTCTTCGTAAGGAAGAACAACAACGGGAACTCCTTGAATATATTCTGAGTAGCTACTCAGATCGTAGCGAGTTGCGATCAAAACAGGAATATTGGGGTGTGAGGCTCGAAATTTTAGATAATCGGCAAGAGCATCGATTCCCTCGATATAAACTTCGGCAATGAGAAGGTCGATGTTGGTAACTGTGAGATAATATTGTTCGATCTCTTGAGCATTTGCGGGGGCATAAATTTCAGCATCGGGGGAGACGTTTAGGATGTGTTGGTGAAGATGCTGTACCGTCTCGAGGTCAGGCTGTTGGATGAGAACTTTTTTTGGTTTGTTTTTCAAAAGAGGATTCATTTGAGATGAAATGTATTTAAGGTCAATTCAAAAAATCAACTCCTCTCCGCTACCGTCCAAAATAACTCTGGATTTGAGATTTGAATTAGAGGAGGGGGATTGAAATCCTAAAGCAGTTCTCACGCAACGACGCGACGCCGCAACGTCGGAGGGGGAGAGGATCGTGAGCTCTTTCCTTTCGGCGCCGCCTTCGTCGGCTGCCGTCTCCAGAGAATCTCTCCCGTTTCTTTGAAAAAAGGATTTTCAAAAAACGATCGAGTTTCTCTGTAGGGGATCGGTTTTCACCTCTCCTCGGAAAGAGCTCACGATCCTCTCAGGGAGAAATTCTCGGATTATTTTTGTATGAAGGGAGGGGAAGTTCTGACTCCAAGA
The DNA here is from genome assembly GCA_945883905.1 of Akkermansia muciniphila. GTDB lineage: Bacteria > Verrucomicrobiota > Verrucomicrobiia > Methylacidiphilales > CAMAQI01 > CAMAQI01. The sequence goes on along the minus strand of CAMCYL010000016.1, from coordinate 274 downwards.
GCGTAAGCGATAGGTTCCTGTTTTTAAAAAGAGATCGAAAGCTCGTTTTCGAGAACTTTTTAAAAATAGGGAGGAGGCTCGCAAGAGCCGTGGTCAGAACGAAGGGGGGGGAGGGTTTTAACGTGGCGGCGGCTTGTCTCGCCGAAGTGCTTGGACGAAGGAGGAGGCGTCGATACGAAACCCCTGCTCACCCCCGTTTCTAGTTGCCTGCCCTCGGCTCTCCAACTTCTTTCCCTTTTGGTATTGCGCTTTGCGCAGGGAGTGCGCGAGACAA
>CAMCYL010000015.1 GCA_945883905.1 Akkermansia muciniphila | reverse complement strand
TCTGATTCGCTTCCCGATGAACGCCCCATGGAAGAATCAAAATGCCTAAAGATAAAATCACCTCCGAAAGCCGAATGCGGGAAAACCGCACGTTCGGTTTGATGAGAGGAAGGGAGGTCTATCGACCTACCCTTCCTACTCTACTAAATGAGCTAAACTTGCTTGAACGACTTCCTCCACTGAAATCTTCTTCATACAACCAAAGTCTAGAGGACAATCCCGGAGAAAGCAGGGACTACAAACAAGATGCTTTCGGATCACAGTCACGGTATCACTCATCGGTCCTGTAAGTCGGGGCTCGGTCGATCCAAAAAGTGCCACAGCGGGAGTTCTTAGAAGTGACGCTAAATGCATCGCTCCGCTGTCATTGCCTATCACTAACTTCACCGAAGCCATTCTCTGAATCAATTCCTCTAAAGTCGTTTTTCCTGCGAAAGATTGACTTCCCTCGACTTGCGATGAAATCTCATCACATATCTCCCGATCCTTTTCCGCCCCATAAAATCGAATTCGAGCCCCGGTCTTTTTTTGTAACACCTGAGCCGTCTGAATAAATCGCTCAGAAATCCATCGCTTCGCCGCCCCATACTCGGCTCCGGGAAAAATAGCAATTTCATCTTCCCTTACTCGATCACGATTTTCTAAAATGATCGGAAGCGATTCGTCACTCTCCCCTGTCGCTTGACGGACCATCTCAATATAATCGTACTTTTGATGAATCTTCTCAGCACTAAAAGAAAATGGAGGACAAAGATCGGTAAGAAGAAATCGACGTGAATGCCCTCTTTTTCCAATTCTTTGAGGAATTTGAGCGATCACTGCCTCACTGGCTACCCTTAGGGAATTCGGAAAAAGAAAAATAGAATCAATCTTGGCACTCCGAATTTGACGCACAGAGGTAATCATTTTCTTCGAGTTCGGCAAGGATATCACACGATCAACAAATCGACACTGATTCCACAATCCTTGAAGTTTTTCTGGGGTCACCACAGTTAAAGGTCGATCACCTAGAAACTTTTTAAGATTACGAACCGCTGGCAGACAAATCACTGCATCCCCTAGCCAATTCGGAGATCGAACCGCTACATTCTCTTTTAAAGTAATATTCATTCAGCGACACGTACCGCGTCGCGCTGACTCTGTGCCTTATCGGGAAATTTTCCAAACCTTTTTCCAATCCACCGAATCAAGAGGGCAGGAGATCCACTCATCATCATCGCCACACACCGCACGATCCATCCGGGAACAAAACGCGGTTTTCCAGAACGAATCGCTCCAATCGATTCCCTTACCGCCTGCGGAGCCGTAATTTGAAACCAAGGAGGGGACTCTAACGGCTTTGTTTTTCCGGTCCGCTCTGCGACCGATCCAAATTCCGTCGGAATAGGACCGGGACAAATCGCCGTCACGGTTACCCCTGTCCCCTCTAACTCCACCGAAAGGGCCTCGGAAAAACTGGTCACATAGGCCTTTGTCGCCGCATAAACGGCAAAGGTTGGAACTGGAAGAAAACTCGCAATCGAACTCACGTTCGCAATCGCCCCTTTTTTTCGACGGATCATTTCTGGGAGAAAATATCGAGTCAAAGCGGAGAGTGCGACAATATTTACCATCAACATCTGATCGAGCTTTGTCCAATCCGTTAGTTCATAAACTCCGTAGTCCCCCAACCCTGCATTATTCAGCAATAGATCGGCATGAACTTGATTCTCATCACACCAGTTCATCAACCGAACCATCTCTTCAGGAACGCTAATGTCGTAAGTTAAAAGATCAATTTGTAAGGTAGAATTAATCGAAAGAAGATCCTCTTTCACTTGCTCCAAACGATCTGTTCGACGAGCGACTAAAACCAGACGACCCGCCTCGCGAGCCCACTGCCGTGCAAACTCCCGTCCAAGACCTGCAGAGGCCCCGGTAATGAAAATCGTCCAACCTTTAAAGTCTCTTCGCATGAACAAGGGATCCTAAAAAACCCGTAATTGCATCGTTTCAACGGCATGATCCACTAAACGATGATCCGCAACAAAAACCATTTTTGTTCCAGGAGGGGTTAACCCACGATGACGAAGAGCTGCCTCCGCACGTTCCATCGTCTCCTTAGGCTCAGTTCCAAAATCAATCTGAATCGGAATCACCCCAAAAATAAGGCAAAGTTGCTGACAAAGCTCTTTGCTTTCTGCAAAGGCATAGATCGGTGAAACTTCAGGACGAAGCGCGGCAACAATTCCTGCCAAACCGCCGCTTCGAGTAAAGACACAGATTCCATGGGCCCGGGTTTCATCCGCCAAATGAACCGCTGATGCCGCTACACGATCCCGATCACTATGCAATTGAACCGATTCATGGAAACCGACGTTTCCACTTCGCTCAATCCGACACGCCACCTTATTCATCACTTCCACGCATTGAACTGGATATTTACCGACAGTGGTTTCACCCGAAAGCATAATACAATCAGCCTCCTCATAAACGGCATTCGCCACATCCGTAATCTCCGCACGAGTCGGAATCGGATTGGAAATCATACTTTCTAACATGTGTGTTGCCACAATGACCGGTTTTCCACGTTGAAGACAACGTTTCACAATCCGTCGTTGAATAATCGGAAGCTCCTCATAAGGACATTCAATTCCAAGATCTCCACGAGCCACCATGACAGTATCCGCCGCTTCGACAATTTCATCGATATTCTTCACCGCCAGTTGATCCTCAACCTTAGCGACGATCTTAATATGAGCGGAATTTTTGGATTTAAGAAGTTCACGAAGAATCTGAACATCACGTCCCTCACGAACAAAGGAAAGAGCGATCCAATCGACACCGGCCTCGACCCCACATTGAACATCACGAATATCTTTTTCCGTTAAAGCGGGAAGGTTCACTTTCACTCCAGGAAGATTAATATGCTTACGACTGCCTAAAAGACCGGGCGTCAACACTTCACATTTGAGCTTATGCGCCTCCTTGGTCAAAACTTTCATTTGAATAACGCCGTTATCGACCAACACCGTATCTCCCACATTGATATCGTTGACGAGATCATCATAATTCACATCAACTGAGTAAGCCTCTTCACTCTTTTCACCGCGAACGGTAAAGGTGAAAACATCCCCTGGCTTTAAATCTAATTTAGCAGGGAGATCTCCGGTCCGAATCGCAGGCCCTTGAGTATCGAGCAAAATCGCCACTGGATTTGAAAGTTCATCCGAAAAGCCACGAATCGATTTTGCCGTCCGATGGACCCAATCATGCGGAGCATGAGACATATTAAAACGGAAGACATTCACTCCCGCTAACATTAACTTTTTGATCATTTCCGGTTCAGAAGTTGCCGGTCCAAGGGTCACAATAATTTTAGTTTTTCGGGGATAGTCCATAAATTTTTAACATCATGATTGCAAAAGGGCCCATTCGTCAACCTAATATTAAACAAATCAAAAAAATCTTAAATCAGGAACTCATTCCATTTTTTCACAAATAAAGAGGTCTGCTTTCCCTTCCTAAACGCTCGACCCAAAAAACGGCACACCGGCTGAACTCCCAGCATACTATTCGTTAAAAAAATCTCCTCCGCCTCCGCTAATTGATCTAAACCGTAGCCCCCCTCTTTAACACGCACCTGCTTTTGAATCCATTGACGGACAACCCCCTTACGACAGCCACAATCAATACTGGGAGTATAAACGACTCCATTTTTTACCCAAAAAATATTCGCCATTGAAACCGTAGCGATTTCATCCCATTCATTCAGCAAAACAACCTCATCCACCGTCTCACACTCCATCCGTGCCTGCCAATGACTTAAGTAACTCACTGTTTTATAACGAGCATCCCAATTCTGACTTCCGACCCTCACTTGCGAAACCCCTAAAATGTAAGCCGATCTCCTCCCCATTTTCTCCGCATTAAAAAGAAATCGAAATCCTTCAGTATCGACAATCCAACGAAGTCGACCGGAAAGCCTCGGTATTTGTATTTTTTGAAGGACTTTCTCAGACGGTGCCCTTAAGCCCATGACCGCTGCACTTTCTTTTAAAGAGAGAGCATGTTCCTTAAAAAAAAGAACCCGACCGTTAATCACCTTCAAGGTCTCAAAGACTCCAAGCCACGGCGCAAAATTCGGAATCACTTTACTTTCTTCCTTTTTCCTCATCTCAACACCTCCCGTTTAACCTCAGAGGATTGAGCCGCGTGCATCTCCAACGCCCACTTCATTCCACTCGCCTTATGGAGCGTCTCTTGATACTCCCGCTCAGGCACAGAATCGATGGTAATCCCACTCCCCACATGAAAATGAACAATCCCTGACTCCACAAACATCGTCCGAATCGCCATACTCAAAGAAACATCCCCATTAAAAGCAAAATACCCAATCGCCCCCGTATAAATTCCACGATCCATCTGTTCAAGCTCACTAATGATCTCACGAGCCCTTTTTTTAGGAGCCCCTGTAATCGATCCCCCCGGAAAACAGGCCTTTACCGCCTCAATCACATCAATCTCAGGACGTAAATCCCCTTCCACCGTCGAAACCAAATGATAAACCTGCGGATATTTCTCCAATTTAATCAAATCGGTCACTTGAACCGTTCCATAGTCGCAAATCTGCCCGAGATCATTTCGCTCTAAATCGGTAATCATAATGAGTTCCGCGAGCTCTTTAGGATCGGCAATTAATTCGTAAGCCAGCTGTCCATCACGAATCGGATCTCGATCCCTCGGACGAGTCCCTTTAATCGGACGGGTCACCATATGTCTCCCCTGAATCTTTAAAAAAAGCTCCGGAGAGGAACATAAAATCTTCTGCTCTCCAAAATCAAGAAAGGCCGATCCAGGAGCAGGACTCCGCTGCATCAACGATTCAAAAAGTCGATAAGGATTCCCCTCCCACGGGGCTTGAAAACGATGAGCAAGATTTACCTGATAAATATCCCCGGAACGAATATACTCCTGCGCCTTACAAACACGTCGACAAAACTCCCCCTCACCACAAGAAGAGACCAAACTCCCTAACGAGGTCTCCCTCTCTAAAACAAGAGCACGTTCCTTCCAACGCTCCGTTTGCTGCTCATGAAATGAGGAATGAATCTCCGGAAAGACCCCAAAACAAAAATCTCCTTCATAAGAGATATAACCCACCAGTCCCCCTAGCGGATGAGGGGTATCCACTAACTGTTTTTGATAGCGTTGGAGGGTCTCCGAAAGAATCCCCCAATCTCGTATCCCTCCCCTTAAAACCGCTACGGGATCCATGGCCTGATAGACCTGTCCCGGATGCGTCCAAGAATTCAATGAAACAAAGGGAGTCATGATATTCTGCTTAGGGAAGAGGAATCAAGGAGTCGCGTAAAGCGGAAATAATACTCCCTCGCTCATTAAAGCCCCCCATCCTCTCTATCCAAACGATCTCAATGCCGATCTCAATCAACTCGCAATTATTTCACTTTATTATCTTCTTTTGTGTATAAAGTTTACCTAAATCTCTTATCTTTAAGATGATAGGATTTAAGATCAATATACACTACATATAGTGTATATTAAATTTTCTTATACTATTAGTTGTGGTTAATCTTTTTCTTGTCTTGTGAGTATTGATCGCTTTTATCGGTTTTAATATGTACCTCAAAGCACTCCATGTACACGGATTTAAATCCTTCTCTGATCCTACTAAAATCGAGTTCCATAAAGGGATCACTGCCATCGTCGGTCCGAATGGCTGCGGAAAAAGCAATGTCTTAGATTCGATCCGATGGGTGCTCGGAGAGCAATCCGCCAAAGCCCTTCGCGGCGGTCAAATGCAAGATGTTATTTTTAACGGAAGCGAAAATCGCAAACCGCTCGGAATGGCAGAGGTCTCCCTCACTTTCGGCGACTGCGAAGGAACGCTTCAAACAGAATACAATGAGATCACGATTACTCGTCGTCTTTTCCGTGATGGATCTAGTGAATACGAGATCAATAAACAACCGTGTCGCCTCCGAGATATCCAACAAACCTTTATGGATACCGGAATCGGTCGCTCCTCCTATTCCATTATGGAACAAGGAAAGATCGATTTAATTCTTTCCGCACGTCCTGAAGATCGCCGAGCTATTTTTGAAGAGGCAGCAGGGATCACACGCTACAAAAGCCAACGCAAAGAGGCTCTCCGTAAACTCGAACATGCCGAGGCGAACAGCACAATTCTCGATACTCAAATCCAAGAAGTCTCCCGTCAATTGGGCTCCTTGCAACGCCAAGCCAGTAAAGCGAAACGCTATCAAGAACTTCTTGAAGAACTCAAAGGACTTGAACTCAAACTTGGAAAACATCAATTCGATGAGATTCAATTAGAACTCTCTCAATACCAAGCTCAACTTCTCGACTCCTCTTCGCAACAAACCTCCTTTGAACAACAAATCGAGGGACAAGAAGCAGGACTGAATCAAGTCCGTCTTGAGGTCGAAGAACTCGAACGTTCAATCGCCGGACTTCGCGATCTTCAAAATAATCATCGAATCACCCAAGAAAAAGCAATCCAACGAATCCAAAACAACGAAAGTCGCATCGTCGAATATCAACAACTCCAAGAACAAGCTCAAGTTGAACTCGCCTCTGTTGATGAAAAAATCCGTATCCAAGAAGAAAGCCTTCAACACTTAGGAACTCAATTAGAGGAACTCCAATTCATTGTTCAAAATACGGAATCGGCTTGCGTAGAAAAAGAGGAATCCTTCCGGACTATCGATCAAAAAAGGCAAACCATTGACCTGCAACGCTCCGCAAAACTAGAATCGCTCAATCAACTTCAAAACAAACTCCACCTCATCCGAGAGCAAACAGCCGCCCTTGAACTCCAACAACGGAACTTCCTCTTCCGTTTAGAAAACCTCAAAACAGAACAAGGTCTCCTCGATCAACGCCACCAAGCAAACGAAGCCCGTCGCCTCGAAGTCGAGACGCTTCTCCGCTCAACAGAGGAAAACCTCCAATCCCTCAAATCACGTCGCTCTTCGATTTCCGAATCCCTTCAATCAATCCAAGGCGAATTTAAAGGAGCTCAACAGCTTCTCGATCAATCGAAAAAAGCATTTCACTCCAAGGAGGCTCAAAAATCGGCCCTTTCTGAAATCGTCCAAAAGCGCTCCAAAGTCTCCCCTGACCTTCAACAAGTACTCACAGATATTCAAACTTCCGAGTTTTCTCTTCAACTTTCGGGACTTCTCTCAGATCATTTCCAGGTTCACTCCGGATTTGAAAAAGCGATCTCCCTTCTTCTCGGAGAGAACGCACAAGCTTTAATTCTCGAAAATCTTGATCAAGCACAACCACTCATCCAATCACTCCACTCTCGTGAAATGAAGCAGGTTACGCTTGCTCTCCGGAACATTTCTCGTCCCTACACAACAACACTCCTGCATGAATCCTCTCACGCCCTTCTTAAAATTGAAGCACATACGGAAATTCTCCCCTTACTTAAATCACTGCTCGAATACTCCTTCGTCACCGAATCAATCGATGAAGCCTTAGCCCTAAAACAACGCTACCCAGAGGCCACCATTGCGACCGTTCATGGCGATCTGATCACCGCACAAGGATTTATCAAAGTCGGTTGTCATGATGCTGCCACCTACGATCTTTTCTTAAGACAAAATGAAATACGAGTCATCGATCTTGAACTCAACGACCTCCGAGTTCATTTCGAAGCTGAACAAAATCGTTTTGATTCACTTCAAGAACAACTCACAACACTTCAATCAGAATATCAACAAATTCAAGAGCGAACCCATGAGCAAGAGATTGAGGTCACGAAACATCGTCAATCACATCACGCCATCGATGAAACAGGAGTTCAAATTGATCGCCAAATCCAAACTCTCCTCGCCGATATCAATCGATTAATCGCTCAAGATCAAGCCGACCAAGAGAAATTACAACTCTTCGTCGCCGAACGTGAAGGTCTCACGGTTCAAATTCAAACCGCACAAGAGGAGAGCGACTCTTTAAGCCGACAACTCGAAGACTTACTTCATGAAGAGGGAGGCATTCGCCAAGAACTTTCTGAACTGAAAGTTCAACTTGCGACTCAGGCACAACAACGAGATCACCTCGCCCATCAACAAGTTCAAGCGAATCTGCGAATTCATGAGCTCAATGAAACTCTCTCTCAACGCCGTCAATCGATTGAGGAATATGGAATACGAGTTCAAACTTCACGTGACGAAATCGCCTCAGCGATTGAAGAACAGAACAGTGCCGAAATTCAAATCCGTGAATTAGAGGAGCACTTGAACGCGAAATGCGAAATGAAGGGGGGACTTCAATCAACAATTCAGGAGCAAGAACAAATTCTTCGCAATTTCCGACGCGAACTCTCCGAAGTTCAATCCAAAAAAACCTCGATCGAGGTTGCGATTAGTAAACGTGAAATGAAACTCAATGCGCTGCGTGAACGCTTTGAGCATCACTATCAACTCTCCTTAGAAAACCTTCCTGAAGTCAGCGAAGAGGAACAAACCCCCGATTGGGATATGATCGATGCCGAGGTTTCCGAGAAACGTCAGCGCCTCGATAGCATGGGTCCTGTCAATTTAGATTCGATCGCTGAATACGAAGATTTAGAAAAACATCACCAAAACTTAGTAAATCAACTGGCAGATCTTCGTAACTCACGAGAACAACTCTTGGAGGCGATTAAAAAGATCAACGAAACCACCAAGATTCTCTTCTCAGAGACCTTTGAAAAAGTGCGCGTGAACTTCCAACAAACCTTCACTGAACTTTTTGGTGGAGGAATGGGTAAACTCGTTCTCCAAGATGAAAATGATCCTCTGGAATCCGGGATCGATATCATTGCAAAACCTCCCGGAAAACAACCCCAAAGCATCACCTTGCTCTCCGGAGGAGAAAAAACAATGACCGCCGTGGCACTCCTCTTCGCTCTTTACCAAGTCAAGCCAAGTCCCTTCTGCGTCTTGGATGAAATGGATGCTCCGCTTGATGAATCCAACATTAATCGTTTTATCAAAATGTTGAAACGATTCCTCTCCAACTCTCAATTTGTCGTGATTACTCACAACAAACGAACGATCAGCGTCGCAGATGCCTTATATGGGGTAACGATGCAAGAAAGAGGGGTCTCTTCGATTCTCTCCTACCGCCTCAATAAACATGAGGAACAAGATAAAAGCCCGGAATCTCATCCACGACTCGCCAATGAAAGTCGGGGACAAGAAAACTCCGATGCCTTAATTGAGGAGATGGTCTTAACCTCCTCCCCATTAGTGGATACTCCCGCAGCCTCAGAACCAACGCAAAACTAAGGTGATGTGAAACGAACTTTCCTCCCGCTCTCACTCCTCCTCTTGACCCTTGCTGCTTTACAAGCAAAGGATTGGATCCAAACGAGTCCGACGGGAAAGATTGTAATTAAAAATATTCAAGAAACACCAGTCATCGAAGCAGAAGTCATCGATCTTTCAGAAAATGAGATTCAAAAATCATTTCGACTTACCTCCCGTTATCTTGCTCTAGCAAAGGCTCCGATCCGTTATCCGATTATTCTCACCTTCCCGGGTTGGATTCCCTCCTCTGAAAACCCCAAGCCAACAAAGATCTATCTTCAAATGATTTTGAGCAGCTACGCCACTCTTCCAGACCCCAAAGAAAAGGGACTTCGCTTATCAACTCTCAATGGAGGATCGGTCCTTGCGATCTCAAGACGTGGGACCTATCACTCAGAAGATTGGCTAAACGATCTTCAACTTCTCATGAAACATCTCAACGAAATTAGCCTTCCCTCCGCGGGTCACCCCCAACGAATGCTTTTTCATAATACCGATCTCACTCCCGCCTTCTGGAGACTCTCCGAAATTCAAATCCCTATTCCGACTCTTAACTAATCCCCATGAAATGCCCTCTCTCAACCGAGGGTCTCTTGACTCACAAGTTTCCCTTCCAAAATAGCGACCTCATTATCACGTGGATCACCAAGGATCACGGACGGATTAAAACCATCGCCAAAGGCGCCTTACGCCCCGGATCCCCCTATCAAGGTCGTCTCGATCTTTACTATCGCTGCGAAATCCAATTTATCTCTAAAGTAAAAAGTGAAATCGATACCCTGAAGGAGATCGAACTCAAGACCGCCTACCTAGGAATCAGACGCGATTACAAAATCCTTCAAGTCCTTCATTATTTCTCCGAAATCATTGAGTCGCTCACTGAACCCAGAACCCCCATAGAACTCTACTACGACCTCTTTTATAAGGCGCTCCACTATCTCAACGAAAAAGAACTCCGTTCAGAACTCATCCAACGATTCGAAAAAAAAGCGCTCCACCTCTCCGGAATCGCCATCGACTCCCCTCTCCCCATACATCGTATTCTCGAGGCCAACGGATACCGTGTCCCCATGAGTTACTCCAAAATTCAAAAACTTCACTTCTCCTCATAATTCAAATCCCCCTCCCCACTCTACCCTCCTCCTCAATCAAGTCGCTCCCACTCACTCCTTAGTCTCATAGGAGAAATTGAAACCGCAAACATACTTAAATAAATTATCTATTTTAATTTAAATATAGATAATTTAATTTTAACATAAAAATAAGTATTTATTCTATTAAACGATAATAAAACCTTAAATCATTCGATTTCAGGGAAACAAGGAATCATTTTAACAACAAGCAGGATTCTTTTTCTTACTCCTCAACGAACGATTAAATCTAAAAGACGAGTCTGTGATGCAAAGTTGAAGGTCTCTAACGAGAAGAAGAAAAAGCAACAGACAAGAGAGAAGCGTAAAATTTAAATAAAGAGGGAAGGACTTGGAAATCGGCCTAAATACGAGGTAAATAAAAAAAGGGAGAAGCCCCGAGGAGCTTCTCCCTTTTGGAAAAGAAAAATTATTTCTTCTTAACCTTCTTAGCAGCCTTCTTTTTGGGGGCGGCCTTCTTGACAGCCTTTTTAACGGCTTTCTTAACTACTTTTTTTGCAGCTTTTTTTACGGGCATTCCAAATCACCCCCTTTCAATATATCAGAAAAAATATGGATCATGTGTCGAATAAGTTAAAAGTAATTAAAACTTTATAATTTGACAATAAGAAAAATGAAAAAAATGAAAATATTTTTTTAAATGAAAATTTAAAAAAGAAGTTCAAAGGCTTTTTGAATCATCGGATTATTTTTTTTCTCCTCTGAAATCGACGGTTTTTTCTGAAAAAGTGAAGACCTAAAAATCTCTTTCATCCATTCTTCCGATCCGACAGAAAACTGATCTACATTGCTTTCTTGAACGGTCATATTGAAGGCAAAAGACCATTCTCCCTCTTTTGATTCCAAAAGATCATCGTTCGCAAGACGCATTAATATCCAACGATTCAATCTCGTGTGTTGCGGAACTCCTTCCAAAACATCAAGAAGCGAAGGCAGTCCTTCGGATTGAATTGAGATCATTAAATCTCGATTGAAAACGGCTCCGGAACGGAGCGTGAGCTTCCAATTCGATCGAGAAGTAGAAAGTGATGCAAGATGAGAAATAAAGGACCAAATTAAAAAAAGCGTATAACCCACGGCTCCTCTCACCAAAGTGAGTTCTTGAACTTGAATGGGTTGAATAATTCCTAAAACTCTTTGAGTCAATCCATCCAATAAGGAAACGGCATTGAATAAATGAAACTCAGAAACTCTTTGTAAATCAGTTCCGGCATCCATCAAAAGATTAATTTTTTTCAAATGAACGATGGATTGATCTAAAAGATCAAGATCCTCACGAAAAGTAGATTCATCTGGAAATCGAAATTTCCAAAGCTGGATCATCCCATCAAATCCAGTGATCTTCCCATTGATATCATGAAAAAATAATCGACAGAGACGTTGTAAAAAATCGATACGCTCCACTTGATCCCACTGACCGAGACGAAAAGTGGATCCGGTTGCGATAAATTTTTTTTGATCGCAAAGGAATAGCGGTGCCAAAGACTGACTCGATTCATCCCACCTCCATCCTAAAGAACTCTTTTTATTTATTAAATCAATCCCCTTCAAATCGTCACATCTAAAAAAAGTCTCTTCCATACGAACAATATGTTAACTTTCGATGGCGACCGCTTGTTTGGCGACCCCCACAGTCACATGAATAAGATCCTCTAAGGACTCTAGTTTTTCCATAACATGCACCATCTGAAAACGAGAGTCGACGGTTGTTCCAAAGCAACGATTACAATAATGATCCCATTCCGGCGTTGAAAAGGGATCGATCGATTCCGGCTCCCCTCCTGACCTCCCAAATCCCATCATATGCGCAAGCCGATCCGCCAAACTAAGCATCACCGCATTCTGGTTCTTTTGAGGGTCTACCTTTGCCCAACCATGATGAAGTCGAACGGGCTCGACTAAATTAGCCGGGAGTCCTTGATGCTGTAAATACCAAGCCCCTAATCCACAGTGATCCAGACCCAAAAGCTCTGTTTCGACTAAGCTCGTCGTTTGTTTTCGCTCTTTTGCTAGTTCTAAGACGAGAATAAAATCACTTGGAGAGAGATAGGCGAGAGCCAACTTTCCAATATCGTGAAAAAGTCCCATGGAGTAGTAATACTCACCATTCGCATCGAGCTCTTGAATCGCTCCCGAAAGAATCTTCATAATATACCCCACCGCAACAGAATGAGTCCAAAAGTCATTCCAATCTAAAAGATCCTTAGGCGTATCACAACTCTTCTCAATGCAGCGTGCAGTCAAAATAGTACTACGAATTTGATTGAGTCCGAGATAAACAACAGCGTGATCAAGATCAACAATCGGCTGAGAAGGAGCATAATAAGCAGAATTTGCCATCCTTAAGACACGGACCGACATACTTTGATCATTTCGAATAATACTCGAAATTTCATCGATCATCACGTTTTGCTTTCCAATCAAACTTTCTAACTCTTTGACAATAATCGTTAAAGAGGGAAGAAGTTGAGTCGCCTTAGGATCGCTAATAAGCTCATAAATAGAGCGTTTTGCAGTAGGAGAATCGATTTGATCTAATGAACTCATTTGGAGTGCCTTAGGTAGATTATCGGCTTTTTTTAAGAATCTCAATGTAAAAAAATGCCTAAATCGTTAAAAAAGAGGGAATTTTCTTACAAAAGCATTGAAATTTTTTCATTTATGGGTGAAAATAGAACTGAATGCATGATATTACTCTATTTGTAAGGGGTGCTGTCCGCGAGGTCTTTTCAACAATGGCCTCGATTGACATCACATGTAATGAAGAGTTTCCTGAAATAGCCACCCCTCCTTTTACCGCTGATGGGATTGTAGGGTCTGTGAGCGTTACAGGTAAAATGAATGGAGTCGTCTATCTCGTTTTTGCACCAGCTCTGGTCAAAAGGGTTTGTAACTCCATCTTAGGCGACGACCCCTCCCGCTCTCCTCAAGAGGAGAATGATGTGATCGGAGAGTTTACCAATATGGTCACTGGAAATCTTAAATCGAAAATGGCAGACAAAGGATTCAACTGTAAACTCAGTATCCCCACCGTTTTACGAGGGAATCCAATCACGATCGACGTTGCCGATGGGAACCTCAGTCTTTCGAACCAATTTATAGTAGATGGAACACAGGATACAATATCCACTTTAGTTTTTGCAAAACTTGACGAATAAAGGAACAGTATAATGACACCGAAAATTCTTAGCGTAGATGATAGCAAGATGATCCACATGGTCATCGGTAAAGCTTTTAAGCCTTATGATGTTCAACTCTTTTATGCAACCAATGGAGTCGAAGGGCTCGCCGTTGCCACACGTGAAAATCCTAATCTCATCATTCTCGATGTAACAATGCCTGTGATGGATGGAGTCGAAACTCTCACAAAACTAAAGTCCGATCCGCTTCTTAAAGATATCCCTGTCATTATGTTAACCGCAGAAGCGGGACGTGAAAATGTCGTCAAAATCGCTCGGATCGGTGTTCGAGACTACATGATTAAACCGTTTAAAGAAGAGGCCTTGATTGAAAAAGCAGGTCGAATTGTCGATCTTCAAGCGAAAGGAAGCGGAGCAGGAAAAGCGAAAAGTATCACCGACCCTGCGACGATCCTAGTCGTCGATGATAAACAAGCCATCATTCAACAAGTGCAAGAGGCAATCGCTGAATACCCTTGGACCGTTATTGGGACCTCTCAATGCGGAGAGGCAATCGATGTCTGTGCTCGTGAAAATCCCGATGCCGTACTCGTCAGCTTAACGCTCCCGGATCGCGCTGCCTTTAACTTCTTCCAAATGATTCGCGCCAATCCGAAGACAAAAAGCATCCCTGTATTCGGAATGTGTATTAAAACTGCGACCGAAGAACAGACTCAAGCTCAGTCAATTGGCTTCACTGGAATTATCACAAAACCGATCGATCCAAGTGACTTGAACTTCCGTCTCACAAAAGCAATGAACCTAAATACCTCTGCGAAGTACTTCAAAATGGATGGCGCCACTTTGATGATCGCAAGAATTCCGAATGCGATTTCAGATGCCATTGCGAATGAAGTTAATTCCCATATTAAGCCGATGACTCAAGAGATGGTTGAGTCCGGAGTTTCCAAGATGCTTATTGATATGTCGGAGTTGACGAAAATCGAAATGGGAACCATTAAACTCATGCTCAATATCATGCAAAACTGTGCTGAGTTAACTATTAAATATCGAGTCGTAGGCTCCTCGGAGTTTATCACTCAAGCTAAAACTTTCGCCGAAACCAAGGACCTCATAATCTACGTCAGCCGGGAGGCTGCTAAAGAAGGATTCTAAAAATATGAAAACATACAAGGGATTGTTATGTTCAATTCTTGCAACAAGGATGTTGCTCGGACAAGAGATCGAAACCCCAACGATTCAAACTCAGCCTCATGACTCTGAAGCTCAGAGCTCACAAGAGGCCGTTATTGAATACGAAAAGCAGATCGTTTCGAATGCGATCTCTGGGGAAAATAAAACGAGCGAAATCCAAGCCGACTCCCCTGAATTACTCAGTGCCGAGAAATCAGTTGAAGCGAGTGAATCGACCTCAAATGAGCCGGACCCCTCCGATTCATCGACTTTCGCCTCCGCTCAAAAGCTCTTTAACGAAATGTGGGGAGCTAAAGAGACGGGTAAAGAGGCGAAAAAAATAAAAACAGAGAAAACAGACAAACCGGAAAAGCTTAAAAGACCGACGGTCATTTCCTCTAAGGATTCCAATCCCTCAATTACATCCGCTGAAATTGAGACCTCCCTTCCACCGAATAATCTAATTCCCTTCACTCAAGAAAAAACCTACGCTCAAAATACTCTTGCTGGGTCCGATGTAAAACTTCCACCGATGCCTGACACTCTCCTGCCAATGGGAAAACCGAAACTTGTTGCCGTCGCTCCGAAACCAAAAATTAAAGCGGAATCTCTAGAGCGTGCTGATCATAATGCGGATATTGCGCATCAAAAAATGATCGAACAAGAATCTGCACTTGCTGAAAACGAAAAAACATTAAAGCAATTGATTCCTCAAGAAGAACCACAAGTCACCGTTTCTCCATTTCTTCAATGGATCAGGGAGAACCAAAAATCACCGGAAATGGCTCAAGAAATTCAAGAGCAGTACAAATCCAACGAAAATAAAAAGGATTCAACTCGTTCAAATGATCTCTTTCTTAAAATTCGATTTCCTTACACGGGCTCACAATCCGCGCCTCCTTCGGGGGGAGCAGTGATTTATTCGACCCCTCAAAAATAAATTTTTTATGAAATACGATCCTCGATTGCTCTGGACGCTGCTCTTTGGATTAGGAGTAACTGCACTCTATTCAGAAGTGGAATCAAAAAAAGCCACGGAGACTCCCGCTGCACCCGCTTCAGTTCCGGAGATGAAAATCGAGGCGACCCCTCCCTCCTATATCACGGATCCAGTCGAGGCGGCTGCTGAGTTTGTCCGTCGAAAAGATCATGTCATGGCAGTCACTCTTTTAGATAATTTACTCCAAAGAAGAGATTTAACAAAGGACGTCAAAGCAAGAGCCCTTTTTTTACGGGCAATGATCACGCTTGAGACAGGAAAGCAATCTGAAGCCATAGTCCGCTTAAGCTCTTGGTTGGAACAATTTCCAGATCGTCCGGAGGCCTCAAATGCGTATCTGATTTTAGGCCAATGTTTTCGTGATATGCAAGCAACCTATCGTGCACGTGAAGCCTTTTATCGTACCTTGACATCAGCAGTCGCTAAAGCGGCTAAATCAGATAAAGTCGATCTATCCACTCCCCAGCTTCTCCGTAAAGCAGCCACTTGGGAAATTGCAGAAACAGAATATCAATCCGCAAATTGGGAAAGGGCCGATGAATTATTTCAACGATTTCGCGAACAAAATCCGGAAAGTACTGAGCTCAGTAACACCGCACTTTATCGCCAAGCCGATTGTTCTTATCAATTAGGGGATTTGCTGAAATCAACTGAAAAATATCAAACGGCACTTGCCGTTTCTCCGTTTCATCCTTTTGCCCCTGAGGCTCAACTTCGACTCATCACTTTATTTGGACTTGCTGAAAACCCAAAAAAACAATCCCAAGCTCTTGAGAGTTTTATTTGGCTCATTCGCAATCTTCATCAAGATCAAACAGGCTACTGGCAACAACGATGTGCCTCTCTTCTTCTCGATAACTTAAAAGCAGACCCTCAAAAACAATCGGCGTTACTAAATGAACTCATTACGATCGAAAATAGTGAAGAACTTAAAGGGATATTTGATTATTACAAAATGCTACTCAGTCGAACAGAGAATACCGCTCAAGTCATCAGTGAAAGCGGAAAAAAACAAAGAGATGAGGGATGGCATGAATGGAAAGAGGCCCTCACCAAAATGCAAAATAAAATTGAAAATGATCTAAAAACTACAACCGAAGTTAAAGCTGATCACTCTCCAGTCTCTGTTTCGACCCCATAAGTCTCTATGCAATTTGAGAAAATTATTATCGTCGATGACGATCCGATTATCCGTCGGATGCTTGTCAGTCATCTCCAGAAACAAAATCAAGTCGCCTTAGGGGTGATGAATGCTCAACAGGCAATCGAAGAGCAAAAGAAAGAACCTGCAGACTTGATGATTGTCGATCTCCAACTCCCTGACGCCAGTGGATTAGAGGTCATGCAGCAGGTCAAGAAATCACATCCCAATGTGGATGTGATTATCATTACCGGTTTTGGAACGATTGAGTCTGCCGTCGATGCCATGAAACTGGGGGCGGCCAATTACCTTCTTAAACCTTTTACCCTTGAACAATTTGATGTAGCCCTCAATCAGCTCATTCAACAACGTCAGCTTCGCAGTGAGAATTCCTATTTAAGAGAGCAACAACAGGTCTCCTCCCCAGAGCTTCTTTTTTCCAGCACTCCCATGGAATCCGTTCAAAAATTAATCCAACGCGTTGCTCCAACCAACGCCACGGTTCTAATTCAGGGCGAAAGCGGTACCGGAAAGGAACTCGTCGCACGCGCAATCCATGCGAACAGCTCACGGAAAGATAAACCGTATATTAAAGTGAATTGTGCCGCAGTCCCTGAAAATTTACTCGAAAGTGAATTTTTTGGACATGAAAAAGGCTCCTTCACCGGCGCCAGTGTCAAACGAGAGGGGCGATTTGAGCTCGCTTCAGGAGGTACCTTGCTTTTGGATGAAGTCACTGAGATTAGCCTTGGACTTCAAGCAAAACTCCTCCGAGCAATCCAGGAGCAGGAGTTTGAAAGAGTCGGAGGCAATCGAACAATTCGAGTCGATGTACGAATTATTGCCACCAGTAATCGTGATTTATTAAAAGCCGTTGAAAAAGGAATCTTTCGTCAAGATCTTTACTTTCGTCTCAATGTTGTTCCGATCTCGATTCCAGCCCTACGCGAACGACCCGGAGAGGCCTTTTTTCTGATTGAGGCCTTTATTGAACGCTTCGCTCGTCGTCATAATAAGCCCACCCCGATCTTAAGCCCAGATGCTGTTCATAAGATAAATTCCTACCCTTGGCCAGGCAATGTTCGTGAGCTTCAAAACTGCGCAGAGCGTGCAATCATTCTTTGGGATGGAGTGGATATGATTCAATTTGATGATCTCATCCCTAACCTTACCTTTTCTCCCCCGCCTTCAATATCGGAGACGCCACTTTCTACTCCTCCAATAAACTTAAATTCATCGATTTCGATTCAAAATCTCTTGGTGACCTCTAACAAAGGATTTCCAAGTGTAGCGGAAATGGAGAAACAACTCATTATTGAGGCTCTTCAAAGAACTAAAGGCAATCGGAACGAGGCCGCGAAACTGCTCGATATCAATGTTCGTACCCTTCGAAATAAATTAAAAGAATACTCTGAAATTGATCCGTTAAGCCCAGAACTCGAAGAGTCTGCGGCTTAGCCAAAGCGCCCCTATATTCTCCTTGAAGATCACAAAAAATCGTTCTCTACGAGAAAAGATATCTCCATAAACCTAAAATCGGCAATCCACTTAACCACAGAATACACAAAATACACAGAAAGAAGATGTTAAGCAAAAAAAAGAGTTATTCTTTCCTTCACCCAGCGGGTGAATCCCCTGTTTTTTATAAACCCTTAAAATTCAGTGTGTTCTGTGTATTCTGTGGTTCCAACTGCTTTTTCTAGGATAAAAAGCGAAATCGTATTTTTTATTTTAAATTGTTCTTCTCCGATAAATCTCTATTTTACTCTCTACGATGATTCGAAAAGCCTTAATCTTAGCCGCTGGAAAAGGAACCCGCATGGGGGAGCTGACTCAAACCACCCCAAAGCCGATGCTTCATGTTCAAAAAAAACCGATATTGGAGCATATCATTAATGGACTTCGAGAGGAGGCCGGTATCGTTGAGTTTTTTATCGTGATTGGATATCAAGGAAATATCATTCAAAATTATTTCGGACAGGGAAGTCGTTATGGAGTCTCTATCACGTATGGAACACAATTCGTTCAAGATGGCACCGGCAAGGCCCCAGAGTTAGCAAAATCGTGGATCGGTGATGAACCATTTCTATTTACTTACGGCGACATCTTAGTCCCTGCTCAGGAATACCGACTCTTTGTTGAATCCTTTCATGCCGATGGACTCATCGCTCTGAAAGAGGGACAAGATCTTAAGAATGGCGGAGCGGTACTGCTCAATGATCAGAATCAAATGATCGATCTCATTGAAAAAGGTCAATTTGAAACTCCACCACCCAATGCCTATTTTAATGCTGGAATTTATGCTCTTACCCCACGGGTTTTTGATTTTACTTCAAAACTTGAGAAATCGCCCCGTGGTGAATACGAATTTACAGATGCCTTAAAGGCATTTTCCAAAAATGGTGGAAAAATCACCGGTCATATGATTCAAAGTGACTGGGCCGATGTAAGAGATCCTAGTGTGCTCTTACAACTGAACCAATAACGCCCTCTGTTCAACTCTCCGCTTCGACCCCTCTAATGCGGATTTTTTTCATGGTCATGGGCTCCTTCATGATTTTCGGAATGAGGAGCTGAATGGGAATCGGAATGACTGGTCGAAATCTCTTTTTTATCGATTTTTTTAAGAGCCACTTGTGCCGATTTCTCTTTCGGATCTGTTTTCAACTCTAATAAAACCTTCTCAGAAACTTTAAAATCTAAGCCACTAATCGCAAACCAAGGTTGCCCCATTGAATCGATGACTAAATAAGCCTTTCCCCGAGAAGAAGAGGTTACCTGCTTTACGAGGACCTCAAAGAAGATCGAATGTGGCTCTTCGACAGGCGATTTCTTCAGCAACTCGATCTCTTGCTCCTTTGAAATCAATTTTTGCTCTAGATCAGAAACCCAATATCCTCGGAGAACCCCTCCTCCAAAATAAAGAAAGGCCCCAATTCCACCGATAAATAGAAACCATTTCAGATATCCAAAGAGCCGTTCTTTTCCAGACTCATGAGAGCTCTCCAGATCCTCTTCCATCAGTGTATCCTCCCCGATTGGATCCATTTGAATAGGAACTGTTGGTTTCGGATCTGGGGCAGTGGGATGATTCGACATAAGATGTGTAGAGTATCGGATAAAAGGCTAAAAATTAAAGATTTAATATTTTGGAGGAGAATTGACGAGTCAGCTCAAGCTCTCTAGCGTTAGAGGACATGCCTAGCTCAGAAACATTGACCTTCGAAAATGCCCGGATCGCCCAAGCCCTCTACTTAAACGATCCCCTCATCCTCCAACGTGTTGAAGTCACCTTTGATGTTAAAATTACCTCAAGGGATGCATGGCTCAAGATTGAGGGGAATAAAGAGGGAATTCAAAAAGCGACCTTGGTTTTTAACCAACTTCATGAAGCTCATAAAAAAGGGGCGACTCTCCGTAAACCCGAATTTAATTTTGCGTTGCAGTCAGCGGCAAATTCAACTGGAATTTCGCTCGTAGATCTTCATAAAAAAAGGATCGATTTCTCTGCCAAAAAGGGTTTTATTCTTCCTAAAACGATCCATCAAAAAGAGTACATTGAGGCCATTGAGAAAAACGACCTCGTTTTTGGGATCGGACCCGCAGGAACCGGCAAAACCTATTTAGCAATGGCGGTCGCCGTCGCCGCACTTAAGGCAGAGAAAATCTCTAAGATTGTCTTAACACGTCCTGCCGTCGAAGCAGGGGAGGCACTCGGATTCCTTCCCGGCGACTTCAAAGAGAAAATCGCCCCCTACCTCCGTCCTCTTTATGATGCATTAGATAAGATGCTTGAACCGGAAGAGATCCAACGATACATGGAACGTTCGATTATTGAAATTGCCCCCCTTGCGTACATGCGTGGGCGAACACTCAGTAATAGCTTCATTATTCTGGATGAAAGTCAAAATACGACAACCGAACAGATGTTCATGTTCCTCACTCGTCTCGGTCAGGACTCCAAATGCGTGATCACCGGTGACCCGACTCAGATCGATCTCCCTCACTCCCGAAAATCCGGTCTCATCGAAGCGATTCAGGCACTCAGTGAGACGGAAGGAATCAAGTTTTGTAAATTTGATGAAATGGATGTGGTTCGTCACGAGCTCGTTCAAAGAATTATTACCTCTTATCGCCACCATCGCGGCGGTAAAATGACGAGTTTGACGCTTTAATCCCCCTCCCCATGTCACTCTTCAATTGGTTTCATCGTAAAAAGCTGGTTAAAAAAGGCCTCGCATGTGATAAGACACGGCGCTCGGTTCAACAAGCCGATTGGGTTGAAATCCTTGAAGAACATCCCCTCATTCGATTCCTTATTTTTGCCGCCTTTGCAGGAGTTATTGCCCTTCTCGCCCTGACGACCACGAAACCGCTCCAACGAGAGGTTTACATCCTTCTCAGTATTGTTGTGGGATATTCGATTCTCATCCTCTCTCTCGACCTTCCTGAGATATGGCGTTCCAACTCAAAAATCTTGCTCGTTTATGGAACCCTCTCTGCAAATATTTTAATCACACGCTCTCTTCATTATTTCTCTCAACATCAAGAGGCTATTTACTACCCCACCAGTTACTACCTCATTCCAATGACCTTTGCCCCCCTCGTCCTCAGTATTTTAATGGGAACTCGAGTCGGTCTCTTTGCAGTAATTATTCCCAGCCTTTTAGATGCCCTTCTTTTTAATAAAAGTTTTCCGTTAATGCTCATCAGTCTTCTCACAGGGCTCACGGCCGTTCTCTTTACTCGAAATGTTCGAAAACGATCCCACCTCCTCAATGCCGGATTAGCGATCGGGATTTGTAGTATGATAGGGGCTATTATTTTCGGAGCTCTTTCAGATCGATCGATGAATGCACTCATTCAACAAGGCTCGATCAATATCGTCATTGGACTCGCCACAGCGATGGTCGTCAACTCAACTCTTCCAATTTTTGAAACTCTCTTCAATATTACTCCCGAAATCTCTTGGGTTGAAACCGCTGATCTCAATCACCCACTCCTGCGTCAGCTCACACTCGAGGCCCCTGGAACCTATCATCACAGTCTCATGGTCGCAAACCTCGCTGAATCTGCGGCCACGGCAATCGGCGCAAATGCCACTCAATGTCGCGTCATCTCCTACTTCCATGATATTGGAAAAATTCCAAAAGCAGAGTACTTTATTGAAAATATTCCTCAAGGCGAAGATCCTCACTCCGATCTCTCACCCTCGATGAGTGCTTTAATTATCATCTCTCACGTCAAAGAGGGAATTAGTCTCGCCTATAAACATCGACTCAAAAAACCGATTATTGATGCCATTCAACAACATCACGGGGATTCCCTTGTTTACTACTTTTACAAACGTGCCAAACAACAAGAAGAGGATGCCAAGGCCGGCAGTAAAATCCTTCATATGCACGAAGAGGATATCCCGGCGGTAAGTGAGACCTCCTTTCGTTATCCCGGTCCTCGCCCTCAATCCAAAGAGGTCGCGATTTTAATGCTTGCCGATGCCATTGAAAGCGCCTCCCGATCGCTTGAAAAACCAAATCCCCAACGAATCGAAAGTCTTGTTAAAGAGATCGTCGATCACAAGATGCTTAACCATCAACTCGATGACTGTCCAATCAGTCTTCAAGAAATTAATCTCCTCAAAGAAAGTTTCACCTTAACCCTTAAGAGCATGCTCCATGGCCGTATCTCGTACCCCAAAGAAGACCGTTCAAATTCAAGTCCACAATCACCAAAAAAGACATCCGCTTCCGATTCAGCGGCTGCAGCGTGATTGGATGCGAACCCTTGATCTGCTTCCTCGTCCCTCAATCTCCCTCCCTTCGTTAATCGAATTTCATCTCCTCACCGCCCAGGAGATTCAACGGATTCATTTTGATTTCCTTCAAGATGAAACGCCGACCGATGTCATTACTTTTCCCTACGGAGAGATCTTCATCTGCCCCGCCGTCGCTGAAACCCAAAGAAAAGAGTATCAACGCTCTCTCTACGAGGAGGTCTTACTTTACGGAATCCACGCATTGGTTCATCTCAAAGGGTACGAAGATCACAGTCCCCAAGAGTTTAAAAAAATGCATAAAATTCAAGAAACCATTCTTGATCAAATTATAAACCGATCTTAATTCAGGAAAAAATGCGCTCAGGTTCTTACGAAAAAACGAAAAAAAAATTCCCCATGGGACGAGTCTGGAAATATGCCAGCCAATATCCCTCTTTAGCGTGGGGTACATTTCTTTGTGCAATTGGAACGACTCTCTTTGGTTTTATCTATCCCTCGGTCGCCGGACGGATCATTGATGAGGTGATTGTCCCCCAAAAACCGGCTCTTTTACTTCCCTTCGTCTTAATGGTCTTAGGCTCATTTTTCCTCCGCGATTTATTGAACGGATTACGCATTATCTTGAACAATACATTCGAACAAAAAGTAATCCTTAAAATTCGCCAAGATCTTTACGATACTATTCAAAAATTGCCACTTCGCTGGTTTGACAATCGATCCAGTGGCGATCTCATGACTCGAGTCGGTGAGGATGTTCAAAGTCTCGAGCGGGTACTGATCGATGGAATCGAACAAGGGACGGTCGCTCTCTTACAATTAGTAGGAGTCGGATGTTACCTCTATTATCTCAATCCCCAACTGACCCTCTATGCCTTCATTCCAATCCCCTTCCTCCTTGCCGGCGCCCTTTGGTACACCCTAACAGCCCATGAACGATATCGGATTCAACGAAAGGCCTCGAGTGCGATGCAATCTCTATTATTGGATAATCTTCAAGGAATTCGTCAAATTAAATCCTTCTCACGTGAGAAACAGGAATCGGCTCACTTTGAAAAAATTGCGGAACGACTCCGAACCGCCACACTCATCGTCATGCGCTACTGGGCGACTTATTCCCCCTCCATGGCCTTTATCGGCTCCCTCGGGTACATTGCAGTGCTATGGTTTGGTGGGCAAGACGCCCTTCAAAAGTCTGGTTTTACAACTGGGGAATTGGTCTCCTTTCTCCTTTTTGTTCAGATGTTCTACGATCCCATTGGACGTCTCCATCAACTCAATCAAATCTACCAATCCGGACGCGCTGCAGGAGAACGAATCTTTGAAATTTTAGATGCCACTCCCGAAAACTATGAACCGAACAGCTCGATTCAACTCCCGAAAACAATTACCGGAAAAATTAGTTTTCAACAGGTCTCCTTTGAATACCGTGACAGCCTTCCGGTACTGCACGAGATCAATTTAGAAATTAAACCGGGGGAGACCGTCGCTATCGTCGGTCCCACAGGAGCAGGAAAATCGACTCTTGTGAATTTGATCCCCCGATTCTACGAACCGACTTCTGGAAAAATCGAGATCGACGGAATCCCCCTCTCTGAAATACCTCTCTCTTTTCTTCGTGAACAAGTCGGTATTGTGAGTCAGGAAAACTTTCTTTTTAATACCACGATTCTCGAAAACCTACGATTCGGAATGCCTGAGGCGACTCAATCACAGATCGAGTCAGCCGCTCAACAGGCTCATGCCCATGACTTCATTCAGAAATTACCACAAAAATATGAGACGATCGTCGGCGAACGAGGTGTCAAATTGAGTGGAGGAGAGCGTCAGCGGCTCTCGATTGCCCGCGCTATCCTTAAAAATCCCCCAATCCTCATCCTAGATGAAGCGACCGCAAGCGTTGATACCGAAACCGAAAAACTCATTCAAGAAGCGCTCCAACTTCTTCTTCATAATCGAACAGCCCTCATTATTGCCCATCGCCTTTCCACCGTCCAAAATGCAGATCGCATACTCGTCCTTCAATCCGGCCAAATCAAGGAACAGGGCTCTCATGAGTCGCTCCTTTCTCAAAAAGGACTCTATTCACGGCTCTGCGAGGCCCAAATCTCCACTTTATTAAGAGAAAATATCTAATAGACCTCATCATCATTCCTTATACTTTTAAAAAACAATCGACAAAACACAACGATAATTTATCTCCATTACCCTGATTTAATACAAAAATAACTTATGAAAAACTCAAAAACCGCTCATCAACTTTTAGAAAAAAAGATCTTTAAACCCTCTAAAGAATTTTCTGCGAATGCCCACATCAAAAGTTTTAAGCAATATCAAAAACTCCATAAAGAATCGATCCAAAAACCAGATAAATTCTGGGCGGATGCAGCCTCAAATCTATCTTGGTTCAAAAAATGGAATAAGGTCTGTGTTTGGAAAAACCCCTCTGCGCAATGGTTTGTCGGCGGTAAAATTAATGCCTCCTATAATTGTCTCGATCAACATCTGACCACTCATCGCAGAAATAAGGCGGCCCTCATCTGGGAAGGGGAGCCAGGAGATACCGTCACTTATACCTATCAACAACTTCATCGCGAGGTTTGCCGATTTGCAAACGTTCTCAAAAAAGAGGGGGTCAAAAAAGGAGATCGCGTTGTTATCTACATGCCGATGATTCCTGAATCAGTCATTGCGATGCTTGCCTGTGCTCGAATCGGAGCCCCCCACAATGTCGTCTTTGGGGGATTCAGTGCTGAATCGCTCCGTGAACGAATCAATGACTCCGGAGCGAAGATCGTCCTCACTGCCGATGGAGGATTCCGTCGCGGTGCTCCTGTTGCCTTAAAGAAAAATGTCGATCTTGCGATCGAAAGCCTCGCTCAAGTTGAACGAGTTCTCGTCGTTCAACGAACCAAGCAAGAAGTTATCATGAAAGAGGGTCGTGATCTATGGTGGCATGAAGCCATTCAACAGGTCACTGATAAATGTCCGGCTGAAAAATTGGACTCGGAACACCCCCTCTTCCTCCTCTACACCAGTGGAAGTACCGGAAAACCCAAAGGAATTCTTCACACCACCGGCGGGTATCTCGTTGGAACGTATCTCACGACTAAATATCTCTTTGATCTTAAAGATGAAGATATTTACTTTTGTACCGCCGATATCGGATGGATCACAGGCCATAGCTATGTCGTTTACGGGGTTTTATGTAACGGCGGAACAAGCCTGATGTACGAAGGGGCCCCTAATCAACCTCAACCAGATCGATTCTGGGAGATCATCGACAAACACAAGGTCAATATCCTCTACACGGCACCCACCGCAATCCGCTCCTTCATTCGTTGGGGTGACCAATGGGTCGATAAACATGATCTCTCCTCCTTGCGACTTCTCGGAACCGTCGGCGAACCGATTAATCCTGAGGCTTGGCTCTGGTATCACGAGAAAATTGGAAAGAAAAAATGCCCAATCGTTGATACTTGGTGGCAAACTGAAACCGGAGCTCATATGCTCGCACCTTTCCCTGGAGCAACCCCTCTAAAAGCTGGCTCAGCCACGCTTCCATTCTTCGGAGTTGATGCGGCAGTCGTCGATGACCAAGGTAAAGAATGTCCTCCAAATGTGATGGGGAAACTGATTGTTCGTCGTCCTTGGCCTTCGATGCTTCGAACAATTTATGGGGATGCTAATCGCTATCGCACTGCTTACTGGCAAGAATTTAAAGGAGCCTATTTTACTGGAGATGGAGCGAAGCGAGACAAAGACGGTTACTTCTGGATTAGTGGACGGGTCGATGACGTTCTCAATGTCTCTGGACACCGCATTGGAACGGCAGAGGTTGAAGGAGCCCTCGGAAGTCATCCTCAGATCGCAGAGTCAGCGGTTGTCGGACGTCCCGATGAACTCAAAGGGCAAGCCATTGTTGCCTTTATCAGTTTAAAACAAGGATTTACCGCCAGCGAAGAACTCAAGGAAAGTATCCGAAAACATGTCGCCAAAGAAATTGGAGCTTTAGCTAAACCGGATGATTTAAAATTCACTGATGCTCTCCCTAAAACTCGAAGCGGAAAAATCATGCGTCGATTACTCCGTGAAATCGCCGCAGGGAAAGAGATCAAGGGGGATGTTACCACACTTGAAGATTTCAATGTTTTAGCGAAACTAAAGCAAGTCGAAGACTGATTCGGGAATCCTCCCGAATCAGGGATTTCGACATTCGTCGAAAAATAAGTAAAATTGGTTTTAAGCGGGTGTAGTTCAGTGGTAGAACGGGGGCTTCCCAAGCCTCTAGCGAGGGTTCGATTCCCTCTACCGTAAGCCCCCGCTCAGAGCCGTTGTATTCTGACTTCGAAAATCTGTTATGCTACTGGGATGGCTTGATACTTGAGCCATTCACGAGGCGTGAGTCGGTCGAGTTCTTGGAGACCTTTGACTTTGAGTCCGCAGAGTTCTTTGACAACCGCAGGAATGTATTCATGGGGATTGATTGCGAGCCTTCGGCACGATCCGATCAAGGTATAAATCGCCGCATGTCGTTGTCCGACTCCTGGAGCCCCAACGAACAAGTAATTTTTCTTTCCAATGGCACTCGGACGAATGGCGTTCTCGACGCCATTGTTATCGATCTCATAAATTCCGTCCGTGACATAAACGATGAGTTTTTTCCAAAGCTTGTGGGCATAGGCAACCGCTTTACCGATATGACTTTTCAAGAGAACGGTGGGATGAAGCTGATCGAGTCTGACTTTAATCTCATCTAAAATCGGAATCGCCTCATTTTGTCGAAGTGATTTTCTCTCTTCGAGAGAGGCTTTTACCTCTCGAAGTCGAGATTCAATCTCGTAGAGTTTTCCAATCTTCTCCACGAACCAAGCGGCTTGCGGGTCTTTTTGATCAAAGGCCATGATAAACTTCCGTCTGACATGAGCCCAACAAGCTAAATAGTTCAAATCGGGACGTAAATTTGAGATCGTCTCATAAACAGAGTACCCATCGGATTGAACGCTCCCTAAAAAGTTTTGGAGGGTTTCTTTGACGCTTTGATGTCCTCGACTCATCTGCCAATCAAAAAAGAGCTCTTTACCAGGAACGGAATAAACAAAAAACTGACCCGTTGCCGTGGTTCCCTTGACCTCAGGATCTAAAACATCAATCGGGGTTTCATCGATCTGAAGATATTTTGATGCCAAAACCTGTAGTTTGACTCTCTCGGCTAAAGGAACCAATAAATCCAAGGTTAAATTTCCCCAAGATTCAAAAGTCGATTCATGGATCCAAACACCATAAGTCTCTTTCCAATGCTTACGCTGACGATAATAAGGAAGATGAAGATCAAACTTCTGCAAAACAACATGAACTCCAACCTCGGGAGTTGCTAGGCATTTATCGCCCAGAGTCGGAGGAACAGGAGATTGAACCAGAAGATTCCTCTCTTCTCGGCTCTTGTACTTCCCAATCACGAGCTGCTCACAAAAAACATTCGCAGGATCAATGCCGATTCTCTCCGTCACCTGTTCCCCGATCTTTTCCCAGGCGTGAGGATTATTTAAAACAGCTTCGGGAGCAGGAATCTCGATGCGACGACGTTCGATATGGGCAGGAATTTCTCCACGCAAAGGAGCCGCTTTCTCTAAAGATTGTTTTTTTCGATCAATCGTGATCTTTTGACTCTTAGGCTCCGAGTAAACCTCCCCTTGAACATTAATCCCCGGTAAAAACTGCCTTAAATCCTCTTGAGTCACACG
Source organism: Akkermansia muciniphila (assembly GCA_945883905.1). GTDB lineage: Bacteria > Verrucomicrobiota > Verrucomicrobiia > Methylacidiphilales > CAMAQI01 > CAMAQI01. The sequence continues at coordinate 13,783 of CAMCYL010000015.1, read as the reverse complement.
TTCACTGGAGGAACCATAAACCTTCTTTTCCAAAGCGGCGTATTTCGCTTCTGTCCATTTTAAGGCCTCCTGAAGGGAAGCAACTAGCTTTTCAAAAGACTCTACCTGAGCTTTGAGAAGGAGATTTTCTTGTTGGAGAAGCTCTAGATTCATATTTAAATGTGAATAAATAAGGTATAGAGTAAATATATAAAAAAACAACTAAATTCTTCGCCATTTTTTAAAGTTTTTTTCGTTGATTTCAATTCCTGACAGCAAACACCCGAGCTCCCCATGAGTCATCGATTCTTTCCCTCCTTGAGGAAAGGAAAAGCGGCCTCGCTCCAATCGCTTTGCACAGACCCAGAACCCCGAGCCATCCCAATACAGGATCTTTAAAGTCGTTTTTCTTTCATTACAAAAAATAAACCAATGCCCTGAAATCGAGTCCTGCCTTAAAACTCCCTCGACCAATGCCTGCAACCCTCCAAATCCCTTTCTCATATCGGTCGCCCCGCAGGCGATGAAAACTTTTGTCGATACCGAGGGACTCATGAAAGCCTCTCCAAGACTTCCTTCACCCAGTTTTCAGGACATTCCCGCTCGATACGAACGATTCCTTTTCCTGAAAATTCAATTTCCATTACGCCAAAGCCTGCTTTCGGAACCAAAGAAAGTTCACGAAAGAGAGGAGCAGATCCCGGATTGGAGGAAGAAGTTTTCGCCTGCGGCGAAAACTTTTCTACCCATTGCCCGAAACTCAAATACGATAAATCTCGCTCACGACAGAAAAGGGAGCGTTTCTTGCCCGAGGCAAGAAATTCGGAAACAAAAACTCGTTTTTGTTCCTTTGTGTATTTTCGATTCGTGCGCTTAGGCACAGGGGAGATTTCAGAGGGCGAGGGAGTTTGATTTTCGTTCATCACGAAAATCTAACGATTTTTTGAATTCAGAATACAACGGCTCTGAGCGGGGGCTTACCCTCTACCCGCATTTTTCTCATCGAACCCGAGCGGTATGCGAATACCCTTCAAATCCCTAAAAAAACTTAAATTCATTGTCACACTCAACGACGCCACGACGCACTCCCTGCGCAATAGCGCAATACCAAAAGGGAAAGAAGTTGGAGAGCCGAGGGTCGGCAACTAGAAACGGGGGGCAACGGAGGAGAATACGGTTTTTAATAGGGGAAAAGAGAGTTATCTTGGCTCTTAAACAAAGAGTGAATTGAATTTTCCTTCGTTGTCCTCCGATTACCCTGCGGTTAAAATTGGATTTTCTCTTCTCCTTCAGTTGACGCCCATGCTCAACTGACAGGCCTGTAGTTAAATGGATTGTCGATTTTAAGATAATTACTTTAATTATTTATATTAATAATTTTAATATGTTTCTAAGATTTAATTAGTTTAATTATTTTTAAATTATGCTTATATATGACTTTCGATAAATAATAAAATATATATTAAAGCCAACTTTTAATAAGGATTCCATGAAAAAAAAGATCGAAAAATTCAATAAAATAACCAGTTTAATCGCATTATTCGTCATAATTGCTAGTCTATTCGGACTCAACGCCCAAGAAGCAACCCCTACTCAGGATCAGCGATTCGCTGGACTTGAGGCCTACATCAAAAATACAGATCCTGTTGGGAGCCCTATCGCTGGGGTTGCAGGACCTGGACACAATGCCTGGCTCATGACCTCTGCCGCCTTAGTTCTCTTCATGACACTTCCAGGTCTTGCTCTTTTTTACGGTGGACTTGTTCGAACAAAAAACGTTCTCTCCGTATTAGCTCAATGCCTTGGAATTACAGGGCTCGTTGTCCTTCTATGGTACACCGTTGGTTACAGCTTAGTTTTTGGATCAAATTTTGGCAGCCCATACCTTGGAGGAAGTGAAAACTTCTTCATGAAGGAGGTCGATAGTGCTCCTAATACAAACTATTGCTATTGGGTTTCAGAAAACGTTTTCTCAATGTTCCAGCTCATGTTTGCAATCATTACCCCTGCGTTAATAATTGGAGCAATCGCCGAACGAATGAAGTTTTCCGCAATCCTTCTCTTTGTCGCTCTTTGGATGTTTGTCGTTTATTTTCCGATCGCCCATATGACTTGGGGATCCACAGGCCTCATGAATGGAGTCTGGAATGCCGATGCAAAAATACCCGCCATCGATTTTGCCGGTGGAACCGTCGTTCATATGACCTCAGGATGGTCTGCATTGCTCCTTTGTTTGATCCTCGGAAAACGATTAGGCTTCGGTCATACGATCATGTCCCCTCATAGTACTGTTCTTTGTATGGTCGGAACTGGAATGCTTTACGTGGGTTGGTATGGATTCAATGCCGGAAGCGCTCTTGCCGCTGATGGCATTGCCGCAAGTGCGTTTACCACAACAACGCTCGCAGCAGCAATCGCTTGTGCGACATGGGGATCTCTTGAGTGGTTAATCAAAGGAAAAGCTTCCGTTGTTGGAATGTGTACCGGTCTCGTCGCGGGACTTGTGATCATTACTCCCGCAGCAGGGTTTGTTTCACCAACAAACGCCGTCATCATCGGTATTATTGGAGCAATCGGTTCTTACATTGCTTGCAATAAGATTAAACAACACTTCGGATATGACGATTCATTAGATACCTTTGGTGTTCATGCTATCTGTGGAACCCTCGGCGCTTTAGTCACCGGTATCTTTGCCGATCCTACGATTAACTCAAATCTAATTTCTGAAGGCTATGCGGCTAAAAATGGTCTAAAGAATCTCATTGAAAATGGAACTCTCTGGAAGGCTCAATTAAGCTCAATGGGAATTACTCTTTTAGTCTCAATCCTCGGAACAATTGTAATCACTTACATTGTGAAAGTATTCGTAGGATTACGTCCCACGATCGAAGCAGAAGAAAAAGGCCTCGATATCGTCGAACATGGCGAACATGGTTACGATAATCATTGAATTAGATAATAAATATCTTATTCGCACGAAGGTAAATCCTTCGTGCGAATAAATAAAATTACGGACTGGAGAAGATAATGCCCGAAAGAATTATTGCCTTATCTAAAGAGGTTTCAAATCTTGCGAACAAACAAATTACTGAAATTCAATCCGTCAGTCGTCTGACAAAGATCCTTGCAATGAATGCCCTCGTCGAATCAGCCCATGCCGGCGAATTTGGCAAAGGGTTTGCAATCGTCGCTCAAGAGGTCTCTGAAATCTCCGATCGAATGAGTAAAATGTCTAAAGAATTTTCCTCAAATCTCGGGGTTAAACTCAAAGAGATCGATACCCTCGGAAAAACTCTCGTTGAACAAATTCGTGGGGGACGACTCGTTGATCTCTCCCACAGTATGATTGAAATAATGGATCGTAATCTTTACGAACGTTCATGCGATGTTCGTTGGTGGGCTACGGACTCCGCAGTGGTTCATGTGGCAACAGAACCTGAATTGGAGAAAATAAAATACGCTTCGCAACGGTTATCTGTGATTCTCGGTGCCTATACCGTTTATTTAGATATCTGGATCATGGATCTTCACGGCAATGTAATCGCTTCCGGACGTCCCCAATTGTATCCAGAGGCAGCTAAACAAAATCTTGCTAAAAGTCCTTGGTTTCAAGCCGCTTTAAATTCAAATTCTGGAGATGACTTCTCCGTTGCCGATATTGAAATCTCACCAGCACTCAATAATAGAGCCGTGGCTACCTATGCCGCCTCAATTCGTGCTGAGGGAGATGCGAATGGAAGAGTCATTGGCGTTCTCGGAATCTTTTTTGACTGGGAGACTCAATCTCAAGCGATTGTTGATAGCGTCCACTTAACGAAGGAGGAAAAAGAGCACTCAACCGCTCTTCTGTTAGACTCAAAATTTAAAATTATTGCATCAAGCAATAAAAAAGGAGTTCTTACAGATAAAATCCCCCTCAAACTGGAATTAGGATCACAGGGAAATTATATCGACGAAAAGGGAAATATCGTCGGATTCTCACGTACGCCAGGATATGAAACTTATCGGGGTCTCGGTTGGTACGGAGTGATTGTTCAGGAACCAAAAAGTCAGAATTAAACCGATTTTTTAATTCCTAATTCAGAATCTGGTTTAAAATTTACCTCCGCCTCTCCGAAACCTATTTAATTATAATTCGTTCTTTCTCTGTTACAATGAAGTTCATCCGTTGATCATGCGCCTCTGTCACGACATGATTCGCCTCTTGAATTGAAAAAAAAAGGCCAACTCGCCCTGTTTCATTTCTGAGTGATGCCAAGGTTCGATCGTACATTCCTGCCCCTCGCCCCAAACGATATCCCCGACGGTCAAAAGCAATGCCGGGCACTAAAATCCAATCGGCTTGATGAAATAAAATCTCCGTTTGAGGTGAATATACCGGCTCCATAATTCGATTGCTGCGTCGTTGAAGTTGATCCCATGTATGGACGAGATGCCAACTTAATCGTTGCTCTTTTTGATGCCAAATAGGAAAAGCCACCTCTTTTCGATCCTCAATCAGACGATTAAAGATTCCCTTTGTCTCCGGCTCCGATCCCATGGAACAATAAAGAAAATAATAGCGTGATGAGGTAAATCCTGAAATCGTAAATAAACGATCATAAATCAAGAGTGAAAACTCCTCTCTTTGAGGGTTTGTGATCCTTCCCACGGCTTGTTTAAAATCATCGCGCTGAATCTGTTTTGTTTTCATCTTTAAATTCAATGCAATGCAATGAAATCCCTAAATTATCGATTGGAATGTCGATACACTAACGGAGAGACCCCGTAAATGCGGTTGAAAGATCGAACAAATGAAGTTGAACAACTAAATCCGACCTTCAAAGCGATATCCGCCACCTTTAAGTTCGTCGTCCGAAGTAAGCGTGACCCCTCCTCTAATCGAGAGCGGCGAAGCACCTTCCCGGGAGTCTCTCCCCACTGCTCCTTTAAGCGGCGTGTTAAATAAGCTCTCGAATAACCCATTTGTTGAGCCAAATTTTTAATACTCCCAGGGCTATAAGAGGGGGCGACCGCTCCCTCTCTCTCTGGCGATTGAAGCGCAGAAGAGAGAAGCGGCGAATTTCGCTCCACCTCTGTCCACCACTCATTCAACCATTCAAAGGTCAACGCCGACCAATCATGAGCTGTTTTGATCGCATTCTGACGGACGGACTGAACAATTGAAATCGCTCTCTGAATCGCATTCCCTTGGAGGGAAAGTGTTTGAAAGCTACCATATTTATGAATGACGTAATCAACTAAAGCTAAGGAGGGATCCCCACTCACATTGAGAAAAATAAAATCCCACGGAAGCCCCTTCGGATCGGCAAGCAAAGCTCCCTGATCCGGTTTTCTTAAAATAACGACTCGTCCCGGATGGAGCAAGTGACGATGTTGATCTTTTTTATAATAGCCGTGCCCTGAGAGAGTCACAAGCCAACAGGCCTGAGGCTCCGGTGAATTAATAAAAAGAGATTTAAAACTTTGAACCTCGGTCAAATGAACATCTAAACAACTATCCATTCGAAAATGAGGTCCCTCCCATTTACTCACGGAAGGCTTCATTGCTGTCTCAACGCCCTGAAAATTCATAGAAAGAGTTGAACTCATAGATTTCTAAACATCATGATCCTTTTTAAACAAATAGCAAACCAACAGAAGAATTATGGCTGGAGTGAAATTTGAGTTCCAGCTTTAATATTATAAATTTTAGAGAGTGAGCCTTGATTAAGAGAGATTTCAATAAAACCTTGGCTATTTCTTAAAATTAAGGCACGACCCGTTGCCACCTTGCTATAGGTCTCTACATAAGGAGCAGAGAAACTGCTTCCTGCTAAAAGAACCTTCACAAGCGCCCCCATTTTAAGATTCGATGCAAACGCAGGAGTGATATTCGTAATCACGCTTCCGTAACGATCGACATAAAGAACCTCTCCTGAAATAGTATTCCCGACAATTTTTTGGGGAGTGATTGAAAGAATATCGATCTTTTTTAACGGAGTTCCCATCAAGGAGGGGGATTCTCCCTTGGCTAAGGCCGCAGCAATGGGGGCATAAATATCTCTTCCCTGAAATGTTGAAGCAGGCAATCCATTGCGATAAAACTTCATTTTATCTAGACTCCAAACCCGATCAATCCCCTCCCGCTCCGCAATTAAAGTAAACAATCCGTTATTAGGTCCGACGTAATATTTACCCTCTTTACTCAACAAAAGTATGGGATCGCGACTGACTCCAAATCCGGAGTCGATCGCCGCTAAAAATATCGTTTTTGCAGGAAAACAACTCGAAACTCCGCTGAGTACAACCGCCCCCCTTCTCACATCATACGGTTCGATCTGATGACTTAAATCCACTAATTTAGCCTCAGGAAATGAGCTGAGGATCACCCCTTTTATCTCTCCTACATAACAATCCTGTATACCAAAGTCGGTCAGAAGAGCAATGAATCCCTCCCCTAGAACCTCCTTCTTCCCTTCCGAACAACTAACGGCCATCCATGAAAAAAGTATTACCCAAAAGAATCGGTGCATGCCATTTCTTTAGGGAAAAACAGTTAAATCGCAAGGGGGATTATCACCTCATTTTTTGTATTTCCTCCAATTTTTAATCAAAAAAAAACAAAAAAACCTCGCCAGATCAAAAAAATTGGAGAGAGTGACCCCTCTTAACTATCAAAAGGAAAATATATGGGTGCTTATAAAGGACGAACTAACCGTAAAAACCGCTTAAAACGAGCTGCTAAAGAGATTCGCTTGCTCGAAGAAAAGGCCGCTGCCAAGAAATAAAACTGCAGAATTTCGCTTGTCTCGCTCACTGAGACTGCTAGCGTACCGCACTTGACCAAAGAAATTTTATGAAAAGAACGTATCAACCTTCGAAGAAACGCCGCGTGCGTCAGTATGGCTTTTTAGCTAAAACAAGAACCAAAAATGGTCGCGCTATTTTAAAACGCCGACGCGCAAAGGGTCGTAAACGCCTCGTACCTAAGGGTGCGGATGTCAAATTCGCCAAACATACCCTCGGATAAGTCAGACGAGAGCCTCCCACGAGCTCTCATTCTTTCCCACAGAGGGTGGGTGAAGCACATGTTTAATCAAGGGAGGCGTCACCACCATCGGTTACTCTCCCTGATTGAGCTAACAAAACCACTCTCTTTCTCTGAAGTTAGCAAAGTCGCTTTTTTTACCCCTAAAAAAATCGGAAAAGCCCACGATCGGAATCGAGTCAGAAGACAGATGAAAGAGGTCTATCGAAAAGACCTTCAATCATTGCACCCCTCCCAACTCTGGATTTGGTTGGCAAAGCCTTCTTGCGCCCAATCCTCGTTCGAGAAGATTCATTCGGCAATGGAAACACTCGCTCACAAAGCAGTGAATCAAAAAACCTCAACCTCTCAATAAAGAACTCTTATGGATCGTACTAGCTGGATTGGCGTTACTGTTTGTGCAATTTTATTTGCCGCATGGATGTGGTACACCTCCACGGTTTACCCCAAAAGACCACTGCCCACTCCTTTATCTACGAATAGCGCAACAAATTCCTCAACGACCTCGCAAGATCCGGGAACGGTTCACTCCATGACGCCAGGAGTTACGTCGAATCTTAAAGCGATTTCTCCACTCGCCCCGGAACAAACCGTCACTCTTCAAAATGATTTTGTAAAGATCACCTTCACGTCCAACGGTGGCGGAGTAAAACAAGTTGAACTCCTCAAACATCTAGGGAAAACAAAATCAGAAAATTTAATCCTTCATGAACACTCCCTCCTTCCGTTTTTAGCCCGTCAAGGTTGGACTGAAGGGAGTGAAGTTTATGCTCTTGAAAGACAAGGAGAGCAAATCATCGCAAAAGCATTACTTCCCAATGGACTCTCCATCGTTCGTCTCTACACCCTCAAAAATCAGTATCAAATTGAACTTCAAGAAACCTTCCGCAACCCCAGCGCTCAACCCATCGTTCTCCCGAACTTCATTCTTTCGATAGGATCCGGTGAACCCGTTCACACTCATGATCAACCGACTTATTTAAAATCGGGATGGATAGCAAAAGAAAGTGATTCCTATAAATCACATGCCCTCGCGGAAATGTCTGGCGGCTTCTTCAGCCAAGCAAAGTCTCAAATCGTACAGCCGACCCCCAACCTCAACTGGGCCGCGACATCGAATCAGTTTTTTGGATCGATTATTAAAATCCCTTCCGAATTCAAAAGTCTTGAATTAATTTGTCACCCACTTCCCCTTCCAAAAACAGATGAAAAAAGCATCGCAGCTTCCGGTATTTATTCAACGGTCTCTTTCCAAGGGTTAACAATTCCCGCTCAAAGCGAGACAAAAGGCACCTACGAAATTTATACAGGGCCCAAAGAGTATGCGATTCTTAAAAATCTCTCAGACTTTCAAGATCATATTATGGATTTCAGTATCTGGGGTTGGGTGATTAAACCATTACTCTGGATTATGCATCATATTCATCGTCCGCTCACCTATTTCGGTAACCCCCTTGTTCTCAACTATGGATGGGTCATCGTTCTTTTAACCATTTTATTAAAACTCATTTTTTGGCCACTACAAAGTACTGCTAATAAATCGATGAAGAAAATGCAGGCCTTGGCTCCAAAAATGGAAGAACTCAAGAAGAAGCATGAGAAAAATCCTCAAAAAATGAATGAGGAGATCATGAAGCTCTATCGCGACTATGGGGTTAATCCTGTTGGTGGATGTCTTCCGATGCTCGTACAATTTCCAATTTTCTTAGGACTTTATACATTGCTCCAAAGTGCTGTGGAAGTTCGTAATGAATCCTTTTTCTGGATTAAAGATCTCGCTCAGCCAGATACCATTTACACGATTACCAACCTGGGCATGGGACTTCATATCGATGTGAATCCACTTCCATTAATCATGACGGCAACCTCCGTTCTCCTCATGAAGATGACACCTCAAACGACGGATAACCCTCAAATGAAGATGCTCCAATGGATGCCCGTCCTCTTCCTTTATATGCTCTACAACTTTGCCGCCGCACTCTCCCTCTACTGGACGGTCAATAATCTTCTCTCCATGTTCCAAACCTATCAAAACTTAAAGACTCCGCCGCCAAAACTCCAACGAGTGAAGAAAAAACTTCCTTTCGGATTCGGAAATCTCCCTGCCTCTTAAATCTAGTTTTTGCTCTCTCGCTTGCCAAATCGAAAATATAAGGTAGCTATTTGCTTGTATGTTTGCTGAATATAACGACTACGTTTTAAACTCCAGTCGTCAATTAGGTTGGATCACCGAAGATCAAGAAAAATCAACTCGTTACGCACTCGATTCTCTCCCTGGAGCGTCCGCAATCGATTATCTCGAAGAACAACAGATTTTGTCCTCGCTCCAATGTGAACAGTTCCGAAAAATCATCCTCGACTCTATTCAATCTCAAAAAGAATCTCAAAAAAACAGTTCCACTTCGACTTCCTCCTCCCCCCACACCAGCCCTTCGTTACATGTCAATCAATACCTTGAATATGGAATTCAAAAAGGGGCCTCAGACATTCATTTAAGTCCCTTTTCAAGACCCTCGATGAGACACTCCGGAGGATTACAATTTATTGAGGAATTTCCCGTTCTCTCCCCCTCCGATACCGAGGCTTTAGCCCATGGGTTTTTAGATGAAGAACAATTAAAGTCAGTCCATGAAAATGGATCTGTTGAGTTTTCTTATCGTGTCCCCGGAATGACTCGATTCCGTACGAGTGTTGTCCGACAGCGACGGGGATGGGAAATTGTTTTTCGAATTATTAATCCTAAAATAAAAACGATGGATGAATTGGGACTCCCCGAAGAACTCAAAATTTTAACTCAATATCATAACGGTTTGGTTTTGGTCACCGGATCGGTCGGAAGCGGAAAATCGACGACCCTTGCCGCAATGGTCGAAGAGATTAATCGCGAGCGTTCGGATCATATTATTACGTTAGAAGATCCAATCGAATACGTTTTTGAAGCAAAAAAATGTCAAATCTCGCAACGCGAGGTGGGAACTCACACCCGTTCCTTCGCCTCCTCTCTTCGTGCCGCTTTACGGGAAGATCCGGATGTGATTATGGTGGGAGAGATGCGTGATCTTGAAACGATCTCCTTAGCGATCACCGCCTCTGAAACAGGTCACTTAGTCTTAGGAACACTTCACACCAGCACTGCGGCTCGTACTTTAGATCGTTTATTAGATGTCTTTCCGATTGAACAACAGGCTCAAATTCGAACCATGGTCAGTGAATCGATCCGAGGAATTGTCTGTCAACAGCTCGTTCCTCGAACCGACGGCAACGGACGAGAACTGGCTCTTGAGGTGATGTTTAATAATCCTGCGGTCGCTAATGTGATTCGCGATTCAAAAACCTTCATGCTTCCTGGAATTATGCAGACAGGACGAAAACAAGGAATGAGGCTCATGGATGACTCTTTAAAGGATCTCCTCGACCAAGGTAAGATCACGATTAATGAAGCAATGGTTCGTTGCGAAAATCAAAAAACATTTATGCTTTAATTTTTCATGAATAAAATCGACACATTTTTCGAGCAACTCATTCATGAAGGAGGATCTGATCTCCATCTCATGGAATCTCAACCCCCTAAAATCCGAAAGCATGGAGAGGTTCGTCCTCTGCGAACTGAGCTGTTAAGCAATCAAGAAATGATTGAACTGCTCCAACCCCTGCCTCCTCCAAAAAGTTGGAAGGCCTTTCTCGAAAGCGGAGATCTTGATTTTGCCTATGAAATGAACGAAGAATCGCGCTTTCGTTGTAATTTTTATAAACAGATTCATGGACTCGGAGCCGTTTTCCGGATCATCCCCACCAAAATTAAAACATTAACGGAATTGGGTGTTCCTTCCGTGATCCAAAGCTTTGGCGATATTAAATCCGGTCTTGTTTTGGTAACCGGTCCTACAGGGTCTGGAAAATCAACAACGCTTGCTGCAATCGTCGATTACATCAATTCGACCTATCAGAAGCATATCATCACGATTGAAGAACCGATTGAATTTGTTCATCCGAACAAAAAAAGTATTATCACTCAACGAGAAGTTCCTCATGAAACCCCGACCTTTTCCCATGGTCTCAAGGCCGCTCTTCGTGAAGATGCCGATGTCGTCCTTGTCGGCGAAATGCGGGATTTAGAGACGATCTCACTCGCCCTCACTGCGGCAGAAACCGGACTTCTTGTCTTTGGAACTCTCCATACAAATAATGCACGAAAGACGGTTGACCGGATTATTGATGCCTTTCCGAGCGATCAACAATCTCAAATTCGAACGATGCTTGCCAACTCTCTTCGAGGGGTCGTCGCTCAACTTCTCCTCAAACGCTCCGATCAACCCGGACGAGTGGCGGTAAACGAAATCCTCATCTCAAACCCAGCAATTGCAGCGATCATCCGTGAAGGAGGGACAACGAAACTTCAAGATGTCCTTAAAACCGGAAAGGCTGAAGGAATGCAGCTGATGGATGATGCGATTCAAGAGTTTCTAGATCGCAATATGATTTCTGGTCATGAGGCTTATATGAAATCGATTGAAAAATCACGATTTGCTCAGTACGAAAAACCGGACTAATCTTTGATATGCAATCCTGCTTGAGAGAAGGGGCTGATCTTTGCCAGAATCATAAGTCCTTACCCGACTCCCTCATTCCCTTAATTGTCCACGCCCTTTTTGATCCCTCACTTCCTCATCTTGATAAAAAGAATTTTTTAGAATCCTTTACGCAAAAAGGAGAGACCGCTCACGAGATTGATCTCTTTGCTGAGATTCTGCTTCAAAAGTCTAATCCCTTCCCGATTACTCAACACTATCAAGACCGCCCTCTTTTTGACTGTTGTGGGACAGGAGGGGGTAATTTAAATCTCTTTAATGTCTCCACAGCGATTGTTCCGATTCTCGCCTCGTTAGGAATTCCTGTCGTTAAACACGGAAACCGAGGCGTCACCAAGAAATCAGGAAGTGCCGATGTCATTGAAAATTTAGGAATTTCAATTCAACTCACCCCCCAACAGGCCTATGAATCACTTCAGGCAAATGGAGCTGTTTTTCTTTTAGCCCCAGCCTTTCATCCTCATTTTAAGCTCATTGCCCCCCTTCGGAAAGAACTGGGGGAGGAGGGAAAGAGGACGGTCTTCAATCTTTTAGGACCTCTCCTCAATCCAGCTCGCCCCAAGGCGCAGCTTTTGGGACTCTTTGAACCACTTCATCTCCCGCTTTTTCAATCCGTTTTCAATTCTCGAAAAACCGACTATACAATCGTCTTAGGACGAGACTCCGAAGAACGGCTCATCGGAGAGGTAAGTCCTTGGGGGATTCAGAAATTTGCCACCTCCCCGACTGAGTTAAGAGAGATCCTTTCCCCACTCCATCTCCCCTTTAATCATTCGACAGAACCACTCGAATCTCTTCTGGTTACAACCGCAGCGGAAAGTGCGACAATGATTTACGATGTGCTCAATGGAAGAAATCGAGGACGTGCAAGAGATCTCATTGTAATTAATGCCATCGTTGCCCTTCTCACGGCACAGGGAGCCGCTCTCTTTTCAGAGGCACAACAAATCGTTGAGGAATCGATCGATTCAGGAAAAGCCCTGCTAAAACTTCAACAGTGGCAACAATGGAGACCTCAATGAACCGTTCTCTCCAATCGACTCCAGACCAGCAATCTTTTCTATGGATCACCCTCTCTCTGATCCTCTCCTTTTTTTTCCATCTTTTTTTGGCCTTTTGGTTTTGGAGTACCTCCTTTCAACAAATGGCAATCCCGAGCCATAAAATTCCGATTGAACTTAAACGAATTGAACTCCCCAATAAAAGTTTACAACAAATCGCCTCATCGCCTGCCCTCTCTGTTCAAGCCCCTCAAACATTAGAACCCCCTCCGCAACTTCCATTATTCAAAGAGACCCTTGAAAGAACAATTGAAAAACAGGCACCGGCGATTTCACTCCCCTCCCTCCCTCAAGTAGATCTAGCCCAAAGCGTTCAATTTTCGCCGAGTGCGGCCGCCCTCAGTACCCCCTTTAAACCAAGCGATAACGCCGAGATCAAAGCTGAAATAGAAAAATTCCAAGTCGGCCCCCCCAGTATCGGAGCCCCCCTCCTTTCGACTCAGAACCTAACCAGTGAGGCCCAAGGCCTTGGAACGACTCCTGCCATTGGAGGGATCTCAGGAGCTGCCTCAAACGCCACTCCCCCTCAACCGATCGATCTTCCCACCTCACAAGCTCCCAGTTTTGAATCTCTCAGCGCCAAGTTTAATAACCTTGATCTCACCGCTCGAATGAAACTACCGCAACCGGTCCTCCTTCGATTTCAAAGCGAGATTCTATTTGATTTTGATCTCTCAACCTTAAAGCCAAATGCCTCAATGCTTTTAGAGCAGGCTCTCCCCTTGATTCGTAAATTTCCGGTCGCACAAATTACCGTCGAAGGACATACCGATACTTTTGGAGCAATCGATTATAATCAAAAACTTTCAGAGGCTCGTGCTATGAGTGTTGAGGAGTGGCTCCGCAAAAATTTAGAACCCCAATACCAACTCCAATCCAAAGGCTACGGAAAAAATCGTCCCATTGTGAACCCTAAAGGTTCCATTACCGAGCAGGCTAAAAACCGTCGCGTCGAAATTATCATTCAAGGGTTAACCTAACTTCCTGAAAAAATTCCTGTATTTTTTGGATATTACCTATGAGAATCGTATTTTTGGCATTAAAAATGTAGTAAGTAAAATGTATTTATTTTTCTTTACATATATATGTAATTTTGATTTATATGTGTAGTACATGTTTTTATC
>CAMCYL010000014.1 GCA_945883905.1 Akkermansia muciniphila | reverse complement strand
CGGCTCCTCCGAGCCTCCTCCCTATTTTTAAAAAGTTCTCGAAAACGAGCTTTCGATCCCTTTTTAAAAATAGGGAACTATCGCTTACGCTCTTGGGGTCAGAACTTCCCCACATGATACAAAAAAATCCGAGAATTTCTCACTGAGAGGATCGTGAGCTCTTTCCGAGGAGAGGTGAAACCGATCCCCTCCAGAGAAACTCGATCGTTTTTTGAAATTCCTTTTTCAAAGAAACGGGAGAGATTCTCTGGAGGCGGCAGCCGACGAAGAAGGTGCCGAAAGGAATGAGCTCATGATCCTCTCCCTTTCTGACGTTGCGGCGGCTTGTCTCGCCGTCTTGTCCGCCGTAGCCTTTGCGAAGGTGGAAGTGCTTGGACGTAGGAGGAAGCGGCGTTAACGGAACCCCTGCTCACCCCCGTTCCTGGTTGCCTGCCCTCGGCTCTCCAACTTCTTTCCCTTTTGGATTTTCGCTTTGCGATGGGAGTGCGTGAGAACTGCTTTAGGATTTCAATCCCCCTCTTCCACTTCTCCTCTGAAATTAAATTTTATTTTGGACGGTAGTGGATTTGTAAAGGGCTACTATTTCACATAAGAGCCATCCTCGAATTTAGTCTCCCCTCTCCTTCTAGTGATGATCACAAGTACAGGCGTATTCCGCCTTTTTACATCCCCCACAAATCTCTGCGCGGTAATCCAGACGAAAGTTTTGCGGTTTGGATGCGCGATCATTCTTAATTTGAATAACCACTCGATATCCATTCCCCTCAGGTAAGATTGTTTTAGAAATGAAACCTTCTCCTGATTTCTCAAACTCTAAAACCGTTTTTCCGGATTTCGTTTCTGCGATCACTTTGACCTCTTGAGTTGTCGGGAGAACGGCTTTGAGTGCCTCGTCGTAAAAAACGATCTTCACTTTTTTATCCGCTTGTACGAAAAATTCCGCGTGCAGAGGCTCACTCTCTAATACTTTTCCTCCGAGAGGTCCTGGAATTATTTTGTGATCGTGGTGATGTTCCTTTTCAGCAAAAGCCACGACATTTAAAAGCACCACTACCATCATAAGATTCATTATTTTTTTCATCGTTTTACTTTCTTTTGAGTTAAGATACTTCCCGTTTTTTATTTTGATCAATCCTAGTCTCCATCCAATCATAAAGAATGGGGAGAATGACTAGAGTTAAAAAGGTCGAGGTGATAATCCCCCCAATGACGACGGTCGCCAACGGCTGTTGCACCTCCGCCCCCGCTCCCGAAGCGAGCGCCATCGGCAAAAATCCGAGGGCCGCCACGAATGCCGTCATAATTTTAGGTCGTAAACGCGTTAAGGTTCCCTCCAACACAGCCTCACGAATCGTTTTCCCCTCTTCTCGCAATTGATTCATAAAGGAGATCAGCATGACCCCATTGAGAACGGCGATTCCCGAAAGTGCAATAAAACCAATCGCGGCCGAAATGGTAAAAGGCATCCCCCGTAATCCGATCGCGAACACCCCTCCCGTGACCGCCAGAGGAATGCAAAGGAAAACGAGTGAGGCTTGCCGTAACGATCCGAAACTAAAAAACAGAAGAATAAAGATCAGCGCCAACGCCATCGGCACGACAATCATCAGCCGTTTCGTCGCTTCTATATAGTTCTTGAACTGACCCCCATATTCGATTCGATAGCCGGCAGGGAGCTTAAGTGCATCCGTTTTTTCGCGAGCCTCCTCCACCCAACTCCCCACATCACGTCCTCGTAAATTAACCATAATCGCCGCACGCCGTTGGCCTAACTCACGGGTGATGGTGTTTACTTTTTCTCCAACGGTAAAATCAGCCACTTGACCCAGCGTTAAAAGTCCTTTGTCAGAAGTCCGAATCGGCAATTGTTTCATCGTCTCAATATGAGATCGAAGATCTTCTGGTAAACGAACGATAATCGGATAGCGGCGATTTCCATCAACGATCACTCCTGTCTCCTCTCCTGCTAAGGCCGTCGACACCGCCTCATTGATTTCGGAGGCATGAAGATTATAGCGGACCATCGCCTCTCGCTTTGGAGTGATTTCCAAAAGTGGGGCCTTTCCCAAAGCATCAAATTCAACCTCAGCGGCGCCAGAAACTTTTTCAAGGATTTCACGTACCTCTGTAGCAATTCGTTCAATTTCACGGTAATCCTCCCCAAAGACTTTGACCGCGATGTCGGCACGAGTTCCCTCTAAAATTTCATTAAAACGCATTTCAATCGGTTGAGAAAATAAATAGGCCTGTCCAGGGACCTGAATCCCTAATTCCTGACTCATCTGATTGGCGAGCGCCTCCTTTGTTCGAACTCCCTCTCTCCATTCATTTTTTGGTTTATAAAAAATATAAGAATCAGCGACATTCACTCCCATCGGGTCGGTCTCCACTTCTGCGGTTCCAATACGGCTAAAGGTATAGCTCACTTCCGGAAAATGCTCCAATAATGCTCGGTCGGAACGTTTTTGCATCTCAATAGATTTATCAAGTCCAATACTCGTCGTCCGAATCATATGCGTCGCAAAAGAGCCCTCATCTAACTGAGGAATAAATTCCTTTCCGAGTCGACTCAATATCAACAATGAAAACAAAAATAATCCCAAGGCACCCCCCACAAATAGCCATCGATGATGGAGAGCATAATGAAGAAGGGGGGTATACCGATTTTTAAAAAAGGTAACCAATCGACTCTCTTTCTCTTCGATTTTTCCGGAAAGAAAATAAGAACAGAGAACGGGCATTAAAGTCACTGCCAACAGAAGCGCCCCAACTAAAGCAAACATCACCGTCATCGCCATCGGTTTAAACATTTTCCCCTCAATGCCGGTAAGTGCTAAAATCGGAATATAAACAACGGTCACAATGAGGACTCCAAAAAACATGGGACGTGCAACCTCCTTGGCTGAAATCAGGACCTCATGTGCTCTTTCTTTGGCGGTTAACAAACGCCCCAACTGATGTTGTTTGTGACTTAAATGACGAACAATATTTTCAACCATCACAACCGCCCCATCAATAATCAGTCCAAAATCAACCGCCCCCAGACTCATCAAATTTCCGGAGATCCGTGACTGTGCCATCCCTGTAATCGCAAAAAGAAAGGAAAGCGGAATCGCGGTTGAAACAATCAAGGCGGCTCGCCCATTTCCGAGCAGCAGCAAGAGAACCACCACGACAAAAATCGCCCCTTCAAAAAGATTTCTTTCAACGGTTCGAATTGTTTTATCGACGAGATTCATTCGATTATAAACTGTGATGATCTCAACCCCCTCAGGAAGGGAGGATTTCAGCTCCAAAATTTTCTCGTCGACTCGTTTTGCGACGAGACGAGAATTTTCTCCAGCAAGCATCAATGTCGCCCCTAAGACACACTCCTCCCCATTATAGGTCGAGGCCCCTGTTCGGATTCCGGAGGCAATTCCGACTTCAGCAATATCTCGGACCTTCACAACTGTAGAACGAGCACTAAACTTGACGGGCAGATTAGCGATTTCCTCTGCTGAAACGACTCGACCATTCGTCCGAATACTCAATTGCTCTCCCCCGATCTGTACCGCTCCCCCCCCTGCATTTTCTACATTTTCAGCAATTAACGAGGCCAATTCGGAAAAAGTCATTCCAATTCCAAAAAGTTTCTCCGGGGTCGGAGCCACCACGATCTGTTTCTCATATCCTCCTGAGGCATTCACCTCCGCAATTCCTGGAATCGATCGAAGTTGTGGCTTGATCACAAAATCGTGGATTAATTTAAGCTCCATCAACTGTTGTTGACGATCCTTTGGCTTATTTTCACCCTCATATCCTTTTTTAAATTCAACGACATAATAATAAATTTCTCCCAAACCGGTCGAAATAGGAGCCAATTTTGGACTGATCCCACGAGGCAGATCCTCGATTGCATTTTGTAAACGTTCGCTCACGAGCTGACGCGCTCGGTACAGATCGGTCCCCTCTTCAAAGACCATCGTAATTTGAGAAAGTCCGAACTTAGAAAGAGAGCGAAGCTCCAACAGGTTTTGTACCCCTGCCATCTCCATCTCAAGGGGATAGGTCACTAATTTTTCAATCTCCTCCGGAGCAAACCCTTTGACCTCCGTATTGACCTGAACCTGAATATTCGTGATATCCGGTACTGCATCAATGGGAAGATGCGAGGCGGACCAAAGCCCGACAAAAAGAAGGGCAAGGGATAGTAAAACAATGAAAATACGTTGTCGGAGTGAAAACTCTAAAATTTTATCAATCATAAATAGATCCTAATGGCAATGTCCGCCACCCTTCGTTGATCGAAGCTCAATCATATAAAGCGCCTCTACCGGTTTAACCACAATCGCATCCCCTTCATAAAGCCCTTCAACAATTTCAATCAACGCCTCACTCTGAAGACCGGTTCTAATTTCAGTTCGTAATAAAAAATCTCCATTTTGAACAAACACATACTTTCCGGTCGAGGTCTCTAAAACCGCAGAATGCGGAATACTCAAAAGAGGACGCGGCCCCGTTCCTAAAGGAACTTCTATCTCAATAAAGGATCCCAGGCTCCATCGTTGATCCGGATCTGGTAGCTCCAAAAGAGCTTCCGCTTTGCCGAGCGAGGCCACTTGAGTCAGATCGATTTTCAATACCCCCCCCTCGACTCTTTGAATTTTCTCATTTTTTAATAAAACAGAGATCTTCTGTCCCCCTTTTAGTTCACGTGCCTGCTCCTCAGAAATAAGGGCTGTTGCGTAGGCATTCCCCTGCTTTTCTTGTCCATAAATCTTAGAACTCTCTGAGGCGATACGATAGATTTGCCCGTTCAAATGAATCATCGGTTGAAGTGGATTCTCCATCACTTCAATGATCTCTAATCCGAGCGATTTTTTAGTCTCATCTAACAGCGTAATTCCTTTGCCCTCCTCATACGAGGCGCCAACCGCTTCAGAACCGTGGTCATGTCCGTCAGCCTGTTCAGGCTTTTTCTCCTCTTCATGAGAGGCATGCTTCTCTTTCTCTTCCGACCGCTGATGACAAGCACTCAAAAATAAAAAGAGGATCGAAAAAATTCCAACTCCTATCCCTTGTAAAAGTCGTTTCATCTTATTGACTTCCTTTTGATAAAGCGGGGCTCTGCGAGATCCTCATCCCTCCCCCGGTGAGTAAATTTAGATCGAGCCAATTTCTCCACAGATTTAGAAGTGCCGCATTCCTCGTTTGAAGGGAGCTGAGGTATCCACGTTGCATTTCCAAAAACAGTTGGACTCCAACAGATCCGGTTCGATATTGGCGATCGGCAAGATCGGCCGCCTCTCGTAATTGATTCATTCTATTTTCCGGAATTTGTTCGATTAATTTTCGGTTCAATTCGTAAGCCCGATAACAACGCGCTATTTCTCCCTCCACTTTACGTCGCGCCTCTAAAAGCATTGCATCCGCTTGAGCCCGATGCGCTTTCGCCTTTGCGATATTTCCTTGATTCCAATTCCAAAGAGGAATCGTCAACGAAACGGTTCCTCCGTAGTTTTCCTCCCGATCCCCCGCTTTATCCTGACTTAAAAAGGGTCCCACTGAAAAATCCGGTGCCACTTCTAACCTCTCCGCCGTCACGGATTGAATCGCTTTCTCTAGCTCCACCGTTCTCATCTTAAGTTGAAGATTATGAGACAGTCCTAAGAGAATCAGCGCACTTTCCTCCTCTATTTTAATCGAGGGGAGCTCCGATATCGATTCGATCTTCAACGCTAAACTCGAAGGAACTCCCAAGAGAGCATTGAGGGCAATTCGACTCTCCTCACGGAGTTGAACAAATTCTTTGGTCGATTCCTGTAATCCGATCAAGGTTCCTTCGATAATCCGAAGCTCCAATAATTGCTGTGTTCCCGGCAGAGAACGTTCCTGAAGCAGTTTAACGAGCCCATGACTGCGTTCGCTAATCTCCCCCGCCGCCTCTGCGTTCTGCGAGGCTCTCTGATATTGCACGGCTAAACTCCGCACTTGACCCTCTAAGGATTGCTCGAATTGCTTTAACCCCAGTTGCGCTAACGTCATGTTTTGATTCGCAATCGCCTTACGAAGAGAGGCCTTGCCAGGAAACTCAAAAGTTTGAGTCACCGAAATACGCCGAGTCGTTCCCTCGTTTTGTAACTCTCCAGCACTATCTTTAATTCGTCGCTCCCCATATTCACCTGAAATCTCCGGATTTTTCCAAAGTCCTGTCTGGGTTCTCTCCCCTTGCATGGCGGCGACCTCCGCCTCGTAAAATCGAAGCTCCGCATTATTTCGACGCGCTTGATCGCAAAGCCCCTCGATCGACACCGCATTCAAAAATGCAGCAGCCATCCCTATTAGGAAGCCACACATCACTTTTTTTAGGAATCTATTCTTTCTCATAAGCACCACCATTTTGGTTCATGGTAAATCGTCACAAAGGTGTGAATTAAATTAAAAGGGGAAACTCACTTCTATCCGGAAGCAGAAGAAAAAGGAGTGCATTTGCCTTTTTGCAACGACCCCTAGCACTCTATTTTGCCGCCAAATTAACCTGGGATCAATTGGGGAGGATAATCGACTCCAAAAACCGGCTCTTCAAAGAGAGCTAAAGTAAAAACCGCAAAGATAATTTCTCTCTCAAAGAGAGTCCCTAAGATCGTGGGGACTGATTCTAAAGTAAAAGTTAAAAAATTACATCCACAGTCGAACGTACAATGATCTTGTGAGTCCTGACTCGAGGAATTTGAGCTTTCGTGATTATCGCACTGATCGTGACAAATAATAGCACCAGACAACACCATCGAAGCTGTTAAATACTGACCGAAAAAGAAAAACATCACGAAGCATCCGATCCATATAGAAAGAGATCGGAGAGAGTTCATGAAGCTTAAATAATCGTAATCATAGTAAAGTCAAGGACAAGTCCGACTTGCACAGAACTGCTTCGAAGTTACCCCACGGAACTTAAATCACCCCATCCCGTAAACGGCCGCAATCGTAACCGATATCTTGAAGCGCTAAGGAACGCAGGGATTCAGGAAAAATAAATACGAGGAAGAATTTCTCTCCAAAATAAGGATCAAAATTTAACACATTTCTTGCATTAGAAATAAAAAATGGAGCGCCGACGGTCCGGCGGCATGGGCGAAGGGTGGCAAAGAGCAGCTATTGGCTAGAAGCGATTAGCCTAAAGCGAAAGAGATAAATCCACCCCTGATCCATGCCGCTCCGGCAGCTGCCGGATCGGCGCTCCATTAAAAACAATCCGAGAATTTCTCACGGAGAGGATCGTGAGCTCTTTCCGGGGAGAGGTGAAACCGATCCCCTCCAGAGAAACTCGATCGTTTTTTGAAAATCCTTTCTTCAAACTTCCCTATTATAAAGCAAAAATGAGTTCTCAGAAAGAGGGCAAAAACCATATTTATTCCTCCTTTCGATCTGCCTCTACTGATATTTCTCGATTTCAATTTACTCCTCAAGAATCGCTTCCCGTTTTGGCGGTGAACTCCACTGGAGTTGATGTTGAGATTTACGGACTCAGGAAGTAAAGTTTTTAGGATGCACTTTGATTTAGATCGAACTTTGTGTTTTGGTGTCTTGGTGTGAGATTTCTTAATTTTTCCTAGAGAAAGATCACGGTTCGTTTTCTCCCCTTGTCTTTTAAGGGGGTTCGGCTATCCAAAAATAAGCTATGCCGAATACTTTTGGACATCTTTTTCGAGTGACAACCTTTGGGGAATCGCACGGTGCGGGAATAGGCGTTATTATCGATGGATGTCCCCCCCGAATTCCGATTTCGTTAGAGGCGATTCAATTTGATCTAGATCGTCGTCGTCCCGGACAAAGTAAGATTGTGACTCAACGTAAAGAGGCCGATCAGGCAGAGATTCTTTCGGGAATGCACGAGGGGTTAAGCACGGGGGCACCGATCCAGATTCTGGTTCGTAATCAAGACGCTCGTTCTACCGATTATCAAGAGATGCAAACGCTTTATCGTCCCTCTCATGCCGATTATACGTATGATGCGAAATATGGGATTCGGAGTGTCCAAGGAGGCGGCCGCTCCTCGGCTCGCGAGACGATTGGACGAGTCGCTGCCGGGGCAGTGGCGAAACAGGTCCTAGCCCATTTTTATCCGGCATTAGAGATTGTGGCCTATTGTGATCAGATCTATCAACGTCGGTCGGAGGTCGATCCGAATACCGTTCAATTTGCAGAGGTGGAGAGCAATATTGTCCGTTGGCCAAAAGCCGCAGAGGCAGAGGAGCTCATTAAGCTCATTGAAACCGTTCGTAGTCAGGGCGATTCCGTCGGAGGGATCATTGGCTGTGTTGTTCGTGGTGTTCCTGCCGGATGGGGAGAACCGGTGTTTGATCGTCTGGAGGCCGATTTGGCGAAGGGCATGATGAGTCTTCCGGCGACGAAGGGATTTGAAATCGGCTCTGGATTTGGAAGTGTAAAGCTTCGGGGATCAGAACATAACGATCCGTTTTATAAGGATGCAACGGGAAAAATTCGCACACGCACGAATAACAGTGGCGGAGTCCAAGGGGGAATTTCCAATGGAGAGAATTTATGGATGCGGATCGCTTTTAAGCCGACAGCCACCATTGCTCAAGGACAAGAGACGGTCTCGAAGAGTGGGGAGTCGGCAGAGATCAAGGCGAGAGGTCGCCATGATGCGTGCGTCCTTCCTCGCGCGGTTCCGATGGTTGAGGCGATGGTTCGATTAGTGCTCGTCGATCATTTTCTCCGTCAACGCGCGATTGATTGGAAGTAAGCTGGGAACACTAGCGTCCAAAACAAAAAAATCTTAAAGTCATTGTCTCACGCAACGGCGCGACGACGCAACGTTAAATCCTTCCCCCCCTCGTTCTGACCACTGCTCTTTCGAGCCTCCTCCCTATTTTTAAAAGAGATCGAAAACGAGCTTTCGATCCCTTTTTAAAAACTGGGATCTATCGCTTACGCTTTTACTGATCAGATCGGGGGACAGAGGACAAACTGAAGAGCAATCCCTTGCCTTGGAGCGAGGCGAGAGAGAGGAGGCTATCCGTTGTGATAACCGACGAACGATCAACAAAGCTCCAAGGCAAGGGGGGCTCTTCCCGGAGGGCGAAGGTCTTTGAAAGCGGCAAGACTTTGTCGCTCAAGCCTTCGAGCCCGCAGCGGGGATCGTGCGGCTCTCGCTCCTCGTCTCCGCTTTCCCTTCCCTTCGCAGTTTATCCTCTGTCCCCCGATCTGATCAGTAGGGTCAGAACTCCCCCCCATTTCATACAAAACAATCCGAGAATTTATCCCTGAGAGGATCGTGAGCTCTTTCCGAGGAGAGGTGAAACCGATCCCCTCCAGAGAAACTCGATCGTTTTTTGAAAATCCTTTTTTTCAAAGAAACGGGAGAGATTCTCGGGAGGCGGCAGCCGACGAAGGAGGCGCCGATAGGAAAGAGCTCACGATCCTCTCCCCCTCTGACGTTGCGGCGTAGCGGCGTTGCGTGAGAACTGCTTTCGAATTTCAATCCCCCTCTTCGATTTTCCCTCTCAAATCCAAAGTTGTTTTGGACGGTAGTGTAAATTTTTTAAAAATAGGCTTTCCTCTCGAAAAGATTGATTCATTCTCATTTCTTATGATCGGGATTGTGGATTATGGAATAGGGAATCTCCGAAGTGTCGAAAAGGCCTTTCAAAAGGTCGAAGGGAATCCTTTTTTTGCAAAATCAGCGAGCGAATTTTCTCGCGCCAAGGCCCTCGTGCTCCCCGGTGTCGGTAACTTTGGCGATTGCGTCCGCGCCTTAAACGCCAGCGGAATGTGGAAAGATCTCAAGGAATGGATCCAATCAGGACGTCCGCTATTAGGAATTTGTGTCGGTTATCAAATGCTCTTTGAATCGAGTGAAGAGGACTCCTCTGTCCAAGGACTCGGGATTTTAAAGGGAAAGGTCATTAAGTTTCAAGGGACTGACTTAAAGATCCCTCAAATTGGCTGGAATCAGATCGAAATTTTAAAAGAGTCCCCCCTCAATCAAGGATTAAGTAAAGGGGACTATTTTTATTTTGTTCACAGCTTTTATCCGGTTCTACAAGAAAAAGAATCGACTCTTTTTACAACTGAATACGGAGTTCGTTTTACCTCAGCAATCGCCCAATCAAATCTCTTTGGGGTCCAGTTCCATCCAGAAAAAAGTCAAAAAGCCGGTCTTACCTTACTCAAAAATTACACGGAAAGATACAGATGAAAATTCTCATCCATGAACTCAAAGAGGGAATCCTATTTTCTAAGGATGTCACAAGCCCCAATGGACAACTTTTGCTCAAAAAGGGAATTCCGGTTACCGACAAACATATCAAAGCCTTTAAAATGTGGGGCATTCTCGAGTTTGAGGTCGAGGGAGAAGAGGGAGCAACTCAATCGACCCCTTTAAGTTTTTCTGCCGAGATTCTCACCCAATCCGATGCACTTCTTCAAAAGCATTTTTTTGGATCAGACCTCTCAAATCCAGTTTTAAGTAAAATTTACTCTTTTTGTCTAAATCGATTAGCGACCAAGCTTTCCCAAACAGGAGCCCCCTCATGACGCTCGATCAGTTTTTTCAAGATTCAAAATCCTTTCCCGCGCTTTCAACGATTTTTTATGAGTTGGAAAAAGAGATTGATTATCCTCGTTCGACCTCCGAATCGATTGGAAATATTCTCACAAAAGATCCGAGTTTAGTCTCTCGCCTATTAGCTCTTTCCAATAGCGCTTTTTATGGATTCTCAAGACGCGTCGAAACGATCCCCAATGCGATCCAACTTTTAGGATTAAAACAGATTCGTGATTTAGTCATGGCGACGGCCGTCATGGACTCATTTATAGGGATCTCTAGCGATCTCCTTGATATGAATGATTTCTGGATTCACTCGATCTCTTGCGGCGTCGCGGCCGCTAGTTTAGCACAGGAAAAATCAGACCCCAATCCAGAGCGTTATTTTGTCGGAGGATTACTCCACGATATCGGACGACTGGCGATGCTCATTAAAATGCCCGAAGAGATGTCGATTGTTTTAACTCAACATCGTGAAACTAAAATACTGACTCATCTTATCGAGCAGGATATCCTCGGATTTAATCATGCCATTGTCGGCGGCAGACTCATTGAGCAATGGCGACTTCCCATTGGGTTAGGAGAGATGGTGAAGCATCATCATACTCCTGAAAAATCGACCTCCGCCTCTTTTGAAACCGCGATCATCCATCTCGCCGACATTTTGGTTCATGCATTAGAACTAGGGAATTCAGGTGAAACGATTGTCCCAAGCTTTAGCCCCCTTGCTTGGGAACGTATCGGAATGGATCTGAATCATTTAGATAAAGTCATGGAAAATACATTAGATCGAACAGAACAGCTCTGCCAAATTTTCATAAAAAAGTGATTTAAAAGTGAACCCAACCGAAGAAAAAAACTCACTGGATATTCTCCATTATGCGATGCGAATCGACTTGATTCGTGATCTCGTCAATAATTTTCAACTTCTACAAGGGGAGTTTCATCAAACCGTCAAAAAAGAGATTCTCATCGAACGAGTCGTTCATTTTATTGATCGATTATTCTCTTGGGATAATTTTGGGTTTACGTGGTTCGACCCCCACACAGGACTTTTTGATTTATCAGAAGTTTTAAAGGAGCAAAAGCGCCCCGAAACTCTCCACCTTCTCGATCAACTCACTGAAAACGGCTCCTTTGCTTCTGCTCTTCAACTCAGTCGGGTGGTCACCTTTGAGGAGCATGGAAAAAATATCATTTTATCCTCTATTCGCTCCGGAAATGATATTAAAGGGGTATTTATCGGATATTCAGAAAAACGAATCGAACAAAATTGTGAATTTGAATATCATTTTTTAAGCCTTGCCATGAACTCTCTCGGGGCGGCGATTCGCCGAGTAGAATCCGCCGAGAAACTCTCCACCACAAATCTTGATTTAGGAGAGCTCATTCTCAAAAAAGTCACTGAATCAGAAGAGGCTCGTCTTTTTGCTGTCGTCACAAATCAGCGCATCATCGATTTTTTAAATCTTTATCATAATGAAGTATTCAATTCTCTCAATGGAGTCCTTGGATTTGCTCAGCTCATGATGGAGAGTGCGATTTCTCCTGAGCAACGAGAGAGTATGGAGTTCATTCTTAAAAGTGGAAATCATCTTAAACGTATTACCGCTGAGGCCCAACGACCGAAAATCGGCATCGATGGAATTTTAAGTGTCGATCTCCGCACCGTCGATATCGAGCGACTATGGCAAAATTTTGTTCGATTAACCAATGAGACTTTTAAAGAAACGCAACGAACCGTGATCTGGAAATCTCAGCTTCCTCCTTTATTCCATATGATTCTTGATGATGCACGACTTCGTCAAGTCCTTCACTCTTTGACCCATCACATCTCCCATGCGTGCTCTCATACCCCCGTCTTAATCAGCCTTCGTTATCACGAAATCCAAGAGGAGCTCATTTTTTACTTTGAAAGCCAAGAACTCGTTAAACAATGTCATCAATTTGATTTTACAACGTATGCCTCCCTTCACGAAATTCTTTTATTAGATCGGACGATGAATGTTGTTTCATTTGGAATGTGCCGTTCCATCGTCAAGTTCGAGGGATGGGTCTTAGAGCTCCATGATAAGGAGAAAGAAAATACAGAAATACGTCTGCGTATTCATGCTTCAGGAAAACCAAAATATGAATAGTCCCGAATCCGGTTTTATTTTGGCAGTCGATGACGATCTCATCTCATTGCGCCTTCTTCAAGGGGCGCTTCAAAAAGGAGGATACCAAGTCATCACCGCTTCTCATGCGAAAGAGGCTCGAGAGATACTGAGTGAAAAAGGTTTCGATCAATTTCTCTGCGTCGTCAGTGACTACCGAATGCCTGAAATGACCGGATTAGATCTGACCCAATGGATCTCCAAAGCGGATAAAACCCTCGCCTGTATTCTTTTAAGTGCCGAAGCGGATAAACAAATGATCTCAGACTCCCTCCGGATCGGGGTCTTTGATTTTCTCGAAAAACCGCTCGTACTCTCCACCATGAGAGCCTCTGTCCATAAGGCAATCGAACAAACACGATCAAAACGAAATCTTCAGCAAAGTCGCGACCAAGTAAATGAAATTCAAAAATTTCATCATACCATTCTAGGACTCCATCACACGGCGGCGATCAAACAGATTACTTTTCGCTTCCTTCCGATGCATGAAGTCGGGGGAGATTTCATTAATATCTACCCTCTTCCCAACAATGCATTTCTGGTCATTGCCACGGATGTTTCAGGACATGATCTTAAAGCTGCTTTTGTTTCTGCCTTCTTTCAAGGGGTCACACGGGGAATGATCGAAAAAGGGGCCTCTATTCAAGAAATTTGCTCTTTCACGAACCAATTTTTGCTCAATGAATGGGGTAAAGAGACAAAAGGACCCGCAATCTCTCTTTCGACCTGCTCCGCGATCATCGATCTACGAAATAAATCATGTATTCTCACAAACCACGGATTTCCCAGTCCCTTATATGTCACGGAACAAGGTAAAATTCGAAGCATGATCGATGGAGCTTCTCCCCTTGGATGGTTTCCTGAAATTGATTCAACGGAGGTCGACTACCCTTGTCAAGAAGGGGGCGCCATCTATTTTTGGAGCGACGGTCTTGATGATACTGCCCATCGAATGGGTATTAGTTCTTTTGCCGCTTTATATCGCTTTTTAGAAAATTCGGATGGGGAAAAAGAAATTGAAGAAAAAGCAGTCGATGATCTCATGGTCGTTCGCTTTGAGATGACAGAGACCCCTCAAGAAAAAGGGTGGCATCCGATTCTTTTTTCGGAAAACAAAGGAGTCGATCATCTCACCATTGATATCATGCAGGAGCAATGGAAAAAGACCCTTCTCTTTTTGTTTCCGAAAATGCCAGAAGAGCGATTATACGATATTTTATTAGCAACCCGAGAGGCCTACCTCAATGCGATGATTCATGGAGCCAAAAAAGAGCCCACTTTAAAATCTTATCTACAAATGTGCTCTTGTCGTGATGAGAAGAAAATTCGAGTTCGTATTGATGACCCCGGCTCAGGACATGGATTAGATCTTGCAGAACCGATGGAAACACTTAAAGCCAAACTTCATGACGAACATAGTGGATTGACCATGATTAAATTTCTTTGCAGCGAAATCCAAAACGAACGGAATGGAGCCACCGTCATTATGGATTTCAATCTTGAAATAGCTCCCTCCCTTTAGTTTTCCTTATTCGAATAATCCTTCAAGTTGATACTCGTATGCCTAATCACTAATATCCAAAACAAAAAAACCTTAAATACATTGTCTCACGCACTCCCTACGCAAAGCGAAAATCCAAAAAGGCAATTCGTCAGCTGACCATGCGCGTCAACCTAACACACGAAAAGACAGTTTTTTCACCGCAGAGTAAACGGAGGGCCACAGAGGAAAATTCAATTCTCTATTTTTTGAAAGCAAAGATAACCGCCTTTTTCTCCGACTTAAAACAATCATAACCTCCGTTTACTCTGCGGTGAATATTGTATTTTCTCTTCTCCTTAAGTTAACGCTCATGGGCAGCTGACGGATCGGCGCTCCATTAAAAAAATCCGAGAATTTCTCCCTGAGAGGATCCTGAGCTCTTTCCGAGGAGAGGTGAAACCGATCACCTAAAGAGAAACTCGATCGTTTTTTGAAAATCCTTTTTTCAAAGAAACGGGAGAGATTCTCGGGAGGCGGTAGTCGACGAAGGAGACGCCGATAGGAAAGAGCTCACGATCCTCTCCCCTCTGACGTTGCGGCGTCGCGTGAGAACTGCTTTAAGATTTCAATCCCCCTCCTCGATTTCCTCTGTGAAATTAAATTTTATTTTGGACGGTAGTAATACTTAATCTTCGCTGAAAGCAAAAATGAGAATGACTATGGGGAGGTCACTTCGTTCGCCTCTTGCGTAAAGGCGGGAAGCTGATCAATTCCTGCCTCTTTAGCCGCATCCATTACTTGAACAATGATTCCGAAGGGAGCTTTCTTACTCGATTTGAGCGCAAACTTAGAATTTGGAAGCTCCTTCCGAAGCTTCTGAAGTGCTTCACTCAAATTCGAAGCGGGAACGATCGGATTATCCCCCAAAAACACCTTCTCTTCTTCTGTCACAAAAATCACAATCGGGGCATTCGGATCTACGAGTTTTCCTTGGCTCGACTTCGGAAGATCAAGTCGAATCACCGGCTCCTCTTTTTTAAAAACGGTCGTGACGACGAAAAAAATCAACAAAATACAAAGAATATCAACAAGGGAGACAATATTAATCGTCGGAGTCCGTCGTTGTTTTGTATAAAATTTCATGAGAAATTGAAATGGATGCGCTATCGGCTTCCGGTATAAAGCTTACTCAAAAGCTCCATGCAGATGTTTTCCAACTCAACCGCATAGCCCTCCACTTTTTTCGAAAGAACACTATGCGCAATCAAGGAGGGAATCGCAACCACCAACCCCGCTACCGTTGTGTTTAACGCCTCTGCAATTCCTTTTGCAATTTGAGCCCCCTGATTCGCAATCTCCCCCTTTCCGCTCACATCCCCGAAAATAGTAATCAATCCCGCAATCGTCCCCAAAAGCCCTAGAAGAGGTCCAATTCCGACAATGATCTCTAAAACGACCAACCCCCGCTCCATCAGACTGATTTCTGCACGAGCCTTCGTTTGCAGTGATTCTGTATTCTCATACTTAGAAAAAGGCAACTGATGAATACAGTTCAAAACCAGACGACTCAACGGCGAATGCTCCTCTTCCGCCGCCGCCTGAATCGGGGCAAATGTCCCTCCTCCATGCATTTCGGAAATTAACTGAACGACCCGATGGCTGATCATATGACGACGTCTCAGGGCAAAACATCGCTCCATGATGATGGTCAAAGAGATGATCGAACAAATCCCTAGCGGAACCATAAAAATCCCGCCTGTTTGAATAAATTTAAAAATGGAGTCGAACATGACAGCAACGTACTGACCTTTTCACACTTGAAAAGAAAAAGTAAAATTGCCCTCCTTAAATTCAATTATCATTTGATTTTAATTTTATGACATCTATGATGCTAATATGAGAACGACAATTGACATCAATGATGCAATACTTTCGGAACTGAAGAATCGAGCCAAACAAACAGACCAATCCTTTCGAACTCTCCTGCACATCGTCTTACAGAGAGGGCTTAGTACATTCACCCCGCAAGATCGAAAGAAAAAAAGTAAGATCGAAACCGCTCCCGTAGGAATTAACCCCACCTCCAGAGGCTTAAGTATGAACCAACTCTACGATCAAATTGAAGCCGAAGCCGGGACCCAAAAAAGATGATTATTCCAGATGCCAATTTATTGATTTACGCCTACGACTCCAAATCAATTCATCACTTAAAATCAAAACAATGGTGGGAAGAGACTCTCTCCGGTGAAACTCTCGTCGGGATCCCTTTAATTGTCATCATGGCCTTTACCCGATTGATGACACACCCCACCATCGCCACACGCCCCCTCACCATCTCTCAAGTACGAAAAAGGATTCGAGTTTGGTTCGAGCGACCCCAAATTCGACTGCTTTCCACCTCTCCCCAGACGCTTGAGATTTTTTTTGATTTATTAGAGTCAACGGAATTAGGAGGAAATCTTACAACCGATGCAATGATTGCAGCCCTCGCGATTGAATATTCCGGGATCGTCTATACCAATGATCATGATTTCTCAAGATTTCAAGGAGTCCGATGTAAAAACCCTCTCGTCGAGAGGAAAAAATGATGCAAAACTGCATCTCATTCATTTTACCATTTTGATAAAATGCCCGAGGCGGGACTCGAACCCGCACGAGGGGTAAACCTCCCAGGATTTTAAGTCCTGTATGTCTGCCATTCCATCACTCGGGCGAAGGGAGGAATACAATTCCTGAGTTTATCTCATTCGTCAATTCAAGAAAGGGATTATTATTTAAACTCGATTTAATAACCGCTGAATTCCTCTCCCATAGATTCTCTGTAAATTCTGTAATTTTAATCCCTCACTTGCCTCCCCTTGATAAATCGTTCTTCCTTTGCGAATCCCCCATAAATGGGTGAACTCCGGAACAATCTCTTCAAGATGATGGGTCACCAGAACCACTGCCGGACTATCGGATCGCTTCATTAATTTTCTTAAAAACCTTAAAAACACCTCCCGCGCTAAAGGATCTAAACCGGCACAGGGCTCATCTAAAAAAAGAATTTTCGGACGTGCAACCAAAGATCGGGCGATTAAAACTTTTTGCTTTTCCCCCTGAGAAAGGAGTCCCCACTGAGATTTCATGAGTGAATAACATCCCAAACGTTTTAAAATCAATATCGCTTGTTGAGTCTCCTCCCTCGAAGGGGATTTCCAATGATTTAATATTCCCTTGATTCCCGTGGCAACCACATGGAGAACCGATTCCTGAAAATTAATATTTTCGGCAAGTGCTGCGCTCACCCACCCGATTTTTTTACGAACAAGACTCCACTGCCCCTCTCCATAAACCTCTCCATCGACTTGCATCTTTCCGGTTGAAAAACTTTCATAGCCATAGATCGAACTTAAAAGAGTCGATTTCCCCGATCCATTCGGACCCAGAATCGTCCAATGCTCTCCCCGATAAATTTCCCAATTCAATCGACAACAAATCCTCCGTCCTTGCCTAAAGACACCTGCATTCTGAAGCTGCAGAAGCGGTTTCTCGATCAAATCGCTACTCCTGTTTTTCATCGACTGAATTCCTTTGCTCCATCCATCACAAGCGAAGATCTCTTTAAGACTCCACTCGTTAATATTTTTGCACGGAGTCCCCCCTGTCCCTTTAAAAAAACCTCGGCCCCTTTTCCAATCGTCTGATCCATCCAGTAACAAGGTTTACACTCCTCAACGCCTTGAAATCGAACCCCTTGGATATCAAATTCCTGACCAATCCACTGATTCAGATCCACCCCTTTCGTAATCACATTACGCCTTAAAAGACGTAGATCCATCTCCGGAAGATTTAACTCCTTAAAGAGTCGAATGCCTATCTCTTGTGAAAAAAAGGTGATTTGACCTTTAAAATCCGGTTTATAATTAAAAAAACGATCCCCCAAAATCCCGCTTCCAGCAACGCACTCAATCGAATCCTTTTCAAGGATCTTAAAATCGGCAGCAGATCCTCCATGACGTCCGACAAAATTATGACCTTCAGAAATATAAAGAGATAAAACGTTCACCCCTCCACAATCCCACACAAACAATTCCGTTGGCAATAAATATCATCAAACGAACGAGACCGCCGCTCTCTTCTAATCTCAGGCCTGTAAACTCAATGCCCGCATGAGGGCCGCATACATATCGGAAGGACGTACCGACTTACTCACATAACCACTTGCTCCGGCACGAATCGCTTCCTGTAATCGATCCTCATCATATCCCTCTCCGGTAAAAATAACGATCGGCAAGGTTTTAAAATCTTTTCTAATTTCTTGTAAGATTTGAATCCCATCTCGATCCTCTAGCCCTAAATTTAAATCTAAAATGACCGCATCACAGGGATTCGACTTAAGCCACTCCATCGCTCGTGTGGCATCGGTTAAAAAAGAGCCTCGATGACCAAATTTTTTGAGATAATCACATAAAAATTCGGAAATTTGAATATGATCGTCCACGATGAGAAAGTGTTTTTTCTCTTTTTGAAAAACTTTCTTAATCAACTCAAACATATCAAAAAAATAGAGAGTTCTCCTCAAAAGGTCAATTACTAACGGGAGTAATCGGAGGTAAACGAAGTGGATCCTCGGTCTGAACCGCACTATTTCCTAAAACCGTAGTGCCATTCGTTTCTTTTGATGAATTATTCAAATTATTGCCCTTTGCTGCCGCTGGATCGCCCACGGGAAGAGGTCCACTTCCCTCAAAATTTCCTACACTACGACTGACTTGAAACTCATTCAGAGAGACATCGCCCATCGCAGAAAAATTCTTAATCTGGAGTGAAGAGGCAGGACTCTCTCCAGAGACCCAAGTCATCGTTAAAAACTGACTTGGAGTCGCCGGAACCTGAATTGAAATGCGATCAGAGCTTCCATCGAGTACTATCGTTCGGCTTATTGCGTTGGAACTCTTGATCTCCCCTCCTGTTGCTTGAACAAATAATCCACTTGATTTTTGCCATCCCATGCCCATTAAAAATCGAACCGCCTCGGGAATATAAACCCTCGGTAAAGGTCCCGAGGCCGATCGATCGGGCTCCAGTAAGATCGTCATCCTCCCCTTTTTCTTTTCTGCAAAAATAGAAAAACGTTCCATTTCTCTTACCTCCTTCAAATCGATCACCATCGGCTTTTGATCTAAAGACCCGTTCGTCTCGGGACTCTCATCCACCATTTTTGCAAAATTATCATCCTCTACTCCTCCGGAATTCCGCGCATATTTTCCTGCAAAGTTGACCTGCCCCTTCGTATCTTTATAAAAAGGCCCTGCTTTATCTGTAAACCGACTCGGCTCTGCACGCTTCGTAAGACGATAACTTGAAGGATCACTATCTGTAAAAAGATAAAGACTCGAAACGATAGCCGATTGCGAAAGATCGATCTCTAATAAAACATATCGAGTAAAGGAATAAAGGGGCTTTTGATACTCCTTCTCTTTGAGATCTTGAGCAGGAACCCCTTTGAATAGTGGAGTCCAATTTTTTGAGCCGGGAACCGCTTTTTGATCGCTGGCATAAAGAGAGACTTTTCCCTTTAAACTCTCGGCGGCCATTGAAAAGTTCTGGATCAACGTTGGACGATCCAACGTCATCAGATACCACTGCTTTCCTGGGGGAATCTCGTAAACAGTCGTATCATCCTCATCAAGCCATGCAACGGCGCTCCTATCGGGAAGATAAAAGCGGGTTTCAGGGTCAAATTTCTCGAGAATTGTCCCCATATGATATCGTGCCATATTCTTCCCAATAACCGGAGCGGCTTTCGTAGGCTCTTGAGAAGGAGTGGAGCCGAGGACAGGCATCGATCCAGAGGACGGTTGATTTGACGCTATCAATCCTCTCATCAAAAAACAGATCCCGAAAACTATGGTCATGACGGGAAATCTCATGAAAGAACTTTACCTCGGTTTTAAAAAAAAATCCAATCTTACTTAATCGCTCATCAACTCCACCGAAACCTCATACTTCAGAAAAGGAGTGATCAAATAAACTCCGTTAAAATGAGTCAAAATTTCACGACGAAGCTCGCGGGCGAAATCGACCCCAATACGAGAGGCCTCCGTCTCACTTGCATGTCGCATCTGCTCTCTGACTTGATCGGGAATCGAAATCCCTGGAACCTCGTTGTGTAAAAACTCGGTATTTCGAGAGTTTAAAAGCGGCATCACTCCAATAAAAACAGGAATTCCTAAAGGCTTTAATCGTTCTGCAGTCATTTTAACTAATTGAAGATCAAAGACCGGCTGCGTCATCACGTATTGAGCCCCCGCGGCAATTTTCCCCTCTAATTTTTTCACCTGTGAATCAAAATTTTTCGCATTCGGATTAAAGGCACAGCCGACGACAAAATCGGTATTCCCATTTAAATTTTTACCTGCTGCATTGACCCCTTGGTTCATTCCTTGAATCAACTTGAGGAGTCCTACCGAATTCACATCGTAAACGGAGCTCGCTCCCGGATGATCCCCCACTTTTGCCGGATCCCCTGTAATCGCAAGGAGATGCCGAAAACCCATCACTCCCAATCCCATGATCTCCGATTGCAATCCAATGAGATTTCGGTCACGACAGGCTAAATGAATCAAGGGGAGCACCCCGACTTTTTCTCTTAACAAAACGGCCGCGGCAAAATTACTGACTCGGAGAATCGCCAAGGAATTGTCCGCCAAGGTGACGGCATCTGCCCCCGCCTCCTTAAGGGCCTGCGCTCCCGCTAAGAACTTCGTCATCGATAGCGTTTTAGGAGAATCTAGCTCTACGACCGTCACTACTTTTTCTTTGAGTCGATCCAATAAATTCAATTCGACATGGGGCTGCGGCTCTACGCTCATCGGCCTTTCTGTCACCGTGATTGTTTTCCTTTTTTTCAGATGGATCGGCTTTAACCCAACCGCTTTTTGCGCAAGGGCCTTGATATGCGCAGGCGTCGTTCCATAATCCCCCCCCATAAGACGAACTCCCTCCTCTACAAAATGAGGAAGATTTTCTGCAAAATATTCGGGGGTCGCCGCATAATTAAATCTCCCCTCATAAAACTCCGGTTTCCCCGCATTCGGATACGCTCCATAAAGATCCCCTGCTTTCACCTCCAGCTTCGTGTAAAGGAAATGACTGGCCCGAAGTCCACAGGTTCCATTAATCGAACAAACGTCCGCACCCGCAAGCCGTAAAATCTGAAAGGCCTCTTCCATCGTTTGACCGGTCCCCATTCGTCCCTCTTCCGTGACCGCGAGGGAGGTCACGACGGGAAGCGCACTCAAAGACTTGAACACATTAAGCGCGATTAATAACTCTTGAAGATCGGAGAAGGTCTCTAAAAAAAGAAGATCACAGCCCCCTTCAATCAGGGCCCCGATATGTTCGTGAAAAACCTCCGCCTTCTGACAATCCGAAAGCGGAGCATCGGTCGGTCGCAAAGAAAGAGGCCCCACGGATCCTCCTATAAAAATATTTTTTCCTAAAACGATTTTACTTTTTAAGGATTCTTTAGCCAATTTAACGGCCGCTAAGTTAAACTCCCGCACCCGATCCTCAAGTCCATAACGAGCGAGTCGAATTCGATTCGCTCCAAAACTATTGGTCTCTATCACCTGCGCTCCAGCCTCGGCATATTCTGAATAAAGTCGTCGAAGATAGTCCGGATGAGTGATATTCACCTCTTCTAAACAATGATGCTGTGGAACTCCTAATTGATAGAGATAAGTTCCCGTTGCCCCATCCGCAATCAGGATTTGATCACGAAGAACCTCCAAAAAATTTGCCATACGAAAGAAAACGTGGCATTTTATCGTCATGAATCAAATCAAATCCGTCCCGGTTCCTGCTGATGTTGAATCTAAATTTAAAGCCTTTTTGAAAGACCTCGGAATCGAAGATAAGACTGGATTTCATCAATCTCTCTTAAGAGAGCAATGGAAGTTAAACCGAGACGGAACAAGTCCCGCAGAAATGCGTTTATTCCATCGTGTCGTTCGTGAGATGCGTTACGCCAATAAGGTCTTCATGCCCTATCGAAACATCAAAAAGCTTTGTATTTTTGGATCGGCTCGTACCCCCTCTCAAAAACCGGAGGCCATTGCCTCCCATGATTTTGCAAAGTTAATGACTAATGCTAATTTCATGACCATCACGGGAGGGGGAGATGGAATTATGGGAGCAGCACAAGCCGGCGCGGGAAAGCAACATTCCTTTGGTCTCAATATTACTCTTCCCTTCGAACAGCATGCAAATGAGGTTATCGAGGGGGATCCTAAACTCATTAACTTCCATTACTTTTTTACCCGTAAACTCTTTTTCTTAAGAGAATCCCATGCTGTTGCCCTTTTTCCTGGAGGGTTCGGGACGATGGATGAAGGATTCGAGGCCTTAACCTTAATTCAAACGGGAAAAGCCCGTATTATTCCCTTAGTGATGGTCGATGCCCCCGGCGGCAATTTCTGGAAAACCTTTGATCACTATATTCGTGAACACGTTTTCGCTGACGGGTTGATTTCGAAAGAGGACTTTCATCTCTACAAAATCACGGATAACCTTGAAGAGGCTCGGAAAGAGATCGTTAATTTCTATTACAACTTTCACTCCTATCGCTACGTCAAAGATCATCTTGTGATCCGAACCCAACGCGAGGTTCCCGTTGGCGCCCTCAAACGTCTCCAAGAGGATTTCGAAGATCTCCTTCTTCCTGGAAGTAGCATCCAACAACGCCAAGCCTTTCCGGAAGAAAATAATGAGCCCGAAATCGCTCACTTACCTCGTCTTGTCATGAACTTTAATCGTCGTGCCACCGGTCGACTCCGACAACTCATTGATCGTTTAAATGATTTTTAAAAAACTTAAGCAACGACTTCACTCCTGAGAAGGGCCCTATTTTACGATTAAAACTCAATGACCGCTCATTCTATTGACCCTGATCAAATCCAAAAATGGTGTCAAGAAACTCACTTGGTCATTTCGATCGGAATGCAGGTCCTCGAACTCAAACAAGGGGCGCATAAAATTTGGGCCGCCCCGATAAGTACCGCTAAAAACGGGGTTGGAGAGGAGGAGGGAAGCCATAAAACGCCTCAGGGCTGGTTTCGAATCTCTGAAAAAATCGGCGATCCACATCCCATCGGCACCGTGTTCAAATCCAGAAAACCGACAGGAGCCCTATGGAGGCCTGACTCCCCCCCGACTCAA
Organism: Akkermansia muciniphila; assembly: GCA_945883905.1. GTDB lineage: Bacteria > Verrucomicrobiota > Verrucomicrobiia > Methylacidiphilales > CAMAQI01 > CAMAQI01. Next base: position 18,929 of record CAMCYL010000014.1, on the reverse strand, counting down.
GAGGACCTAATCCTCACCCGCATTCTCTGGTTGGAGGGATTAGAACCCCGTAATGCAAATACCAAAAATCGTTACATCTATTTTCACGGAACCAATCAGGAGGCCTTGATCGGACAACCGGTGAGCCACGGTTGTATTCGACTTCGCAATCAAGCAATGATCCATCTCTATGATTTCGTTAAAGTTCATACCCCTGTCTGGATTACTCTTTAACCGAGTTGTTGCATTAGAAATTAAAAATGGAGCGCCGATGGCTCAGCGGCATGGATCAGGGGTGGATTTATCTCTTTCGCTTTAGGCTAATCGCTTCTAGCCAATAGCTGCTCTTTTACCCCTCTTCGCCCATGCAGCTCCGTCAGCTGACGGATCGGCGCTCCATTAAAATTCAACTTCACAACGGTGCCATTCCTAATTCCATGGGGACAGTTGCTTCACGAGAAATAATTGCCTTTTGCGGTCTCCTCTATCGAGCGGTGGCTCTAAAGCTCGGATCTCGATACATCGTAATCGACAAATTTCGATTCTCTCGAATACAGGTCTTGATCGACTCAGGATTTTTTTCGCAAAATAAAAGCGATTTCCAGGAATAGATATGCTTCGGTTTATGAAAGTCGCTATTGGCGATAAAGGAGAGCCGCTTTAATCCCACAGGATTATAAATATCATCTCGATTCGCAATCTCCCACGCATCTAATAGTGGAGCGTACTGCTCAATATTCTCCCAGAAATATAAGGTCTCTTTCGCCCACGATCCCTGTCCCACATGCGGATGAGAGGCAATCGCCAATCCCCCTTGGGATTGAATCGCTTGTATCAGTTCTGGAATCGAGAGGGAGGGATTAATCGGAGTTTGTAGATCAATCCCCAAAAGATGGGCCGAGGTTTTTCGAGTATATCCATCCTTATTGAACTCTAATCCTGTCATGAGGAGAAGCTCGTACTCATTCCACGCCCGTTGTTTTTCAGATTGAATTGCCGCAAAATAGTCCTCCAACATTTCCGGACTCAGTACAAGATTTGACCATTTACAAACCCTCCCCAATAATTTCTGCGGATCACAAAGATGATCCGTTACGCAAAGGGCATCAAATCGACGCTCCCCATAAAAATCGATCAAATCCCGGAGTGCAAGCTTTCCATCAGAGAATTGAGTATGCGTATGAAAATCACAAAGTAACGGTCGCTTGATCTGATCTGTAACCCGCAAAATCGGGGCAGGATCCAAGGAAGGGGGTTCCGGTACTTTTAAAGGCTCTCGAACCTCCAATGAAAGCCCCATTTCTGAAACGCTTTCTTGATGAATTCGCTGCACCACAAACTGGGCAATCGAACGGGAGGCCCCCGGCTTACTCATCTGCGTGATATTCTTTTTCCAATGATTCCAAAGTAACGCCTCCTCTCCAAATAAAGCCTCCAGTTGTGTCGGAATCTCTTTCCATTTCTCAACACAAACTCCGGACTGATTCTTTCGGAGAAGCTCATAATTTCCCTCCTCCTGTCCAGGAACCACCTTTGTCAGAATCATCGGACACCGAGCCGCAATCGCCTCCTGAACGGTCGCTCCCCCTGCTTTGCTAATCACCAGATCGCTCTGAAGCATTAAGGCGGGCATTTGATCGGTCCATCCCACCAGTTCGACCTTTGCAGAGGAGCGATCAATGATCTGCTTTAAACTCTTATAAACCACTGGATCTCTTCCTGCACACAGGGTTAAATCCCATTGATTCAACTCAATCAAGCGCTTCAAAAGTTTGGGCGCTTTTTTTCGATGAGCGTTGACGATCCAAAGAATTTTTGGTTTTCGTTCCTTAGAAAAAACCGCCGGATGAATCTCCTCTTCTTTTTCAAAATCAAGGCTGACCGGAAATCCAAAGGTTTGAATGCGACTCTCTGAAATTCCATTCTCTCTCAAAATCGCAGCACTCTCCTCGTTCGGTAAAATATACGTATCACTATGACAACTATACCAAATCGAATTCACCGAAATCGAGTCGGTCACAACCGTAATCTGATGAAAGCGTCGGGGTCTTTTTCCTAAAAAAATTCGGTCGATCACATAATTATAAAGCGGATAAGTACTGACCACGGCATCGGGATCCATATTTAATAAAAGCGCCTCCATCGCCGAATGAAGTCGTGTCAAATAATGAAGGTGACTTTTCGCATATGGAGAATGATCTAAGAAATCATAAAAATGCTGCCAAAGTCGTGGGGCCCCATCAATCGCCATCGCATAGGTTTTGCGAAGCATTCGATTAATAACGCCGTAACACCCATCGAGAAGATCCAAAACCTGAACATCGACCGACTCCCCTTCCAACGACTCAAATGCGCTCTTCAAATTTTTGGCCGCTGTGTTATGTCCCTCTCCAAAACCGGCCGTCAAAATTAAGATTTTTTTCTTCATCAACTCCTTTTGTAAAGCTAACGGCATCATCATTCATTTAAGCCCTTCGATTCAAGAGGAATACAGTGACAAATAGGTAACAATTAAGTGTCAAAACAACGGAACAAGGATTCGCGATGGATTTTTATCAAAAAGTTTGCAGATTGCGCTCAGTTTATGAATTCAACTCCTCCTTATTCTTTTCTCTGGGGAGCCGCCACCTCTGGATATCAATCGGAAGGGGGATTCAATACCCCCAACCACCCCCAAAATAATTGGACCTGGGCGGAAGAATCAGGGGTCGTTGCCCGAACGGGCGCCTCAGTCGATTTTTGGAACAAAGCAGAAGAGGATCTCGAGCGAGCCGCAGGATTAGGCTTAAATGCCTTTCGACTTGGGATTGAATGGAGCCGCGTTCAGCCCTGTCTCACAAGACCTCCGGAGCTTCACCCCAATCCGATTCATTCGCCGAAATTCGATGAACAGGCGCTTGAACGGTACGGAGCCATTTTACTCAAATGCCGACAGCTCGGACTAGAGCCCATTATTACCCTCCATCATTTTGTTCATCCGGCATGGCTGGGGTTAGATCCTTGGTTGAGTCGAGAGATCTTTCCTCTCTTTGATCACTATGTTGAAAAAGTAATCCATTTTATCATTGAATACTTCTCACAACATCAAGCTGAACCGCCAAAAATTTATATTACGATTAATGAGCCCAACATGCTGGCCTTTAATCATTATGCTTGGCTCTTTTTTCCGAGTGGGGATGAGCGCGGATTTGGTCCAACAGCCACCTGTCTGGCTCACCTTCTTGAGGCCCATTCCCGCGCCTATCTTCTGATTCATGAGATCTATGCTCAACACTCCTGCCCCCGCCCGATGGTCAGCTTTAACAACTATTGCAGCGATCTCTACTGGGGAGACCAAGCATGGCAGGAGTTTTTTATTTATGGAGCAAAACATAAAACACGGTTGAAATTATTTCGAAAACTCAAAAAACGGGCCGATAAATTTGATCATGCCTTACGAGAGTCTCCGATGGAAATCCATCGGGGAGTTCGAAAAATACTCGATCGTGCCTTAAAAACCTTTCACTATCCTTTTGGAGAGCGACTCATGTTTCATCCTGCCTTCGACTCCTTAATTGACCTCCTCCTACGACATCATCGTCCCCTGCTCGATTTTCTTGCTTACGATTACTACGATCCCTTCAGCGCCCATATTTTTCGACTTCCCTACAGCCAAGACCTTGAGCCCCGCAAACGAACTTGGCGAGATCTGCTGATGGAGTCGATGACGAGTAAATGGTGGGAATGGAGAGCCATTCCAGAAGGAATGCTTTTTTATAGTCGATGGCTCGCACAACATCCTTTTCCTCAGTTGATTGCAGAAAACGGAATGGCCTATCGACTCGATCCCCAATCGAAAGACCTCCAACGTCGCGATGGACTCCGGCGAAGCGAATTTTTAACAGAACATCTTCGAGTCGTGGAGCAGATCAAATCAGAGGGAATTCCTTTAATGGGATATTGTTACTGGTCCCTTTTTGATAATTATGAATGGGGAACCTATACCCCGCGATTTGGACTCTATTCCATCGACTACGACGATCCGAAACGGCAACGGAATCCGACGAATAGCCTCGGAGAAAACATCTCAGAAATTTATGCACAACACATTCGCGATCGACCCTCCTCCTGAAAAATAAAAACGTCGATTATAAAACTTAAAAAACACTAGTGTCACAATAGAAAATCCTTAAATACATTGCCTCACGCAACGACGCCACGACGCGACGTTAAATCCCTACTCCCCCCCTCGTTCTGACCACGGCTCTTTCGAGCCTCCTCCCTATTTTTAAAAAGTTCTCGAAAACGAGCTTTCGATCCCTTTTTAAAAATAGGGAACTATCGCTTACGCTCTTGGGGTCAGAACTTCCCCTCCCTTCATACAAAAACAATACAAGAATTTCCCGCTGAGAGGATCGTGAGCTTTTTCCGAGGAGAGGTGAAAACCGATCCCCTCCAGAGAAGCTCGATCGTTTTTTGAAAATCCTTTTTTCAAAGAAACGGGAGAGATTCTCGGGAGGCGGTAGTCGACAAAGGAGGCGCCGATAGGAAAGAGCTCACGATCCTCTCCCTCTCTAACGTGGCGGCGGCTTGTCTCGCCGAAGTGCTTGGACGAAGGAGGAGGCGGCGTTAACGGAACCCCTGCTCACCCCCGTTCCTGGTTGCCTACCCTCGGCTCTCCAACTTCTTTCCCTTTTGGATTTTCGCTTTGCGATGGGAGTGCGTGAGAACTGCTTTCGAATTTTAATCCCTCCTCCTCTTGAGCAATTGGGGGCGACTACATTCGTCGTATTATGAGCCTCTGGATCGCTTTTTTTCCTAAAAACAGCAAAGAAAATCGGAAACCCCTTGACGACAACACCTTTCAACTCTACAAAGCAATAACTTTAAAGCACTTATATGAGTTTTTTCTCGAATTTCTTCACGAACGATATCGGCATTGACCTCGGTACTGCCAATACATTGATCTACGTTAAAGACCGCGGCATTGTCCTCCGGGAGCCCTCGGTGGTTGCGATTCAGCAGGGAACTAAAAAGGTTCTTGCGGTGGGGGATGAAGCGAAGCGAATGCTCGGGCGTACTCCAGGAAATATTATTGCGGTTCGTCCGATGAAGGATGGGGTCATTGCTGATTTTGAAATTACGGAAGCAATGCTCAAGGCCTTCATTCAAAAAGTGGCTCGCAAAAACAAATTTCGCCCCCCTCGTATCGTCATCGCTGTTCCCTCTGGAATCACCGAAGTCGAAAAACGAGCTGTGAAAGATTCCGCACAACATGCGGGAGCGCGTGAGGTCCATTTAATTGAAGAGCCGATGGCCGCGGCTATTGGAGTTGGTCTCCCAGTTCAAGAAGCGGCTGGAAATATGATTGTTGATATCGGTGGAGGAACCACTGAAGTCGCTATTATCTCTCTCGCTGGAATTGTTTTTAGTCGCAGTGTCCGCGTGGCAGGAGATGAGCTCGATGAGAGCATCGCCAACTACATGCGTCGTGCCTATAATTTAATGATTGGGGAGCGAACCGCCGAAGAGATTAAAATCAAAATCGGCTCCGCTTATCCAATGGAAAAAGAGTCCAGCATGGAGGTCAAGGGACGTGATCTCGTGGCCGGTCTCCCAAAGACTTTGACAGTGACATCGCAGGAAGTACGTGAGGCGATGCTCGAACCGATTTCCGTCATTGTGGAATCCGTTCGCATCACCTTGGAGCGCTGCCCTCCGGAACTCTCCGCCGACCTAGTCGAGCGTGGGATCGTTCTCGCAGGAGGAGGAGCACTACTCCGAGGGTTGGATCGCCTCTTGGCGGAAGAAACAGGTCTCCCTGTCCATGTGGCAGAGGATCCGTTGAGTGCCGTCGCCGAAGGTACCGGAAAAGTTTTGCAAGAATTTAAATACCTTCGCAAAATTGCCGAAGCCGAACGCATGACGTAGCCTGCGACCAAAAACCGTAATCGTTGATTCGATCGCGGTATGAAGTGGGTCGCATGAGGTTTAAAAATTTTTTAATATTTGCAGTAATCGCTATTTTTATTGGCTATTGCTTAACTCGATCAAGTGAAGAGCATCTTCGCTTTCGCTCCCTGATGCTCCAAACGCTTTCGCCGGTTTTCTTTGCCGTCGATCGATTGATTGCCCTCTCCGAAAACGTCGATGTCAGCTTACAGACCCCCGCCTCCGCTCAAGCCGCTTTCGATAAGCTCATCGATGAAAATCAAATCCTTTCAACGGAGCGAGAGAAAATGCTTCTCATGGCGAAAGAAAATCTCGATTTGCGAAAAAAACTTTCCTTTCGGGGAGCCCCTCAATTTCACCTTCTCGGCTGTCACGTCATCGGTCGCGATCCCGCAAGTTGGTGGAATAGTGTTTATGTGAATCGGGGAACACAAGACCACCACTCCCTCGAAAAGGCGATTTTTCGTCAAGGGCTTCCGGTGATTAGTCCTTATGGGGTTGTGGGAATCACGGGGGTCGTTTCAGAAAAAATGAGTGAAGTGATTTTAATTCTGAACGAAAACTGTCAATTTGCCGCTCAGCTTGAAGAGTGTCGTGAACAGGGAATTATTCAAGGAGAGGGCTCCGTTCGTGAAGGAACCCCTCAAACACGAATGCGATATATTCCCAAAGAAACTCCTGTAAAAATCGGCGAAAATATTTTTACCAATGGTCTTGATGGAATTTTTCCTCCGGGTCTTTTGGTTGGAAAAGTGATTGATGCTCGACCCTCTATTAAAGATTCCTATTTAGAGATTACCGTGGAGCCGGCCTTTAATCTCACTCAGCTCACTGAACTTTTTATCATTGTGGATGAGCTATGAGACGCGGGCAAGCCTCCTCCATTCAAGTCTTTCTGATGGTCATCTCTCCGTTTGCGGCGTTGGTTCTCGGTTATTATCTTCATTGGGCTTATGTGAAAACAATCGGGGATCGTACCACGACTTTAATTAGTAACGTCGATAATGAACTTGAAACGTTAAAAACCCTTCAACGCGAGGTGATTCGTCTCCGTCGAGAGAATACTCGAATTGCGACCGAAAACATCTACTATCGAAATTTAACGGGAGAAAATGCTCGATTAGAGGAAATGCTGAACTTCAAGAATGCCTCTCCTTATAAGCTTCAGGCCTGTAAAGTCATTGGTCGTAAACAGGAAAGTTGGTGGAGCTCTCTACAAGTGAATATCGGATGGGAAGATGATATCGGAATGACAAAAGATCTTCCCGTCGTTTCCCCAAGAGGCGTGGTCGGAAAAACAGGGGAGGTCTATGCCAAAACAACGGAGGTCATTCTCATGGTCAATCCCAACTGTAAAATTGCAGCAACTCTCGAAACAACCCGTGAACATGGAATCGTGATCGGAGGGGGATCTCGAACGAAATCTCAACCGCAATCTAAAATGACTTATATCCCTCGAGGCGTCGAACTCGGAATTGGAGAGCGCGTTTTTACAAGTGGAGCGGGAGGGGTATTTCCCCCCGGACTTTTCTTAGGAACAGTCGCTCTGATTAAACCGCTGGCGTCACAAAGTAATTTTGGACTTTATCAAGAGCTTTGGATCGATCCGGCGATCGATCTCACTCAACTCGAAGAACTTTTTATTGTCATGGGAGCTAAATAAAATGATCGCAATGTCTCTTTACGTTATCGCCCTCGGAGTGATCGGGACGATTGCTCAAATGTTTTTCCCAAGCTGGGCGATTTTTTTTGAAATGGAACCCCATCTCCCTGTTCTCGCAGTGATCTATAGTTGTTTAGTCCTCCGCTCCCACTGGGTCTTCCTCGTCACGTGCGGAATCGGAGTCACCCTCGATCTGCTCTCCCCCCAAAAAATGGGCCTCAGCGTTATCTCCCTCACCTTAACCGCACTCCTCATGCTGACTCAACGACGAACCTTAGATGCCGAACGGTGGGATACTCGAATTTTGCTCGTGATTGCAGGAACTTATTTTTATCAAATCACCGACTATCTCTTATACTCAATCCAGCTCCAACGTTGGATGTGGCCCTCTTCGCTGTGGTATCGAATGCTCTTTCCCTCCTTCTTTAATGCTCTCTTAAGTATTCTCCTTTTCCCGATGATTACTCGTTTTGCAATTCTTTGGGGATGGTACGAACCTCGTCAATTTACGGAGGAATATGCTCGAACATAAATCCAACGCCAAAAGAACCCCTCAAGGAGGTCGGCAATGGGTCTTGATCATCGCCTTTTTCTTAGCCGCTTTGTACCTCGTCTTCCGTCTCTATGACGTGACGGTTCAGAAGAACGAAAATTATAAAGACAAACTCCGGAACCAAACGACGGTCGCCATTCGCCTCTCTCCTGCCCGGGGAGCCATCTTAGATCGTAACGGATTTGCGATTGCGGAGAACCGGGCCAGTTTTGATATTGATTTTTATCTCGATCAATTGATTCGAGACTATTCACGAACGCATCGTGGACGAATCCCTAAAATTCCTATCACGGTTAAACGTCGAGGAAAAACGATTACACGCGAGGAAAATGACATCGTAAAGATTGTTGCGGAATGCGTCGAACCCCTGAAAAAAACGCTCGGGATCGAAATCAAACTCGATGCCAATGATATCCGGGCTCATTACCGAACTCAACCCCGTATACCTTATCCCTATAAAGCGGATGTCGATTTCAATACCTTAGCTCAATTCTCGGAACGTAATCTCGGAATTCCTGGAATTGAAATCGGTGCAAGACCCATACGTACCTATAATCTAGGGGCCTTTGCTCCCCATATTGTCGGTTATATTGGACGTCCCGAAAGTTCTGAGCAGGTGGATGATGCAGGGGTTGAATTTGAATTTGTCGGTAAAAAAGGAGTTGAGGAGAAAATGGATTCTCATCTGCAAGGAAAAGCAGGCGGTCGCATTCTACAAGTCAACTATCGAGGCTACATTGTTCCCGGTGATGAAACTGAAGAGCCTCCTTCTGTTGGAAATTCGATCTCCCTCTCCATCGATGCTCGTATTCAACATATTGCCGAGGATGCAATGCGTGGAGTCGGACGCGGTGCGGTTGTTATCATCGATCCGAATAACGGAGATATTCTTGCAATGGTCTCAGTCCCTAATTTTGATCCCAATGTTTTTATTCCAAAAATCTCTCCTCAGAACTGGAAGTCGCTTACCACGAATCCGACGGCGCCGATGATCAATCGTGCTCTTTCTGAATACGCCCCCGGATCGATTTATAAACCGATCGTCGCTCTGGCGGCACTCAAGGCTCATGCGATTCGACCCTCCACGAAAATCAATACCGCAAGCAGTATGTTCATCGGTAACCGTTCCTTCAAAGATTGGTACAAAGGAGATCGGGGACCGATCACTGTGAAAGAGGCGATTCAATGGTCCACGAATACCTTCTTTTATCCTGCGGGAATCAGCACTGGAATCGATAAACTGGTTGAAATGGCACTTCTTTTTGGAATTGGGCAACCGACTGAAATCCCACTCCCTGAAGGAAAAGGAATTCTTTGGAGTCCTGAATGGCTCAAGAAACATTATCCCGCCGAGCGATGGACGACCGCTTACACCGCAAACTTTTCGATCGGTCAAGGAGCTGTAGAGGTGACCCCCCTTCAAATGGCAGTCGTAGGGGCGGCAATTGCAAACGGAGGAACCGTTTACTTTCCAAATCTTGTGAAGAGCATTCAAGGGGTCGATGGAGAGGTCAAAGCGACCTTTCCCACTCGGATCCGTAATCGAATCGAGTTTGATATCGCCGATATTGATATTGTGAGACAAGGAATGCTCGCCGTCGTAGAGTCCGGAACAGCGACCAAGGCTCAGGTTCCAGGATATAAAATTGCAGGAAAAACCGGAACCGCACAGTTTAAGACTCGACTTCAAGGGCGAACGGTGAGCGATCAACGTACTTGGTTTCTCTCCTTTGCCCCTTACGACTCGCCTCGCTATGCGATCTGTGTCCTCGTCGAGGGAGGAACTTCTGGAGGGGGAACCTGTGCTCCGATTGCCCAAAATATTTACGCCCGACTTTTTGCGATGGAAAAAGGGGAAACTGTGGCGATGAACTATCTCAATCCCGTTGAAGGACATTTTGGGGGTGTCACCGATTATATTCCCCCTCAACCGACGGGAGCGACCTCCCCCACTGGAACCATTCCTACGACCACAGAAGGATTGCCTGAAAATAATAGTGGCGATGCTCCTGCCGAAATTTCAAATGAAGATGACGATCGTAAACCCTCAAAAATTCTTCCTCAAAGAAGTCGTTAACCGGAAATTAAAATCATGTGGACTCTCTTCCATAAAATCGGCCGTATCAACTGGATCCTCATGCTCTTGATGTGTGCGCTCCTGACTGGCGGACTCATGGCGATCTACAGTGCCACTTATGTGAGTGAAGTCCCCGAATTTCGTGATGCCTTCGCCAAGCAGATGCGAATGGTTCCGATTGGATTTATCCTCTTTTTCATCGTTGCCCTCGTCGATTATCAGTTTTGGGTAAAATTTTCCCTTCCGATTTTTGGAGCGACCCTCCTTCTTCTCCTGCTTGTTTTGTTCTTTGGAAAAATCGTTAACGGAGCACGAAGTTGGTTCATGATTGCCGGCTTTGGAATTCAACCGGCCGAATTTGCAAAAATCGCCTTTATTCTCCTCACGGCCCTTCTCCTTCCTTTAATGCGAGAGCGACTCTCCGATCTCCCTCTGTTTTGTTGTAGTATGGGACTAACGCTCATTCCGATCGTCTTGATTATGGGACAACCGGATCTAGGCTCTGCCTCCGTCTTCATTCCAATCATGTTTCTGAGTCTCTATGTTCTTGGGATTAAAAATCGCTACATCATGCCTTTTGTGGCTGCTGGAATTTTACTCTTTGTCGCCCTCAATCTTCTTGGGCCGAAAATTGTTCAAATGGAAAAACCGTTTCCAGGCTTAAAAACCTATCAGATGAATCGAATTAAAACTTTTATCGATCCGGAACTCGATCCTTTAAAATCCGGATGGACGATCAATCAATCCCTGATTGCAATTGGTTCCGGAGGATTTTTTGGAAAAGGCTATCTTCAAGGAACTCAAAATGTTCGAGGATTCATCGGTCGTAATATTGCTTTTACCGATTTCATTTTCGCCGTCATCGGAGAGGAGACGGGATTTGTCGGCGGGGCGATCCTCATTATGGCAATTGCTTTTTTGATTATGATCAGTCTTTATGTTGGAAGTAAATCTCGAGATTCCACCGGTTCCGTGCTCACCGCCGGCGTCGCCGCTCTCTTCTTTACACACTTTTTTATTAACATCGGCATGACCATCAAAGTCGTGCCAATCACGGGAATACCCCTTCCGTTCATCAGCTTTGGAGGATCGTTCCTCCTTGTTTGTATGTCGGCAATGGGTCTGGTACAAAGCGTGTGGATTCACCGCAAGCCTTTAGAAAGGAACTAAACTATGATCATCGAAAAAATACGAGACTTCCTCGGTCTTAAAAGAAAAGGGGATGAAAAGGAAATCATCATCAGCGCCGAAAAACTGGAGCGCCGAGTTGCGCTCCTCGAAGGAGGCTCCCTCGAGGAATTTGCGGTCGAACGCGATAGCGACCGGCAAATTTCCGGAAATATCTACAAAGGACGGGTTCATAATATTGAACCGGGGCTCAAAGCTCTCTTTGTCGATATTGGAATGGAGAAAAATGCTTTTCTCCACTATTGGGATGCTCTCCCGGCAGCACTCGATTCCAACATCGAAACCATCGAACGAACCAAAAAGAAAAATCCGCGCAAACGGATCACCTCGGATGATATCCCCAAGCTCTATCCACCCGGCTCGGATATCATGGTTCAAGTCTCCAAAGGACCGATCGGAACCAAAGGAGCCCGTATCACCACCAATCTTTCATTGGCCGGTCGTTACATGGTCTTAATGCCCCATGCCGATCAATTCGGAATCTCTCGAAAAATCGAGGATCCGAAGGAACGCCAACGACTCCGCAAAATCCTCCAAGAACTCGAAATCCCCGAAGGAATGGGGGTCATTATCCGAACCATCGGAGAGGGTCAAAAGGCTCGCTTCTTTGTCCGCGATCTTGCAATGCTTCTGGACCAATGGAATAAAATCACGGAGAAAATGGAGGCGATTAAAGCCCCAGCGGTTCTTCAAACAGAACCGGATCTTGTCGAACGCTCTGTTCGTGACTTCCTTACCGATGACATCGATCGAATCGTCATTGATAACGAAGAGGCCTATCACCGAGTGAAAGAACTGATCTCCTCAATCTCCAAACGTTCCGTGCGAAAGGTAAAACTCTACAACGACCCGATTCCGGTCTTTGAAAAGTTCAATGTGGATAAACAGGTCGACAGCGCCTTCCGGCGTCAAGTCTGGCTCCCTTGTGGCGGCTATTTAGTGATCGATGAAACCGAGGCACTCGTCTCGATCGATATTAATACCGGACGAAATAAAGGAAAAGAGGATCAAGACTCAACGATTCTCCAAACCAATCTTGAATCAGCAGAGGAGATCGCGCGTCAGCTTCGTCTTCGAAACATCGGAGGCCTCCTCGTCATCGATTTCATCGATATGAAAAGCCGTCGCGACCAACAGTTGGTTTATCAAAAATTAAAAGAGTGTTGCCAACGGGATAAATCGAAAACGAATATTCTTCCGATCTCCTCATTAGGATTAGTTGAAATGACCCGACAACGGGCTCAAGAAAGCATCCGCAAAACACACTTCCAAGAATGCCCCTGTTGTAAAGGTCGGGGAATGGTGAAATCGCCAGAGACGATGAGCGTTGAAATTCAACGCGCCATCATTCGGACAATGCGACTTCATCCAGAGGTCCACGAACTTCGCGTCATGGTGAACTCTCAAGTGATGGATCGATTGAAAAATGAGGATGAAGATCTCCTCGTCGATCTCGAACGTCGATTCCAAGGAAAGCTCGCTTTCCGAATGGAACCGAAATTCCAAATCGAGGAATTTAAAATCATCAATGCCGTCAATAACGAGGAACTCTTAGAAAAATCGTAAACCGTAAGATTTAGATGGGGAAAGCATGAAAAAAGGAAGAGGATCAAATTCTGTTTTTGATCTCTCCTAATTTCTGCTTTCCCTATTGCATAAAGTTCTCGGAAAAAAAATCCCTTAATAAATTCCCTTAATTTCTCATGTCGCTTCTCTCCTACTCCTTAGATCAACTTCCTCTTCTCCCCAAGAGCCACGCCCATTACGGGGTCATTGGAGATCCAGTAGATCACTCCCTTTCTCCTTTTATTCATAATCCTGGGTTTCAAGATCTCGGGATTGATGCCCACTACTCGCGCATTCATCTCAAACCTGAAGAACTGGCCCGCGGGATCGAACGCCTCATCGAACATCAATTCTTGGGGTGGAACTGCACCATCCCTCACAAAGAACAGATGGTCTCCCTTTGTCACCAACTCGATGAGAGTGCTCAAAATTTTAAAGCCGTAAACACGGTTCGAGTGGAGGAGGGAAAAACCATTGGATACAATACCGATGGTCTCGGCTGGTTACGAGCCATTCGAGAAGAGTTTCGGGTCGATGTCAGCGATCTCCGAATCATGATTCTCGGCATTGGCGGGGCCGGTCGTGCACTTGCGATTCAGTCGGCATTTGAAAACTGCGAGCGACTCGTGCTCGTGAATCGAACTGTTGAAAAGGCAATTTTACTCCAAAAAGAGATCGATCACCTTCTCCGCCAAGGGCGGGCTTGGAAAGAGAGCTTACCGATAAATTCGATCCCCTTCGATCTTCCCTTAATTCAAAAAGAACTTCAGAACGTCGATCTTCTCGTCAATTGTACCTCTGCTGGGTTAAATTCGGATGAAGAATCCCTCATACCGTCGGAACTTTTTCACAAAAACCTCCTTGTTTACGATACGATTTACAAACCGGCACAAACGAAACTTCTTCAAGCCGCTCACAAAGCCGGAGCAAAAACGGCCAATGGTCTGAGCATGCTCCTTCATCAAGGGGCCCTCGCCTTTGAAATCTGGACGGGAAGAACCGCCCCGCTTGAACTGATGAGAAAATCTCTTTTCGAACAAATTCACTAGAAAGATTTGACAATTTACACTTAGGACAGTAATAATTGTCTAACAAAAGGATTATCTCTATGAAAAAACTCGTATCTTTTGCAACTTTTTTAGCCTTCGCTCTCTTGGCTCATGCGGATATTTCACTCCCCAAGCAAGATACACTTGCGGATAAACTCGGTCGCGGACTAGGAAATATCATCGGTGCGCCCGGTGAAATCATCGATTCTTATTTAGAAGTCACCCAAGAAAAAGGACCTATTGCAGGTCTCACCAAAGGACTCTTTCAAGGAACCTATCGAATGGGAACAGATCTCGGACACGGCTTTTATGATCTCCTCACGGGACCTCTCCCTGTTGGACCTTATTATTCCTATCAATCTTGGAAGCAAGCTCCCCATAACTCTTCATTGGTTCAAGAGTACCCCCCCTCGATTATCAATACCGATTATTTATTCTAAGAGTCATTTTTCCTCAAAAAAAGCCGTTCAGAGATTCTGAGCGGCTTTTTTTATTCTGGTAGTTGCATTTTAAGATTTAGCCCTTAAGCTTTTTTGACTATGAAAAACCTATCCAAATTACTCCTCGCTGTCATCGCCATCCTCTTTGTCGGATGCGCCTGTAACTCCCAAGAAAAAAGCTGTTCAAAAACAGAAGCCTCTTGCTCTAGCAGTAAAAAAGCGTGTAAAGATGTCTGTCATGATGACTCTAAAGAGATTCATAAAATTAAGAATTAATTAGTAAAATTTGATTTTTTATAAACTCGGATTACTTTCTAAGCCTTATGAAAAAAATGACCCTTGCTTTGATTGCTGTGATCGGATTCTCCTCGGCCGCTTTATCCCCTGCTTTTGCAGATGGATGTTGCCCTAAGGATAAGAAAAAAGAGAAAACAGAAGAAAAGAAAGAGGACAAAGAAAAAAAATAGTCCTCTTTTTAAAGAAAATTTAACCGAAAAGGCGCATCCTCTCGATGCGCCTTTTTTGTCTCAAAACGACGCCTAAAAATTAACGTAAATCAATCGAACCGCGGCTAAAGCGGTGAATACAATCGCCGTCCACTCAAACCAAGACTGTGAAATCCGATGATTAATACGCCCACCAATCCAAGCGCCAAGCAACAACACCGGCAATAATACAAAATTTAAAAGTAGCGTTTGTGAATGAATAATCCCCAGTGAAACTCCAAAAGGGACCTTCACACAGTTCATGATTAAATAAAACCATGCCCCGGTCCCCATAAACTCCTCTTTCTTAAGTTTCATCTCCAATAAATAAAGGGTCACGAGTGGTCCTGCCGCATTCGCCATCATCGTCACAATCCCCCCTGTAAACCCGAAAAAAAGGGCGACCCCCGCTTGATGTGGTTGCCAATCGGGAAATGATTTTCGAATCAAATGAAGGACGATCATTAACAAAATAAGGAGCCCAATCCAAAATCCTGCATTCAAATCGGTTAAATGCTTTAATCCATAATAGCCGATCACAATTCCAACAAAGGCCGGAGGAATGAGTCGCCAAACATGAGCCCAAACCGTTTTTCCTCGAAATCGAAAAACCGCCACTAAATCAGCGGCGATTAACATCGGCAATACAATTCCCGTCGAAAGCCGTGTTGGGAAAATATTAGCAACAATCGCAATAAATAAGATCCCCACTCCCGGAATCCCCGTCTTTGAAAATCCCACCAAGAGGACTCCGAATCCTAATAAACACCAGATCCACGGATCCTCCGGAAAAAGTGCGGTCATGATTCAGTCACTGAAAGAGCATTCTTTGCGACTTCGGCTTGTGCTTTCAAAGTCGCAATAAATTCCGTCACCTCTTCCGCTCTAAACTTTCGCTCCCATCCATTTCCATAAACAAAAACCTCCGCATCGGCCGGATTCTCATACACGGACCCTACTTGATTCATATTAAAATAAAAGGTCTGTCCATTTGTACGCTTGACGGTCATCCAAGGGATATTCATTTCATAACTATCCTCTCCCCATTAAAAAAGACGAGCCTCGATTTTTGCATTCGCCTAACGCTCCGTTTTTCGTATTGTTCCCCACATGAATTTTAACTGGCTCCGCCGCCCCCGACGCAATCGCTCTTCGAGCCAAGTCCGTGATCTCATTCAAGAAACCTCGCTTTCAACATGTGACCTCATCTACCCTGTTTTCGTCAAAGCAGACATCGATCAGCCAGAACCGATCCCCTCGATGCCAGGAATCTTTCGACACTCTCTCGACTCTCTCATTCAAGAATGTAAGGAGATCGCAACACTCGGAATTCCTGCCATTGCCCTTTTCCCTGTGATTGATCCTGCTCATAAAACGGCCGAGGCGGAATATGCCCTCAATCCGGATCAAATCCTCTTTCAGGCTCTCAAACGTCTCAAAAAAGAGCTCCCCGAACTCCTTCTCATCGCCGATGTCGCTCTCGACCCCTATACAAGCCACGGTCATGATGGCATCCTGAATGCCAAAGGGGAGGTCGACAACGACGCCACAGTTGCTCTTCTTCAACGTCTTGCCACGGTCGAGGCGCAGGCAGGGGCCGATTGGGTCGCTCCCTCGGATATGATGGATGGGCGCATCGAAGCGATCCGCATCGCTCTTGATAACGCAAACCTGACCGAAACCTCAATCCTTGCTTACTCTGCCAAATTCGCCTCTGCTTACTACGGTCCCTTCCGAGAAGCGGTAGGGAGTCGTGCTAAATCCAGCTCCGATTACCTCGACAAAAAAAGTTACCAACTCAACCCCGCCAACCGTCGTGAAGCCCTCTTGGAATGCCAACTCGATGAAAAAGAGGGGGCCGATATCCTAATGGTCAAGCCCGCAGGTCCTTATCTCGATATCATACGTGAACTTCGCAATCAAACCCTTCTTCCGATCGCCGCGTATCAGGTTTCTGGGGAATACACTCAGATTCATGCGGCAGCCCAAAACGGTTGGCTTGATCTTGAAAAAACAAGAGAGGAGTCCCTTTTAGCGATTAAACGCGCTGGAGCGGATATGATCCTAACTTATTTCGCTAAAGAAATCGCTCAAAAATTAAACCGTCAACCTTTGATCTGATTGCTCTTAAACTCTTGCTGAAGCTCTTTTTTAATCGCTGCTTTTTTAAGATCTTGACGCTTATCCCCTTTATCTTTTCCCACCCCTAAACCCAGAAGCACTTTCACTTTGTTTTTCTTCCAATACATCTTCAAGGCAATCAAAGTCCGACCTCGTTGCGCCACCTCACCAAAAAGCTTCATGATTTCATTACGATGAAGCAGAAGTTTTCGGACCGCTTTCGCTTCATGATTAAACTTATTCCCCTTATCGTACGGTGAAATATCGAGTTGATATAAATAAACCTCCTCCTTTTCGATTCGAGCAAAGGCATCATTCATATTGACGTGACCTTGACGCAACGATTTGACCTCAGTGCCCTTGAGCACTAGTCCAGCCTCGATCGTCTCAGAAATAAAATAGTCGCGAGAGGCCTTCCGATTGATGCTGATTTCATCACTCATCGGAATCTCCAAAAATAGCAAATATAAAGGGGATCAAAAAATTGAAGCCAAATTAGCTACGACGACGACGCGGCTTACGAGTCGTTGTTTTATCGCTGGCATCATCTCCCTCAATCAACTCGTAACTGAGCTTTCCTTCGGAGACCTCACGGAGGGCCACATCCATAAAAGTCCATTTCGGATGAACTTCAACCAAGGGGCGTGCCCCTTGACCGAGCTGACGGCATCGACGTGAAATAATGTTCACGAGAATTTCCGGGCTCTTGATGATATTCAATGCATCTTGTACGTAAGTGTGTCTCATAATTTCTCCTTGGAAAACGGGGGGCGAATTTGACAAAAAAGCCTAACCTTGCAAGTATTATCTCACTTTAAATGACCTCCCTCGCTCTTTCCTACGAATCCTGCCGCCAAATCACCCAAGCTCATGCCAAAACTTTTTACTTCGCCTCCCACACCCTTCGCCCCAAAACTCGCCAAGGGGCCTATGCCATTTACGCTTTTTGCCGAATGGCCGATGATGCGGTCGATCTCGCCCCCTCTGAAATTGAGAGAAAATCTGCGGTCATGGAGTTTCACTCAAAATTGAACTGCATTTATGAAACGCAACTATTTGATGATCAAAAAGATCCATGGATTAAGGCCTTCGCAAATACGGTTCAAAATTATCAAATACCGAGACTCTATTTCGAGGAGTTGTTAGAAGGAATGACACTCGATCAAGGGGCCGTTCGAATTCAATCTTGGGAGGAACTCGATCGCTACTGCTATCTCGTCGCAGGGGTCGTCGGAGTCATTATGACCCATCTTTTTACCCAACCTACCCCCCCCCTCTTAGAGTCGGCTAAAAACCTCGGAACCGCCATGCAGCTAACGAATATTCTTCGAGATATCAAAGAGGACTTCGCACGCGATCGAATCTATCTCCCTCAAGAAGAACTCCTGCGTTTTGGAATCGCAAGCAAAAGCTTTCAACAGGAAGAGATCACCGCAGAATGGGTTCCTTTTCTTCAATTCCAAATCCAACGCGCACGGAGTTATTATTTAAAATCAGAGGTCGGCATCCGAGAACTCCCCAAAAATGGCATTCAAAAAACCGTTTGGCTCATGCGAGTTCTTTATGCCGAAATCTTGCATGAAATAGAAAAAGCTCAATACGACTCTTGGCAAGGCCGCGTAAGAGTTTCTTTCTTAAAAAAAATAACACTCGCTCTTCCCCTCCTTATGGGTTGCTTACCTAAAGAAAAGATCGATTAAATCCATTTTTTAATTTCTATTGCAAGATCTGGGTGTGCGCCGTTGAGGACGGCGTCCTAGCGGGTGAAAGTCCCGTCGGTTGAATTAGACGGTTCGCAACCGTAAGGGGTGTCTGGGAAGAGACCGTGAGGTCGAACCTACAAGCGAGACACTTAACTGAATCATCAGGCTATAATG
>CAMCYL010000013.1 GCA_945883905.1 Akkermansia muciniphila | reverse complement strand
GATAGACGAGCGTTCGTTCATGGAAGATATCTTTAAAAATACGACTTGAACTCGGCAAGATCCCTCCTTGACTAACCACCACTCTCAACGGTTGCCTCTTCGTTTTGAAGCGGGAATGCCGAACCGTCAAGACTGGGTTGTCCACTCTTAAGGTCTCTCCACCAATTAAGATCGCATCCGATTCCCCACGCAATTCATGCCCCTTCTCACGAGCCGCAACGGAGGTGAGCCAACCGCTCTCACGCGCAGGTCGTGTAATGCGACCGTCATAACTCATTGCTGATTTCAAGGTCACCCAAGGGGTTTGATGCACAATCCAATGATTAAAATCACGATTCAAAAATGCACACTTCTCTTTTAACACTCCAACGGTGACCTCAATCCCCTTCTTTCGTAGAATCTTAAATGCATTTCCTGAATGCGCAGGATTAGGATCAGTCGCACCGATCACGACCCGTTTAATTTGCTCTCGGAGGATCAGATCGGTACAAGGAGGGGTACGCCCATGGGTACAACAGGGCTCCAAGGTCACATAAAGCGTCGCCCCCCGAATTGAATTTCCTTTGAGTTTCGCATCTCGAACCGCCAAAACCTCCGCATGGGGTTTTCCTGCTTTTTGATGATAGCCTTTTCCTAATAGGACTTGATCACGAACAAGAACCGCTCCAACACAAGGATTCGGACTTGTTAACCCCTTGGCCTTTTCTGCCAAGGCTAAGGCCTCTTCCATCCAATAGGGGTCGTGCTTTTCCAAAATAAACTCTCCACTCAGAACGAAAAATGAATTTTATTCTTCATTCGCTTATCCACCCTCGGACTAACCCGGAACCTCTCCTTTGAGTTCAGTCCCTTTATTCATCGGTTCTAGGATAATTTCATTCACCGTTCCCCCCGCTGGAATCATCGGAAAAACATGTTCGGTATAAGGAACCATGACATCCAAAAGATAGGCGGTCTTCGAGGCTAATAAACGTTTTAAAGCCGGCTTTAAATCCTTCGGATCTGAGACTCTCTCGGCGGCCACTCCGAACCCTTCACAAATTTTTACAAAGTCCGGAAAAATTCGATTCGGCTCATTGGCTAATCCCAAAAAGGTGTGTCCCCGATTACTCTTAAAGAAAAGATCCTCCCACTGAACGACCATTCCTAAGTATTGATTGTTTAAAATAATCGCTTTTGCAGGAATATTTTCAGCAGTAGCCGCAGCCAACTCTTGAATATTCATCACAAAGCTTCCATCTCCATCAATATCAATAACCTCACGATCTGGACAGGCGACCTTCGCTCCCAAGGCCGCTGGATACCCAAATCCCATCGATCCCAATCCTGCAGAGGTAAGAAAACTTCGCGGATGAACAAAATCATAATATTGACCGGCCCACATTTGATGCTGGCCCACTCCCGTGGTGATAATCGCCTCCCCTTTGGTCATCTCATAAAGCTCTCGAATCACCGTTTGAGGCATAATTCTTCCAGGAACTTGTTGATAATTCAAAGGATACTTCTTTTTCCACTCCGAGATCTGAGAGTGCCATTGTGGAAATTTTTTACAACGACGCTTCTCGGTTGAAATCATATGATTCAATCGCTTCAAGGCATAATTCACATCACTCAAAATAGGATATTGAACAATTTTATTTTTATGAATCTCTGAATTATCCACATCCAAATGAACAATCGTCGCCCGCTTCGCAAACTCGGAAACCTTTCCCGTCACGCGATCATCAAATCGCACTCCAAAAGCGAGCAGTAAATCACTTCGATCCACCGCAAAATTCGCAAAAACAGTTCCATGCATTCCCAACCACTTTAACGATTGAGGATCATTCTCAGGAAATGCTCCAATCCCCATTAAGGTCGTGGTCACAGGGATATTCGTCGACTTCGCAAACTTTAAAAGTTCTTTAGAAGACTCCGAGCTAATGACTCCTCCCCCCACATACAAAACAGGTCGTTCTGATTTTTCGATCAATCCTAAAACTTCACGAAGGGCTAAATCATCGGCCTTCGGAGGCTCACTAAATCCTCGGAGTTGAACTTTATCTGGAAAGATCGGATGAACCATCGTTCCTTGAACGTCCTTGGGAATATCAATCACGACCGGTCCCGGACGACCGGTATTCGCAATATAAAAGGCCTCTTTAATCACACGAGGAATATCGTTGGCATCTAAAACCAAATAGCTGTGCTTCACCGCAGGCAAGGTCATCCCAAAAACATCGGTCTCTTGAAAGGCCCCTTTTCCGATCGCATGCGAAGGCACCTGACCTGTGATTGCCACCAAAGGAACTGAATCCATATAGGCATCGGCGATTCCTGTAATTAAATTCGTCGCTCCCGGACCGGAGGTGGCCATACAAACGCCCACTTTTCCAGTCGCTCTTGCATATCCCCCGGCCATAAAAACGCCCCCTTGCTCATGGCGAGGCAGAATGGTTCGAATCTTTTTAGAATGGGTTAACGATTGATGAAGCTGCATGCTCGCTCCCCCTGGATAAGCAAAAATCGTATCGACCCCTTCACGTTCAAGACAGGCTACAACCAAATCGCTCCCTTTCATGCTCGGAGCCATTTTCTTCACTGAATTCGATGTTCTAGTTTTCTTTGATTTCGCTAAGCTCGTTTTCATATCCTGTTTTCCCTATTCTTTTGAGGTGCAGGAGCTTAGCGGAATCAATTTCAGATGTAAAATAGTAAAAAATCGATTTTACCATCGATTCATCAACCACCCGATGAGAAGAATCTGTGGAACGGTGAGGAGCGGAAGCAGGAAGGCTATTTTCCACGATCCCGTGGTCTGTTTAAGGGCGATAATCTCGGTCATATCGGTCGATGCCCCCGCCATCAAAAAAGTAAAGGCATTGCCTGGAGCCTGAGCCCTTAAAAAGAGATCGGCTGCAATCGGGACCGAACCCTCCGAACAAACCTCAATCACCGTCGCCGCCAGAAGGGTCATCAATATCCCTAACTCACTAGGACCAAACCAATGCGAATACCAATCCCCGGGAACAAACACTTGAATCAAGGCCGCTATAATCATTCCTAAAAACAGCCATCGAAATAACATTTTCGAAGCCTGCACCCCTGTTGCAATCATTTTAACTATTCCTAAAAGCGAAAGATCGATTTGCTTTAATCCTTTAAAAACAAGCTCCCAGTCAGTTTTCTCTGGAAGTTCACTTCGATTCGGATTGGGAGGAAAGTGACCTTGATCGACCCCTCGTTCAACGATGATTCCTGCGATAAAAGCAATCACTGCAGATCCGACGATAAAAACAGCGGTCCACGGAATCCCGATGAGTGAACCGAGAAGTAGCGTCAACGAAAAGGAGTTCCAAGGACTTGCAATTAAAAAGGCAAAAACCTGACCCAGAGAGGCGCCGCGTCGATAAAGGCTCATCCCGATCAATAAAATTCCATGATTACATAAATCTAAAACCAACCCCACAGACATAGCACGAAAAATTCCTTTCCATCCCCGAGTGGAGCCAATCAAGGCTCCCACGACCTCCTTAGGAATCGTCTCCAGAACCCCCACAATTACGACGCCGATCAAAATTCCGAAAAACATTTCATGAGTCGAATGCGCTATCGAGTGAGCGATCTCTCCTCCAATCGGAAAAAACAGGAATCGAAAAGCGGTCCAAAGCAAAGCGAGAAGCGTAACCGTCAATCCTCCCCAAAACATCCAATCAATTTTCTTTGAGTTTGAATCACAACAAGACATAAAAAAAAGAATAGAACGAACGAACAACAAGGTCAATGGGGACCCAAATCCTTCCCTAATTCTAATTTGCTCTCAAGGTGATACTCATGAACGAAGGAGAATCGATTTTATCTGTAAAGCGTGTCACCAGAATGGTGAAAGAGAAATGGAGGGCCGATGGTTTTGATCCGCAAGAGCTGAAACGGTCGGCGCTCCATTTTTTAAATTCCTAATTCAAAATCTGGGTTAAAACCTGAAATTTGATGATGGATGAGTTCAAATTGGAAAACTATGAGATCTTTAACCCCTCTGCTTTTGCAAGGCTCCTTTGATTCTCATCAAAGCTAAGAAACTCCAATACCCCTATCTGTAATGCCGTCGCCACATGAAGGATATCAAAACTTCGATGTCCACTTTTAATCGTATACTTAAATGCAAGTCGTTCTGCAATTCGATGAACATCCCCCCAATCCACTTGAACCTGTTGAAAAACCCCAGCTGAAATATTCGATTGAAGCGTCGCAAGAGCGGCTTGTGCCACACTCAAGGAATACCCTTGATCCCCCCCCTTGGAATGACGAAATACTTGAAACTGTACAGACTGACGAAACTCAAAAAAAAGAAGAGAGGTACTCATTAATGCCGTACGCTGTTTCTTCATTCGTTCAATCGCCTTCATTGAATTCATTTGAGCGATATAAAGTGCACACAAAAACGAAGTATCTGGATAGGTCATCAGCCCTCCTCTCCCTCTTGTTCTGCCGATTTCATTTGGCGTACCTCATCCTCCGTAAAAACTTTTTCTCCCCACACATTCTTGAGTTGCCCCGCAAAATCAATTTTTGGCATCTCTAGCCCATTCAAGCCACGAGCAGGTGTGAGCGTCGCAAAAAGTTTTCCACGCCTCTTAATCGTGACGATCTCTCCATCAGAAATCCATCCCGCAACTTTTTGAAAATCATTTCTCAAATCGGCAACATTTGCAGTTTTCATGGTATTATTTAATACCACATTAAAAAGGAGAGTCAAAGTGGATAAAAAATTACTTTTGAATCATTGAGGCCGCCAAGGCCAAGGTCTTCTCGTTCTGTCCCCCCAACATGCGAGCAATCTCTTGAACTCGATTTTTCCCAGAAAGATTCTCTAATTTCGTTAAGGTCCGTCCCTTTTCAACGCACTTCTCCACTTTAAAATGAGCCTCCCCTTGGGCCGCGACTTGCGGTAAATGCGTAATACAGAGGACTTGATGTGACTTCCCTAATCCGCGCAATTTTAATCCCACTTGCGTCGCGGTCTCTCCCCCTACATTGGCATCGACCTCATCAAAGACTAAAATCGGCACTTCATCGACCTCTGCCAAGGTACTCTTCACGGCTAACATGACCCGTGCCATTTCACCGCTGGAGGCAATCGCTCGAAGTGGTCGCGGGGACTCCCCTTGATTCGGTGAAAAAATAAATTCAATGCGATCGACTCCGGAATTTGTCAGGGGACCTTGAACGAGATCAATCTGAAAATGCCCCTTCGCAAAGCCAAGTCCCCTCAACTCCTTCTGGATTTTCTCCGCAAGGGGGACCGCCACTTTGCGTCGTGTCTCCGAAAGTTTTTCAGCTAACTTCTGACTTTCCTTCTCCAACCTCCCCTTTTCGATGAGAAGTCGCTGAATCTCCTCCTCTCTTGACTCTAAGGTCTTCAGCTGATTTTCCGACTCTTCCGCTAAGGTCAATATCTCCTCCAAGGTCTGCCCATATTTGCGCTTTAAGGATTGAATCAAATTCACTCGATTCTCTAACGTCTGCATCTGAGTGGCATCAAGATCGATCTTCTCCGCAAAGGACTGGATCTCTCCATCAAAAACCTGAAGCTGTAACACCGCAGTTCGAAACGGCTCGGCAATCGCGCTCATTCCTGAATCGACCTTTTCCCAGGCCTGAAGGCGTCGTTCTACTTGGGCGAGCTGAAGAAAAACTGCATTTTCTGCCTCGGAAAGAAGCCCGTGAATATGATTCGCGGATTCGATCAACTGTCGTGAATTCGAAGCCAGTCGATAGTTTTGTTCAACCTCTAAATCCTCTCCCGGACGCAAATTCGCCTGACGAATCTCATCGACCAGATGACGTAAACGTTCGATTTTATCGTTTTTCTCCCGTTCACTCATCTCCAGCGACTGAAGCAACTCCTCCGTCTTGCGAACCTGCTGATAAACCACCCTAAAAGCCGATCGTTGAGGCTCTAGTTTACCATAAGCATCGACCATCTGGAGTTGTTGATCCGTCGAAAGGAGCGATTGATGATCATGCGGCCCATGGACGTCGACCAAAAGATCTCCCACGTGCTGGAGGGATTGCAATGTCGTTGGACTTCCGTTGACGAACTGTCGGTTCGATCCCGTTGTCCCCAAAGAACGTTTGAGAATCAGTCGACCCTCGTCGCAGAGTTCCGCTCCAATCTGCTCTAAAATCAAATTAAGTTGAGCCGCTTTTTCTGAGGAGATCGAAATCTCCGCCTCCACAAAACATTGAGTCTCGCCTGATCGAATCAAGGTCTTATCCGCACGAACCCCGAGTAAAAGATTTAACCCATCGATTAAAATTGATTTTCCAGCCCCCGTCTCCCCGGTCAAAATATTAAATCCCTCATGAAGTTCCCAGGTGAGATCATCAATCAACGCTAAGTTCTTAATTCGAAGTGAGCGCAGCATACGTCATGATGAGGTAGAAGAGAAAGATCGAGGCGTCAACTGAAGAAAAAATGCATTTCCAATCTACGCTCCTATTTCCTCGACGATTCTTCGTCCAATCGCCAAGGAGGAGGTTGCTGCCGGAGAAGGAGCGTTGACCACATGGGTTAAGGAGCCTTGATGAACGAAAAGAAAATCCTCCACTAACTTTCCGTTCGGAAACATCGCTTGAGCACGCACCCCCGCAGAGCCTTCTTCGAGATGCTCCTGTTGAATCGCAGGCACAAGACGCTGCAGGGAACGACAAAAAACCTCCTTGGAAAAGGAGCGATAAAGTTCATAGGTCACCATCGAGGGATATTGAATTAAAAATCGCCACAATCCTGGATAAGAGATCGCATCCCAAAACTCCCTCAAATCAAAATCGAACATGCGATACCCTTCCCGTCTCAAGGCAAGCACCGCATTCGGTCCCGCCTCAACACCTCCCTGAATCATCCGCGTAAAATGAACTCCTAAAAAAGGAAAATCGGGATCGGGAACAGGATAAATCAGATGCTTTACAAGATGTTGCGCCTCCGGTTTAAGGTCATAGTACTCTCCTCGGAAAGGGACAATCCGAGCAGGACGCTGGACTCCACTCGATTTCAAAACAAGATCCGAATGTAATCCACCACAATTAACTACTTTCTTTGCCACAAACTCCCCTTGAGTCGTTACCAGACGCCACTTTGTCCCTTCAGAAATAAGTTTTTCAACCTTCGTTTGAAGTCGAATCTCTCCGTTGAGTCGAACGATCTCCCGTGCCAACGTATCGGCAACCGCTCGATAATCGACAATCCCCTCTTCCGGAACTAAAATTCCTTGAATCCCTGCAACATGAGGCTCTCGTTCTCTCATCTCCTCAACACTCAATCGTTTCATCCCTTGAAGACCATTTAGATTTCCACGGGACCAAAGAGTCTCAAGTCGCGGAAGTTCGTTCACAGTTCCCGCAACGACCAATTTTCCGCACTGTTCATGGCGAATATGATGATGCTGGCAGAAAGCGACCATCTCACGAATCCCCTCGACACAAAGCTTCGCCTTCTCGGATCCAGGTTTGTAATAAAGTCCTGCATGAAGAACCCCGCTGTTATGCGTCGACTGTTGACAGGCCACTCTTGAATCTTTTTCTAAGAGAAGAACAGAGTCATGGGGAAATTTCTCTAAAAACCGATAAGCCGTCGCTAGCCCCACTAATCCGCCCCCAATAATACAACAGTCAACCTCCCCCATTCCCCCATTGGGGTCAGTCCAACGTTTAACGTTTTTTTCCATAGCTTTTAATTCTTTCTCGTGTGACTCGATCTCTCTTTTTATCCTTTTCTTTGATCCCTATGATACGCGCACAAATTCCGCACTCTTATTTTCCTGTTCTCGACAGACTCTTTCCATTTCATAGAGGTTTTGGATTGATTAGGGGAGTTTTTTTTATTTTAAGTTGAACTTGATGGCACTGCTGATCATCGATGAGGGGAATCCGATGATCCGCAAGAATTTTTCCATCCAGGATCATCTCCGGAAATTCACTGATTGAGATCGAGATCTGATAGTCCGTTTGGCGATAGCGATAGCGAATTTTAAGATCGTTCCATTTCATCGGAATTCGTGGTTGGAGGCGAAGATATTCACCTTCTAAATGGAGCCCTAAAAGAGTCTCCATCAGAAAACGATACATCCATCCTGCAGAGCCGGTGTACCACGTCCATCCCCCTCGTCCAATATGAGGGGCGACGGCATAAACGTCGGCAGCGACGACATACGGTTCGACTTTGTAGGTGGAGATCCGTTCAGGCGTATCTCCGTGATGGATCGGATTCAACATTTCAAAGAGTTCCCATGCTTTTTCAATTTCGCCGAGTTCTGCAAATGCCATCGCACTCCATATCGCCCCATGAGTGTATTGACCGCCGTTTTCCCGTACCCCCGGAATATATCCTTTGATGTAACCGGGATTTAAATTGGAGGACTCTGAGGATTCAAATGGGGGATCGAAAAGCTGAACCAGTCGAGCATCTCGGCGCACGAGACGTTGAAGCACGGCGCTCATGGCTTGATGAGTTCGATCGAGATTTCCAGCGCGACTGAGGACAGACCAGCTTTGAGGGAGGGAATCGATCTGACATTCGATGTTAGTATGGGAACCTAACGGTGAGCCATCGTCAAAAAAGGCTCGTTTATACCATTGACCATCCCAGGCATATTTTTCGATATTCAGTTGAAGGCTCTCCGCCTCTTGTAAACACCTTGCTGAAAAGTCAGGGTCATGGTGATTTTGAGCGAGCGTCGAGAATTTAATCAATAAGTCATAGAAGAAAAAAGCGAGCCAAACACTTTCTCCTCGGCCCTCTTTTCCGACCAAATTCATTCCATCGTTCCAATCCCCACATCCGATAAGAGGAAGTCCATGTTCCCCATATTGAAAACCTCTTTCGATCGCCCGCGTTGCATGATGATAAAGGGAGGCATTTTCACTCGAGCGAATCGGAAGATCAAAGTTCGACTCCTCCTCTTTGCGCAAGAGACGACTCTCGATAAATGAGACCGGTTCATCTAAAACGCCTGTGTCTCCGATTGTTGTCACATAGTGACAAAGCACAAAGGGGAGCCAGAGAAGATCATCTGAAAAATGAGTCCGAACACCACGTCCTGAGGGGGGATGCCACCAGTGTTGGACATCCCCTTCTCTGAATTGTTGGGCCGCGGCCCGCAAGAGATGTTCGCGGACTAATCCAGGCTTTGAATGAATTAATGCCATGCTGTCTTGAAGTTGGTCGCGAAATCCGAAGGCCCCACCGGATTGATAGAAACCGGTGCGAGCCCACATCCGACAACTTAATGTTTGGTAAAGGAGCCATCCATTGGCCATCAAATTAACAGCCGGATCGGGGCTCTCAATTTGAACAGACCCCACCGTTTTATTCCAATGCTCGTGAACCTCTTGCAATGTTTTTTGAAGGGCCTCAGGCCGACGGAAACGTTGAATAAGTCCTTGGACCTCCCCACTATTTTTACCGACACCGATTCGAAACGAGATCTCTTTGCTCCCTTCGGACGGAAGTTCATGAAAAACTTGGATTGCCCCACAGGGGTCGAATCCCGCTCCCACCTTTCCAGAAAGTCGCACCCGTTTCATTGCCGCAGGGGAACGAAGAGAGCCATTGCGTCCAATAAATTCTTTACGATCTCCTGTCACTCCGCGACCAGAATCATGAACATCTAAAAAAACAATTCGCTCAGAAAATTCGCGATGAAGGGGGTTACGAATTAAGAGAGCTCCACTTTTGGGATCGATCTGCGTTTGAATTGAGCGTTGCGAACGACTCCGAAGATCTCCTAAGACCCACTCCCAATATCCGGTGACCGATATCGAACGGGCTCGACCTGAAACATTGCGTAATTTAATCGAGACTAATTTTATCGGGGCATCCACAGCGACATAGACCCAAAGTTCTGAGATAATTCCCTGTTCTTCATGCTCAAAGACGGAGTAACCAAAACCATGTCGAACCACGTAAGGGTTGATTCCACGTGCAGGTCCTGGGGTCGGTGACCAGAACAGACCTGTTTGTTCATCCCGAATATAAAAAGCCTCTCCTGAAGGATCTGTGACAGGATCGTTATTCCAAGGAGTGAGTCGAAATTCATGACAATTTTCTGACCACGTATAAGCCGACCCTCCTTCCGAAATCACCGTTCCAAAATCAGAATTGGCAATCACATTGACCCAAGGGGCGGGAGAGCTCATCTGATCTTCAAATCGCATGACATATTCACGTCCATCTTTTGTAAATCCCCCAATCCCATTATGAAAAACCAACTCCCGGAAAGCGGTTTGATGTGGAGGATAAAGTGGCGGCTTCGTTACGACTAATAATGGAGGCGACGGTAAACGAGGGGTGATTTGTTGAAGTTGCTCCTCCAGAGTTCCATTTTCACATTCAAAGAGAAGATGAGCCACGGCTTGAAAAAGAGTTCTATCTTCGATGGGAAGTTGATCTATTTTTCGAACAAAAATCCCGCCCGGTTTATCGATAAAAGCACTCTCCGATCCAGAAGCAATGATGTGTAAAACTCGCTCTTGCATCTGCTGGTGATAATGAGAATCGTCCTCATTCAGAATCACAAGATCCGAAACGATCCCTTTCGAGCGCCAGTAGGCATGGGCATGGATCAACTGTTGAACGAGATTCATTTTCTCTTGATCACGGATTCGGACTAAAACAATCGGCAGATCGCCAGAAATACCATAACCCCATAAAGCACTTTGCGTTCGGCGATTCGCAAGAAGAACTGTCGCGGGAGCCCGTTTAGAAGGATTTGGATAAATCAAACTTCCTGCAAGCTGCATGTATTGTTGCGCCTCTTTTTCAGAGATATTCAAATGATGAAGAAGAACCTGACTATGCGTCCACGCAAGTTCAAGCGCACGATCCATCATTCGAGGATTATGATACTTTTCAATCAGGGCGAGGGCTAATTCACGACGATCGGTCGCCCCCATCACGGAATGGAGACGGATCGTTTGATGAGGCTGCAGACAAATCGTTCGACGAAGGGCAATAATCGGATCAAGAACAGAACCGACGGAGTTCTTGAGAGCCCCCTGCATGGCGATCGGATTTTGAAGCGTCCGTCCACGACCGATAAATTGAGATCGATCGGTATCATAGCTTAAAGAGCCTATCTCTCCTGATTCTGGAATCCATAAATGAAAGAGCCACGGAACGGACTCCTTTTCACTCCGGGGACGTCGAGTACAAAGGAGTGCTGAACTCTCCGAGAGAAATTCGGTCTGAACAAAAAGGTTACTGAAAGCGGGATGCGCTTCATCTGCGGCATGAGGAGCGAGTACCATCTCCGCAAAAGAGGTCACCTCAATTTCGCGGATTTCGCTCGAATGATTGACGAGCGTAATCCTCCGTAGCTCGACATCATCCTCGGGTGAAATACAGAGCTCCGTATGACTTTCGATTTCTTCATAACGCTGCCGAAACTCAGCTCGACCTTGTGTAAAAATCGCCTCGTAGAGCGTGTGTTTTGCGGTTGTCGGTTGATGAGTCGTCGACCAAAGATTTCCGTTTAAAGGCTCTCGAAGATAAAAGAAACTTCCCCAACAATCCTGCGTCGCATCTTCACGCCAACGTGTCAACGCAAGATTATGCCAACGACTATAGCCTGATCCTGCAGAAGTGACCATGACTTGATAGCGACCATTGGTCAGGAGGTGAATCTCAGGATTCGAAAGTGAGGGTGAGTTAAAAACTCGAACGGTTCCTTCCGTATTCTTTTGGCGTTTATGACTCTTCACGTCATCCACTTCATCAGGCAAAAGAGAGGAATTTGTTTTAGGAATTCGTTCTTGAAGCAACAGCACCGTTGACTTTAGCCATGGATTCCGGAGAAAACGTCGCTGCATCGGTTGTTGATGAAGAGCGAAATTGATCGAAAGAAAACTCATTCCTTGATGATGAGCCATAAAGGATCGCAAAGGAGCATTGCTTTGACCTGGAGGAAGTCGAGAAGGAGTATAGTCGATCGCTTCATAGAATCCATAGACCCCCTCAAATCCCTCTTTAGAAATTCGTTTTAAATTGTCACAGGCCTTTTGCGGAGCGATCATCAATCCCATAACTGCCGCATAGGGAGCGATCACTAGATCTTCCCCTAAACCTCGCTTCAGTCCCAATCCAGGAACTCCGAAGGCTTTATATTGATAGTTGAAATGGGAATCGGTTCGATTATATCCGGACTCCGAGACCCCCCATGGAATCTCTTTGAGCTCGCCATAAGAAATTTGTGCCTTGATCGACTCAAAGTACGTTTGATCTAAAAGGGTCATTGGATAATTTGGCATGACAAGCAGAGGCATGAGATATTCAAAGAGCGACCCACTCCAGGAGGCTAAGATCGTTCCACGTTCAGAAGAAAGGAGTAATCTTCCAAGGGAAAACCAATGATCTTGATGGATCTGTCCGAGTGCAATACCGACGTAACTGCACAGTCGTGCTTCGGAAGCCAGAAGATCATAATAACCACGATCACGCTTACATTCATCGACATTATAACCGATCACGAATAAATTTCGTTCGAGGTCGAAAAGGAAATTAAAATCCATGCATGCAAATTCATGACTTTGTTGTGCGAGTGCCTCTAAACGAAGAATACGTTCCGTTGCACGCTCACTCGAAAGACGAATCGCCAGTAACAATTCGTAAGAAACGGAGAGCGACTCCTTTTCTACAGATGGAGAGGCCGATGGGATCGATAAAATCTCCTCTAATAAAGGAAGCACCGTATGGGAAAGTTCAGCAAGATTTCGCAACGTCGGAGCGATCGAGAGATGATCGAGGAGCCGCTGACAATCACTCATCAAAGGCGTGAATTCCCCCTGAAACTTTACTTTTTTATCACGGATCCAAGGGGCTAAATAGAATAAATCCTCACTCGCATCTCGGATCTGTTGATCGAGGGCTTGGCTCCAATAATTAAGATCCGAATTTTCTAAGGAGTCCTTACTCTGAGTCAGCCGAAAGATCGGTTCCTTCAACCTCTCTAAGATAATAGACCCATCGATAAAGCTATTCGGAGGAGCTACAAGAAGTTTCAGTACTTCATCCAGATCGGAACTTTTAACAAGTGATTCTTTAAGTAAACAAGCGGTATCATAAAGTCCATTAAAGAGTCGTGTCGAATAGATTGGGGCCTCGATCATCTGGATAAATCCGGACTCTAAGACTAAAAGATGACCTGCAAGATTTCCACTATCGACACTTGAAATATAACGAGGAACTAACGGTTTGAGAGACCGTGTATCGTACCAATTATAAAAATGCCCTTGAAATCGATCCAGTTGATTTAAGGTGTTGAATGTATTTTCCGTCCTCTGAATTAAACGGTGCAGATTCAAATATCCAAAATCAAATGCGGAAAGATTACTGAGAAGCGAGAGCCCGATGTTCGTCGGAGAGGTTCTTGAGGCAATCGTTGGCGACGGTAGTTCTTGAAAATTATCGGGAGGCAAATAGTTCTCATTTTCATCGACAAAAACCTCAAAGAATCTCCATGTTTTCCGTGCAATTCGCCGAAGAAAAAGGTTCTGATCTCGATTGAGCTGAAGCGTAGAATTCACAAACGGTTGCCCTATGCTCCAGGCAATCCAAGGGGCGATCAACCAAAGTCCTATGAGAACCGCTTGAGGAAAATCGAGGGAGATTTCTCCATTGAAAACAAGTAAAACAATTCCCAAAACAAGGATTGGCGAGAAGCTCAGAGAGCGAAACGATTCCATTAAACCGTTTTCATTGGATCGTTCCACCTCGCCCGCTGTCTGCCACTCCAGCAATCGACGTTTACTGACGAGGAGTCGGTAGCTTGCCCGTAAAATCGCATCGAGATGAAGGATTGCCATGTTTGGAAGAAAAATAATTTGAAGAAAGAATTGGGCACTTTGCTTGAGGGATTCATTTCCACACTCTTTTCCATGAATTGAAAAGGATAAATCTTTCGATTTTTTAATACAGGTGAGAAAGAGAGAGAAAATTGAACCCGTTGCCATCGTTATTAAAAGAAGGAGTCCGACCTCTTGATGGATCGTAGGAAGAAAAAACCAACTCCCCAACAGAAGCGCAAAGAGAATCGGAGCAATCAAACTCCGTCGTAAATTATCAAGAATCTTCCACTGAGACAAAATCGAAAGTGGATTTTGAGCAAGAACGCATTTATCTCCTCCTTTGATCTCAGCTTGAGGAACAGTAGACCTCAACCATCGCGAGATCTGCCAGTCCCCTCTCAACCAGCGATGTTGTCGGCGCATTTCTGTGATTAAACTCGTGGGATGATCTTCATACAGAATCACATCACTCATTAATCCGCAACGGGCATAGCAGGACTCAATTAAGTCATGACTTAGTATCTTATTTTCTGGAAAACGCCCAGCGGTCGTTACTTCAAAAGCCTGTAAATCATAAATCCCTTTTCCAATAAAGGAACATTCTCCAAATAAATCTTGGTACACATCTGAGCTGGCGCAAGTATACGGATCAATTCCAATATCCCCTGCATAAATACGTCCGAACCACGAACGAGTTGAACTTAAAAGCGATCCCATCGCTCTCGGCTGCAAAATGACATAACCGTCAACTACTTGACTAGTCTTTGAATCGATAATTGGATGATTCAACGGATGGGCAGCCGTTCCGATCATCTTTTGTGCGACCTCTCGTGGCATTTGCGTATCGGTATCGAGTGTAATCACATAGCGAACTGTTGGGAGTAATTTAAAATCTCCAACAATCATCGAAAAACGGTCGGAGTTTCCCCGAATTAACAGGGCATTAAACTCTGCCAGTTTACCGCGCTTCCGCTCGTAGCCCATCCAACATTTTTCTCTCTCATTCCAACGTCGTGGACGATGAAACATCAAAAAATGCGGAGAGCGATCCGCAGGATATTTATGATTGAGCCCCTCAATTCCAGAGCGTGCTTGATCCAAAAAAATTTGATCTGTCGGCATCGTCTCGGTAGAGGCATCGGAAAAATCGGTCAGAAGTGCAAATGAAAGATGGGGGTCCTGATTGCCTAAATAGTGAATCTCGATCGATTCCAGAAGTTTTTCAATTCCCTTCGGACTGGCTAAAAGCGTTGGAATCACTGCCATCGTGGTGGCGCTCACAGGAATCTCTTTAGAAAAATCGAGGCGAGGAAGTAACTGAGGATGAACTATCGCTGTGGTTATTCCATTCATCAATGCAACCGCACTCTGACTGGCGCAAAGAAGGAGGCTGAAGGAAAATAGCAGTTCCCCCCAAACCGGAAATTCAACTCCCTTCGCGGCAATAAGCGTCATGAATCCCCATGAAATCCCTCCGGTAATGACAACGATTCCTCCCAAGTAATAACTTTTTGAAAACTGACGGAATAGACGCTCTGACCACACTCCCCAAGCAATGGAGGCTTCACACTTTTTTTCTAATGAGCTTCGGCCTTGTCGAATCAAATAATACCCCACATGAGAAGCTCGATCATCGACCCCCTTTTCAATCTTATTTTTTTCGGCAAGTTCAATGGCCTCTTGTGCCACTTTTATTTCAGAAGAAGGACCTTTTGAGGCAATTGCCTCGACACTGTGACGGTAGGCATCACGTGTAAAAAAATCCATTTTCGAATAAATTTCTTGGGGATCCTTTTGAAGAATCTGATGAACCTCACTCATGGATTCGACAAAATCCTTCCAATTAATTGCACTCAAAAAACGAAGGCTCGTAATACTATGACTCACCGAAACCTGTTCCGCTGCCTGTAACTGATTCTCCTCTTGAGTTAAGAGATCAATAGAAAGCCCCTTCTCTGTTAAAAGTTGTTCAAACCAGTTTCGGGTCCAGTGCATTGTCGCACTAGTACTGATCAAGGATTGACAAAATTCGGCGACAAAGGAACTCGTATAAACCAAATTTGACTGTGTCATTTCAGCCATCACAATCACAAAATCCGATGGATTTTTTTCCTGAATTTCATGAAACCGCCTTATCCAATGAGCGGCAAGATCACGACTTTTTCGAGCCGAAGCAAGACGAGTGGTTATTCGTTGTAAGTTTTCGATTAACCCCATTCGTAGCATAATCGGAATCGCCCAAAGTTCCCCTAACTTCAAAGGCGTCACACTTTGATAAGTCGAAATATAGATTTGTAGTGATTGCGCATCGATTTGAGCATCGACGTGAGAAATGATATCAAGTATCATCTCATAAACCCGCGGGACTGATGATTCCCCACACGGGAGCTCTCGACTATACCCTTTCGGAAAATGGAGCCTCACCATTTGAATCTGTTCCTCGATCAAATAAAAATTATCCAGGAGCCATTCCGTTGCCGGTGTGATACGACGATTGATATGAAAAGAACGCGTGACCCGATTATAATCGCGCAGAATCCTCTCATTTTCATCCAAACGAGAGAGGAGACAGGTCGATCCAGATCCCTTTAACAGCAGATGAGATTTTGCAAAGCTCTCTGCCTGTTGACCGAGTTGAGTCAGATTAAGTAATTCGCCTCGTAAAGCCTTTTCTTCCTCCGCGATCGGAAGAATTTTCTTCATTAACCCTTTCGTAAAACCAGAAAACATCAGGAGCCTTTGGCAGAACCGTCTTTTTCCCCTGAGAACCAGAATTTAAAAAATAAAAACTGCAGGGAAAAGTCTTATACTTTGCCGAAGAAAAATGGAGCTCATTCTTTCCTGAAAAGCGGTGAGCTCCTTCAAGAGGTTTAAGAAAAAGGACCCTCTCGGTTGCAAAAAACCGACAGGGATGAACCTCCCTCACGCTAACAGGCAATTGAAAGAACAAAAGAGAAAACTCTATTCCCTGTCAAATGAGGACTCAACTTTCAGAACCGACACTGCCCGTTCGTTCGATTCGAGACCAAATCATCCATACTCCGCTAAAGGCCTTTAAGAGAGATTTCCAAACGACATACGCTAATAGCGGTCGATAAATGAGGCGCATCGGAATAATCAACCAACTTCTCCCCATCGGCTCTCCCTCAATCCGGCTCGCCATCATCGCCAAAAAAAGATCCACCCCTAAAAATAGAATAATAAAAGGTAAAACGGCCGCTCCATTTCCAAGAAGCAATGAGACGATTAGTAAAAAATCGACCAGCGGAACAATCGCGACTAAAAGAATCTGAAAAAAACAGATACTGGGAAGACTCAATAAACCCAACCAACGATAATCTGGATTCAGTATCATCTCTCGATGTTTCCATAAACATTGCATCGTTCCAAAGGACCATCGAAGCCGTTGTTTAATCAACCCTTGAAAACTCTCAGGGGCCTCCGTCCAGGCGATCGCACGAGAGGCATAACGGACTTGAAGTCCTTGGCGATGTAACATGAGAGTCAAATCGGTATCCTCTGCCAAAGTATCGTGAGAGATCCCTCCTGCCTGTAAAACAGAGGACTTTCTCAAGGCGCAGATCGCTCCAGGCACAACGGTAATCGCATCGAGATCCTCATAGGCTCGTCGATCTAAATTAAATCCACAGGTGTACTCTAAGGCCTGACAACGGGTTAAAAAATTCAAGGCATTTCCCACTTTCACCTGCCCTGAAACTGCCGCCACCTGTGAATCTCTCAAAGGCTCGACTAAATAACCGATCGTTGAAGGCTCAAATTGTGTGTCGGCATCGAGTAAAATTAATATCTCATATTTCGCCTGAGCAATTGCATTTTGAAGCGCGTAGGACTTTCCTTGATTCGATTGCTTCACAAGACGCACTCGTGGATTCAATTCAAGAATCCATTGAACCTGCTGAGAGGTATGATCGGTCGAACCGTCATCGACCACCACAATCTCGTACTCCCCCTGGTAATCACTTTTTAAAAGAACCGTCAAGGTCCGTTCAATCACCTTCTCCTCATTATATGCAGGAACTAATATCGAAACCGGAGGAGCATAAACCTCCGATTGAACTCTCAACGAACTCATTTGATTCTTTTGAATCTCTTCCTGTTTACAATCATGTCGATAGGCTAAATAAGCGACAAAAAATGTCCTCAATAAAAGCAATCCACTGGCGAAAATCATAAAGGACCAAGCCAAGACTTCAATCGTATGAATCATTCGAAATCCCCACCCACTCACTCGCCGATAGGTCTCATGATGATCCGCCTGAACGGAGGCCATGAGTTGTTCGCGGGGAATTTGTAATAACTCCGCCAGCGGCACAATCTCATCCCCACGCGCTCTCAAATAATCGATGATTTTCGGAAGTGCCTCTACCGTCTGACTTCGATCGCCCCCTGCATCATGAAGTAAAATAATATTTCCACTATGACGTTGATCCTTAATTCGTCTTAAAATCAAATCCGCTCCCGGTTTCGACCAATCCTCAGGATCAATATTTTCGCAGACGGTCAAATATCCCATCTCCTCAGCAATCTGAATTGGAACAAGGTCTTGAATGGTTTTCGGTCGGGTATCCGCCTGATAGGGCGGACGAAAAAGAATTGTCGAATGATCAATGACCGACTCAATAATACGCTGCGTGGCATTGAGCTCCAATTTAATTTGCTCATTCGGCGCAAAGCGAAGATTTGCATGGGTATAGGTATGACTTCCAATCTCATGTCCCTCTTGATAAATTCTTTGTAAGAGCTCCGGATTTTCCTCAACTTTATTGCCCACGACAAAAAAAGTCGCTGTGACCTTTTTCTCTTTTAAAATCTCTAAGATGAGTGGAGTCCATTTTGAATCCGGACCGTCATCAAATGAGAGTGTGACTTTATTCTCAAAATCGGCCCCCTCATGATAAATCACCGGAAATTGCGGATAGTCCCGATAAACCGCTTGAAATCGCCCCCATTTATCCTTCGTGACCTCCCGTTTCCCCGCCTTCATCTCAAGATCAACGGTGATCACCTCCCCATTTCCCACATGACTGAGGAGTGAATCCTCTTGAAGATGATCGAATTGACTCGGATCTAATTTTTCTAATTCGGAATTGTTAGCTTTCCAGATCGACCCCAAATGCGGATCTTCCGTGCCTAATCGAAAAAGAGCCGTTCCCCTCACCCCAAATTCACGTACCGCTTTTAACTGATTCGCAAAACTGAGGGCATCTAAAAACCACACCTCATGTTTCTCCTCTCCATTTTGATAGGTGAAGGTCCCATTGAGATGAGGAGGCAGATTCAGAACTTGCATTACCTTCGCCGCTCTTGCCCTAGACATCACATCTCCAAAGGCGATCGTCTCCGCTTTTGCTTTTCCCTCCGTCCAATCGTAGGCGTAATTTCCAAGGGCAACCACCCACTGATCCGGTTCTCCATATCCCATCAAAACCCGTAACCACCCCTCAAACCAATTTTGGGAAGCAATCGGACCGGCCTGATCATTTTCTGAATTTTCATCATGAAGAACCGCGACGAATCGATCGACCTCCGTCGAAAGGGAATCGAGATCAAAGACCCGAAGATCTCTCCCCACCGGAATCGTTAACCATAACTCTTTTTTCTGCTCGTGGAGGCGACTGGCTAATCTTTTCAAAAGGGCTGTGAGTTTCGTTTTATACTCGGGATCCACTTGTTGAAAATCGATTAACACCCCCGCATTCGGAAACTCTCCAAGCTGACGCATCAACTCGTTGATAAAAAATTCTCCTCGTTGAGGATTCGAGGAGAGAATTGCCTCCACCGCCTCCGGCATCCACTCATCTCCACAAAGATTCGTGATCATCGGAAGAAAAGAGAGTCCCTCCTCCTTCAGATATTGCGATAACTTGAGCCCCTTATCTTCTGTCACCTCACCATTTAATCCCCGTAACGTAAACCATTCACTTGTCACATGAGTCAGAATCTCACGATTCCTTTTGAGGGATTCAAAACTATTCGGATCCCAATCCACATAAAATCCTAATCGCACCTCTTTATCCCTCTTTGAAAGAGCCCCCATTTTCTCTTCCAATTGAATCACTCGATTCCGACTCCTCGGACTCGAATTTGAGTACTCCGTCCACTGCTCCAAGGAACGGTATTTCTTTTGCGGAACCTCATAAGCCCGTAACTTCGACTTTAAATCGCGTACCTTTTGCGGCAGTTGAAGTTCCGGTTGAATCCAAAGGGATCCAATAAAGGAGATCGCCGCCAAAACAAGTAAAAGAGTCAAAATAAACAGCAGGATCTTAATTCGAGTCCACCGTCGACCCGTGGGATCCCAAAAAACGACCGATTTTGAACTATCTGATTGCATCCCCTTATTAGGACAGGATCGTCGAGAGAGAAAAGAAAATTGAACAAAATACAAAATCCTATTTTACATAAAAAAATAAATATGGCATATTTATGCTAATGAAAACAACCTTAGAAATTCCTGATGAGCTTTTTCGTCAAACAAAAACTCGAGCAGCAACGGAAAATCGTCGTTTTCGTGATCTCGTCACAGAAGGACTGACCTTACTGATGGAGAAAGAAAATAAAACCTTATCCACTTCCCCAATCTCTTCAGAGCCTCCCCTCGAAATATTGAAAGCGCTCGATGAAATTCGTCAATCCCCCTTGATTACCAAAGAACGACTTAATCTCTTAATTGTTGAATCACAGAAACAACGGAAAGAAGGCTGGGATCGAGAGGATCGGAAGTTGTGATTTTACTCCATCTTGATACAAACGCTTTAATTGCAATACTCAACCCTCACGGAGCGATCTATCAAGAGGTCCGAAGACACTGCGAAAAAGGGGCAATTCCAGCCGCCAGCTCGATCGCATGGCACGAGTTTGTTCGAGGACCCATTATCGCTGATGAACTTCTACTGATCGAGCGAATCGTCGGAAAACAGGTTCGTCCTGTGAACCGATCGACGGCTGAATTAGCCGCACGTCTTTTTAACGCCACAGGACGACGACGTGGCTCCACCGCCGATTGTCTGATCGCCGCCTCCGCCATTGAAGATAAAGCTCTTTTTATCACTTCTAATAAAGATGATTTTGAACCGTTCATCGCTTGGGGTCTCTCGCTTCTCTAAGTTAAATAACCTCCCTTCATTCTATTTTATAAAGATTGATCTTTAAATCCTCCTTCGCTTCACTTTCCCCCACATGTTTCGACAACGCTTTATCTCATGGCTTATTCTCTGGAGTGTCACCCTCGGTCTCATTTTCTGGGCCCCTCCTTGGATCGATTGGATTGTTCTCTCCTTCATCGGTCTCTGGGGACAAGGGGAATTTTACTTCGCTCAACAGGCAAAAGGGATTCAGGTTTACAAAAAAATGGGTCTTCTCTTCGGACTCCTCTGGTTTCTCGGAATCGCCTTTTTTATGGTTTTTTCCGCCGACCTCTCTCCGTGGCTCCCCTTTTACTTCCTCGGTCTTCTCACCTTAATGATCCTCACGATCCTCAGTCGCCACGTCCTACTCTACACCCAATCCCCGAACCCCATCGCAGAACAAGCCGGAACGATCATGGGATTTTTCTACGTCCCCGTCCTCTTCGGTTACGTCGGTCTCATCGACTTCATGAATACTCAACGATTCGACACCAGCATGGCGGTCCTCTATCTCCTCGCCGTGACTAAATTTACCGATGTCGGAGCTTATATCGTCGGTAAATTGATCGGAAAACATAAAATGATCCCGCAAATCAGTCCGGGAAAAACCTGGGAGGGATTCTTTGGTGGAGTCCTCATCTCGACCCTCCTCAGCGTTACACTGGTCCATTTCATTCCCGGACTCGCCCTACTCCAAGGAATCCATGCGTGGATCCTCGGTATCCTTCTCTCTCTCGGCAGTGTGATCGGTGATCTTGCGGAATCGGTGGTCAAACGAGATGCCCATGTCAAGGACTCAGGACATGCCCTTCCAGGGATCGGTGGCATCCTCGACCTCATCGATAGCCTTCTCTTCACCGCACCGGTTCTCTACCTCTATTTAAAACTGCTTGCCTACTTTTAAGCTCTCCTCGAGCTTAAGACCCACTCAAATCGAATTCAAATCCTATTCAAATATTGAACCCAAGTACTCCTCTATGAAACGCAAACGACTCGTCATCCTCGGCTCTACCGGATCTATCGGCCTTAGTGCCCTCAAAGTCGCTCACGATATTCCGGAACGAATGGAGGTCGTTGGACTCGCCGCCAATCGTCAAGCCAAAGTCCTTGCGGAACAAACACAGACTTGGAAACCGAAAGCGATCGCCTGCTTCGACACCACTCAAATCGCCGATCTCAAAACTCAAATCCCCTCGGGAATTCCCTGTTACGGAGGTGAGGAGGGACTCATCCAGCTCGCAACCATGCCGGAGGCCGATATGGTTCTTGTCGCCATCGTCGGCACCGCTGGACTCGCCCCCGCTTTGGCGGCTATTGAGGCCGGTAAAGATCTCGCGGTCGCCAGCAAAGAGATTCTCGTCATGGCGGGCGAAGCCGTCATGAAAGCCGCCAAACGCAAAGGGGTCAAAATTCTTCCGGTCGATAGTGAACACAACGCCATCTTCCAATGTCTTCAAGGGGATCAACAAAATCAAGTCAAACGCCTGATCCTCACCGCCTCCGGAGGTCCCTTCCGTACCACCTCAGCCGCCGATATCGAAAACGTCACTCTCGAACAGGCACTTAAACATCCCACCTGGACAATGGGGCAAAAAATCACCATCGATTCCGCGACCCTCTTTAATAAGGGACTCGAAATGATCGAGGCCAAATGGCTCTTCGATGTCCCGATCCAAAAAGTCGATGTCGTCGTTCATCCCCAAAGTATTGTCCACTCTTTTGTCGAATTCGAAGATGGCTCTCAACTCGCCCAGCTCAGTCACTCCGATATGTGTTTCCCGATTCAATACGCAGTGACCTATCCAGATCGACTTCCCAATCGACTACGTCAACTTCGCCTTGAAGAGATCGGCTCCCTCACCTTTGAAGCTCCCGATACCGTCCGTTTCCCCTCCTTGAACCTTGCTCGACTCGCGGGAGAAAAGGGAGGAACCTTACCGGCGGTATTTAATGCCGCCAATGAAGTCGCCGTCGAAAAATTTCTCGCCCGAAAAATTAAATTTCCACAAATCTGGCGTTCCGTCGA
The DNA here is from genome assembly GCA_945883905.1 of Akkermansia muciniphila. Classification (GTDB taxonomy): domain Bacteria; phylum Verrucomicrobiota; class Verrucomicrobiia; order Methylacidiphilales; family CAMAQI01; genus CAMAQI01. The sequence continues at coordinate 19,766 of CAMCYL010000013.1, read as the reverse complement.
GAAGGTGATGCTCTCCCACTCTAATATCGAGCACCCCAGTCTTGAATCGATTAAACAAGCCGACGCTTGGGCTCGCGAACAAGCCGACGCGGTTTTGAGTTAAAATCAATGAATCGAAGTCGGAAGAAGATATTGCCGCGCCTCGATCGCTCGCAAAAGCGGCTCCGATAAACCTAAAGATTAAAATGTCATTTTATATCGATCAAAAAGCACTTCAACCAAGCTTCACAATAAGTGTTTGCCCGAGTACCGTCACCCGATCTCCGCTATAAATCTTCCGTCGCTTCAGTAACTCCACCTGCCCATTCAACTGAACCTCTCCGCCCACGATGAGTTGATTCGCTCCTCCCCCACTCTCCGTAATACCCGCATATTTGATTAACTGACAGAGATCAATCGGAACTGCCCGAACCAGCACCTCTCGCGTTTCGGAGCCATTGGAATCATTTTTCATTCCGTGACTTTCCCTTTTTGTTTTTCACAAGTCAAGTGGAGGTCACCCGAATTCCAGGGCAGACGCATCTAAATCATCGATAAACCTTTTAAAACCATTCTCACGCGACGGCGCTACGACGCAACGTATGACCCTCCCCGTCGTTCCGACCGTCGCTCTACCGAGCGTCCTACCTATTTCCTCAAAAGACCTCGAAAACGAGCTTTCGGTTTCTTTTTCAAAAACAGGGTTCGAGGACTTTGTCCTCTTGAGATCAGAACTCCCTCCCTCCAGAATTCTCAAGACCGAGAGGATCATGAACGCTTCCATGGACAAGGTGAAACCGAGTCCCTGAAGAGGATTTTGATCGTTTTTTGAAAATCCTTTTTTCAAAGCAACGGGAGAAATTCTCTGAAGGCATTCGCTGACAACGGAAGCGAGGCAAGGAAGCGTTCATGATCTTCTCTGTTTTCTCCGATTCATACGTTGCGTCGTCGCGCCGTCGCGTGAGAATGGTTTTAAATGACTTGATGGGATCTTTTTAAGTCACATGAAGCTAGTGATTTAATAAATTTAGATGCGTCTGCCCTGAGCCGAATTCGTTCGACTCATGATGACAAACGATTAATTTAAATCAATGAACCGACTTTTCTCCTCTCTTTATTTGCTCCTTGGACTAACCCTCCTCCCACTCGCTCCTATTCATGGAACCAATCTCACGGAACAAATAGGACTTAACAAAAATCAAACCTCCCCACTGAATTCGCTGGTAAAAATAAGCGGAGGGGGACTATCGCAAGATCAAATCACAAACGGATTAAAAGAGGCCTTGGCACTTGGCATTCAACAAGCGGCGGGGAAACTCGGAAAAAATGATGGATTTCTCAAAGATCCCCAAGTCAAAATCCCTCTTCCTGAAAGTATCAAAAAAATCGAATCAGCGCTTAAGCTCATGGGGCAAGGAAAGCTCGTTGATCAATTTACGACAACACTGAATCGTGCCGCAAAACAGGCCGTTCCCGAAACGATCACTGTTTTGGGAGATGCCGTAAAACAAATGACCCTCACCGATGCCCAATCGATCCTGACAGGGTCAAATAATGCGGCCACGGATTATTTCCGTCGAACCAGTGACAGCGCTCTTCAAAGTCGAATTCTCCCGATCGTCCAAGCGGCGACCACTAAAACAGGGGTCACCCAATCCTACAAACTCTTAACTGATAAAGTAGGAGCCAGTCTGTTGAACAAGCAACTTATCGATAAACAGGCGCTCGATCTCGACGGATACATCACCCGCAAAGCCTTGGATGGTCTCTACCTCAAAATTTCGGAACAAGAAAAATTGATCCGCGAAAATCCAACAGCAAGAACCACAGATCTCCTGCAAAAAGTCTTCGGATCGATCCGAAAGTAAAACCTCATTGGACTTCCTTTGAACCTAAGTTTTACCGTATCTCCGAATTTCTGTTTTTGAATTTCAAGTTGATTCAATGGCTCATTTGCCTTATTTGACTATCTGTGAATGTCCCTTTTTTTGATCTTAAAAAACAGTACCAGAGGCTTGAGGCTGAAATATCCCCCGCTCTGGAAAAGTTTCTTCCTCAACAGGCCTTTATCCTCGGCCCTACGGTCGAATCCTTTGAAAAAGGAATGGCCACTTATTGCCACTCCCCCTTTTCTCTCGGAGTCTCCTCCGGTACTGATGCCCTCCTGATGGCGCTCGAAGCGTTAGAGATTGGTCCCGGGGATGAAGTGATCGTTCCCGCCTTTACCTTTTACTGTACTGCGAGTGTGGTCGTAAGACGAGGAGCAACCCCCGTATTTGTCGATGTCGATCTCAACGATTATAATATTCTTCCTGCTGCCATCGAGGCCGCGATTACCTCACGAACCAAGGCAATCATCCCCGTTCATCTCTTTGGACAGATCGTTCAAATCGATGCGATTCAAAAAATCGCCATCAAACATTCACTTCCAATCATCGAGGATTGTGCCCAAGGGATTGGAGCGGAATACAAAGGTAAACGCGCTGGTAGCTTCGGACGATTCGGTGCTTTTAGTTTTTTTCCCACCAAAAATCTGGGTGCCTTTGGCGATGGCGGTGCCTTGACCTTCTCCGCTACCGCCGATTACGACCATTGTAAAATCCTCCGCATGCACGGCTCTCGGATTCGCTATCAACATGAGGAGATCGGCGGTTGTTTCCGACTCGATGCACTCCAAGCCCTTATTCTTGAAGTTAAACTCCGTCATTTAGAAACATGGCAAGAAGAACGCCGCTCAAACGCCGCCTTCTATAATCGTGCCCTTCAAGGAATCGGCGATCTGATCCTACCGGTCGAAAATCCGAACTGCCGTCACGTGTATCATCAATACGTCCTTCGTACCGCCCGACGTGAGGGATTAAAGAGTCACCTCACCGCACTCGGGATTGGATCGGAGGTCTATTATCCGATCCCCGTCCCTCACCAAAAAAGTATGGACTATCTTGGACATCGCCCCGGAGATTTCCCAAACTCCGAACAACTTTCCCAAGAGGTGCTCGCCCTCCCCATCTTCCCAGAACTCGACCGCTCGCAACTCGAAGAGACGGTCAAAGGGATCCGTTCCTTCTTTGCCGCTTGATCAATCCGAGTTCAAAACTCTCCTATTTTATCCCTAAGTCCTCTTATCGATGCTAAGATGCTCATTATTTTTTATCCCATTTCTTTCATTAGAAATTAAAAAATGGAGTGCCGACGGTTTTGATCCGCAGTAGCTGAAGCGAAGGAGGACCCGACGGCATGAATGTGGGGTGGATTAATCACCAAGGGAAAGCTGACCATTGGCGTCAACTTAAAGAGAAGAGAAAATCCAATTTTCACCGCGGGGTAAACGGAGGGAAACGGAGGTGAATACTGTTTTTAATAGGGAAAAAAGGCAGTGATTTGGCTTTCAAATAAATAACGAATTAAATTTTCCTCCGTTGTCCTCCGTTTACCCCGCGGTGAAAAAACTGTCTTTTCTTGTGTTACCTTGACTCCTATGGTCAGCTGACGGACGGGGCACTACCGTCCAAAACAACTTTGGATTTGAGAGGGAAAATCCAAGAGGGGGAGTAGGGATTTAACGTCGCGTCGTGGCGTCGTTGCGTGAGACAATGTATTTAATTTTTTTTGTTTTGGACAGTAGCGGTAGTGCGGACGGGGTTAAATCTACAGTTGACTTTTACTTCCAAAATCTCTTGGCTCTGAGCACCACGTTTCCTAGGGGAATCCCGTGAAAATCGGGAATAGTTGTCGCTGCGGTAACGAATCACAACTCTTCATCTTCAGTTCAGCTGAAGAACAAAGTCAATCGGAGTCAAATCTGGTGAAGGCGAGAGAGAAGGTTGTTTGTCTTAAATTAAAGATAAACTCCAAATTCGGAGTCCGAACATCCAAAGAAAACCGTGTCCTCACTCGAACTCGAGGGAGATCCTGCAAGGGATCTTAAAAGAGTATCCGCTTTTTCGATCAAAAAAAGTGTGGGGGTGGACCGTTTCCACTCTCGGAATCATACCGGAGCTAGCGATCATTACGTTCGTTACCTCTTTATTATTGGAGTGGAATTAAGATGTCATCTCACCTCAAGAGGATCTCGATCCTTTTTATTGTCGTCTCAACTTTCGTGACGTTACTCAACTCACAAACACCTGAAACAACTCAACCCAATCCCTCGTCGGTCGATTTATCAACGCTTCCGGAGGTCGTTGTCACGGCGACACGTTCCGAAACGCAGATCAATAAAACCGCCTCAAGTATCACTGTTGTTACCTCAGAACAAATTCAAAAAAATCAATATCGAACCGTTACCGATGCCTTGCGTTCGATTCCCGGAATGCAAATCGCTCAAACAGGCACACCCACTCAATCGACCACATTTCTCTCTCGAGGAACGGAGTCACGGCATAATCGTATTTTAATTGATGGTCGCCCGATTCCAGAGGGATTGGGCGGTTCGATCATCAACGATCTTTCCACAAGTAACGTTGAACGAATCGAAGTTTTACGAGGACCCTCCTCATCACTTTACGGAGGAAATGCGATTGGTGGAGTCGTTAATATTATCACCAAAAAAGGAAAGAACTTAGAAAAACCGGAGACGACCTTGAGTTTCGAGGCCGGATCATTTAATAATTTTAAGGAGGCGGCAAGAAGTCGAGGGGCCTTTGGTTTATTTGATTACAGCGTTGAAGCCTCCCGCCAAGATGCGGAGTTTCAACGAGCCAACAACGAACTTCGAGAGTCTCGATGGAGTGGACAGTTCGGATATCAACTCACTCCTGATCTTTATTTTGATCTCTATACCAATTATTCAAATAATGATTCCGGTGCTCCCGGAGCCGATCCGATCAGTACCTTTAGTAAACCGGGAAAATATGATAATTTTATTCGAGAGCTTTGGACCTTTGCACCAGGAGTTACCTGGAAAACCTCTGAGATCTGGACCCAACGTCTCACTTATCAATATCAAGAACGACGTCAGCATTTCTACTCCCCAAGAGTTATTTCCGGAGGGGTTACTTCCTCCAATACTTCCAATCGTCAACAAGTCGATGATCATCGCATAGACTATCAATCGACGATTAAACCGATCGATCCCTTTGAAATCGTCGCTGGTTTCAGTTCGCAAGATCGAAAAACCTACCGTTCGGGAGATATCTTAAGTACGACTCTCCCGTATCAAAACTACCAAACAAACACCAGTGCCTTTATTCAAACAAACTGGGAAATTCTTGAGAATTGGAACCTTCTTGCCAGTGGAAGACTTGATCACTACTCCGACTTTGGCGACCCCCTGACTTACAAGGTTGGTTCAAGCTATAAAACGCCTTTCACGGATACGGTGATTCATGCCAATTATGGAACCGCTTTTTCAGTTCCTGAAGAGCAAAACTTCATCAGTTTTGGAGGGCTCTTTGTTGCCAATCCGAAGATTCAACCGGAGGATAGTCGCGGCTATGAAGTGGGGATCACTCAACCCCTTTTAAATCGTGAAATCGAACTCAGAGGAGTCTATTTTCATAACGATATTCAAGGGATTATTCAATCGAGAACCGTAAATACAACAACCTTTCAATACACCATCGAAAACGCAGGCGATGCACGGACGCAAGGGTATGAAACGGGAATCACTTGGAAACCGAAGTGGAGTCCCCTTTCTCAATTCGAACTCGATGGTAACTATACTTATCTTGATGCGGTTAATAAGACCCGTGGAGCCTGGCTCCTTCGACGTCCCCGTCATACCGTTCATTCCACCTTGAACTATAAGCCGATCGACGCCGTGAATCTCGGTTTAGGGGGATCTTGGGTCATGAATCGAATAGATAGCGATCCCGTCAGCTTCAACCAAATCCCGATCGAAGATTATTTTGTGATGCGATTCAGTGCCGATTGGAGAATTAATTCTCAATGGAAGGTCTTTGGACGAATTGAAAATCTTCTCGATGAGCAATACTCCGAAGTCCAAGGATTTCAGGCGCTCGATCGCGCCTTTTATGGCGGCTTTGAATTCTCATTTTAAATCAATGGCACTATGATTTTATCTCCTCAATTTACCATTAACTCACTTGAAGAGAACTCCCTTCAATTACAGCTCCAACGAAAAATCGATGGCAAAACAAAGCCCCTTGGGTCGCTCGGAAGACTTGAATCGATCGCCTACCAAATCGGGCTAATCCTACAAACGGATCAGCCGATTCTAAAAGAGCCCCAGCTTCTCATCTTTGCCGGAGATCACGGGCTCACGGCTCAAGGGATATCGGCTTATCCTGCCGAGGTCACTTGGCAGATGATCCTAAACTTTCTCGAAGGAGGAGCGGCGATCTCTGTCTTCGCCAAACAACATCAATTGACCCTTAAAATTGTCGATTGTGGAGTCAACTACGACTTCCCTCCTCACCCGCATCTCCTTCACTTTAAACTCGGAAAAGGGACGCAGAACTCCTCGATTGAACCAGCGATGTCGCTGGATACTTGTCATCAAGCGATTGAAAATGGAAAACAGATCCTTAAATCCGTTCCTGGTAACTCCCTCCTTCTTGGCGAAATGGGAATAGGAAATACCTCCGCCGCCTCAATGCTCTTCTCTCGTCTCACCGGAAGGCCGATCGAGGAGTGCGTCGGTGCAGGGACCGGGCTCAGCGCGGTACAGATTCTCCATAAAATATCGGTTCTCAAAAAAGTACTCGAAAAACATCCTCCCTCCCTCGATCCCCTCCAGACCCTTGCGAGCCTCGGAGGATTTGAAATCGCTACGATGGTCGGAGCGATTTTACAAGCCGCTGAAGAGAATCGAGTGATCCTCGTCGATGGATTTATTACAACCTCCGCCGTTCTCGTGGCGCACCAACTTTATCCTTCGGTTTTACAACGCTGTCTATTTGCGCATTGTTCTCAGGAAAAACCACATCAAGCCCTCCTTCAATTTCTAAAAGTCACCCCTCTTTTAAATCTCGAGATGCGATTGGGAGAGGGATCGGGAGCTGCAATCGCTTGGCCGATTCTTGAATCGGCCTGTCGATTCCTCTGCGAAATGGCAAGTTTTGAATCGGCTGGAGTGAGTCGTTAAATCAATCAAAAAAATCCAAAAGGACCTAGAACCATTCTTATGATTCCCTTTATCCGACATTACCTCTTGGCGGTTCAATATTTCACCCGAATTCCAATCACCGGAAAACTCGCTCAATGGGTAGGCTATTCTCCGGAAGCCCTTCAATCCAGCGCCGCTCATTTTCCCGGAATCGGTCTTCTCATCGGATCGATCTCGGGAGTGATCCTCTACGGATCACTCGAACTTCTCCCCCCCTCTCCGATCAGTCCCTTGATTGCCGCATTTTTAAGTACCTTTACCTCGATTCTCCTTACAGGAGCCTTTCACGAAGATGGACTCGCCGATACGGCGGATGGTCTCGGCGGCTCCTCAGACCGAACTCGCTCTTTAGAAATCATGAAAGATTCACGAATTGGAACGTACGGAGCCCTCGCTTTAATTCTAGTCATCGGAACTAAAGTCTCTCTCTTAGCACTTCTTCTTTCGTTAAACCCCCTTTTGGCATTCACAACCTTACTCTTAGGGCACCTTTACTCCCGTTGGATTTCTCTGTTCGTGATGAAAATGCTCCCCCCGGTGATCGAAACTATAGACTCAAAAAGTAAACCACTCGTTCAAGGAGTTCGCCCCTACCATTTAACGATTGGGACGATTTGGCTCCTCGGAACAACGATTGGCGTGACTCTTTGTATTTCGATTCATTATTGGATCGTGGCGCTCCTGCTTGCAGTTCTGATGGGATATTTTTTTACTCAAAACTATTACAAACGACTCGGCGGCTACACAGGAGATTGCCTTGGTGCGACACAACAATTGACTGAACTTGCCTTTTACATCGGAACTGTTTTTTTCATTGGCAAATAAGCATTACAATCCCTACCCTCTGTTCAATGAATAAAAAAATCACCATTCTATTTGCGGTCCTTTTGGTTTGTCTCTTTCGTTTTTATACAGCCCTCCAAACAGAATTTCATCTCGGCGGCTTCAGTCCACTGATGGCACTCGCTTTCGTAGGTGGATGGATCTGGAAAGACTCCCGTCCCTTTGCAATACTCACTTTCAGTCTATTGTTCATCACCGATTTAGCCCTCAATAGTCTTCATGGTCATCCTGGATTTCACTCCTTCATGATTGTGACCTTCGTCTGCTACCTCATTGCTTTTCAAGTCGGTTCCAAGGTTCAAAATTCCTCGGGTTTCAATCAACTCCTTGCTCTCGTAGGAAGTTCCGTGGGATTTTATATAATCACCAATACCTTTTCGTGGTTCGGATCGATCCACTATCCTCAAACCTTTCAAGGCTGGGTTCAATCTTGGACAATCGGCCTCCCTGGTTACCCCCCCTCTTACACTTTCCTTCGCAACGCCCTTACTTCCGATCTTCTCTTCTGGGGAGTCCTAAAACTCGCTTTTGTTTGCCTCCCAGAAAAATCGCTTGAGAACTCCGATTGCGTTCCTGTCTCCTAGCTATTATTGATTCAAAAATCCGTATTTTACCCTTGCTCCCTTGCAATCGGTTTTCATCCATTTCTAAATGATTTTTATGTTTGGAAACTTAAAAAAAATCTCGGTCCGGTCTTGACAGTACACTAAAATCGACTTTTATTCTGACACTCAATTTAAGGGTTAACTTTGAATTGATTCATCTCGTAAGCTCGAAAAGGAAATATGATCCAAGTTAAAGATTTTACCAAAAAGTACGCAGGCTTTACTGCGGTCAAAAACATCAATTTTGAAGTCAAACCGGGAGAGATCGTCGGATTTCTCGGACCAAACGGAGCCGGAAAAAGTACCACGATGAAGGTACTCGCCGGATATCTCCCCCCCACAGAGGGCTCGGTCAAGGTCGCCGGATTTGATGTGGTTAAAGACTCGATTGAAGTCCGTCGTCGAATCGGTTACATGCCGGAGAACATGCCTCTTTATACCGACATGCGTGTCGATGAGTATCTCCGCTTCCGAGCTCGACTCAAAGGGGTTGCCTCTAAAAAGATTAAAGAGCGCGTCGAAGAGGTTAAAAACCGCTGTAGCCTCAAGGATGTTGAACGAAAAATTATTGGGACCCTTTCTAAAGGCTATCGCCAAAGAGTTGGACTCGCCGATGCCATGGTTCATGATCCAGAACTTCTCATTCTAGATGAACCCACCATTGGTCTTGATCCTCACCAAATTCGCTCTGTCCGTGACCTGATTAAAGATCTCGGAAAACATCACACAATCCTCCTCTCAACCCATATTCTCTCCGAAGTAGAGATGACCTGTAGTCGAGTCATTATCATTAATCGAGGAAAGATCGAGGCCTCCGATACCGTGAATAATCTCACGAAATTAGTGCGAGGCGGCGGTGCGATTAAAATTGAAGTTCAAGCGGGGAGTTCATTGGCAAAAGACAAACTCATTGCCCTTCCCGATGTGGATGATGTCGAAATCCTCACCGAATCCGACTGGTCTCAAATCAAGGTCTTCCCTAAAAACGGAGCCGATATCCGTGATACGGTTTACGGTCTCATTCGCAATGAAGGATGGGCCCTCCGTCACTTCAATCGCGAGGGAGCCTCACTCGAAGATGTCTTCGTCGAACTCACCCAAGATTAATCATTACCCTGTTATATTACTCATTACCTAAGGAAAACTCTATGCGTGGCTTTATTACTCTCCTGCGAAAAGAACTGGCGGCCTACTTTGTCTCCCCCGTCGCTTATATGGTTCTGTTGGCCTGTTCACTGGTCATCGGATTTTCATTTTGGTTTTGGGTTAACTACTTTGTCAGTAACAATATTAAAGAGGTCACCGTTTTTTATGCGATGTATAACGGTTTCTTCTTTTGGTTTACCCTCATTATCATGTGTCCTATCTTAACCATGCGCATTTTCTCGGAAGAGTTTAAAATGGGGACCATCGAAATGCTGATGACGGCTCCCGTGAAAGAGTGGGAGGTCGTCTTGGCTAAATATTTCGCCACTCTCCTCTTCTTTGCAATCGCTTGGTCCCCAGCAGTCCTCAACACCGCTTGGATGCACTTTGCAAGTCCTGAAAAAATTCAGATCTCATGGGGAATGATCCTTCTTCCAAATCTCTGCCTTCTCCTTATCGGCGGCTTCTATCTAGCAATCGGTGTTTTCACCTCAGTCCTCACTCAAAATCAAATCATCTCTGCGATTTTAAGTTTCGCCATGATCTTCATTCTCTTTTGTGCCGGTTTTCTCGCCAACGGCAAAGCCGATCAATCCACTCAAGATCTAATCGAATATTTCTCCGTCATGGCTCAAATGGATACCTATTCCAAAGGAATATTAACCACACGCCCCATTGTATTCTATCTCTCCGGAATCACCTTCTTCCTCTTCTTAACTCAAAGAGTTCTTCTCTTGAAACGTCTAAAGGCTTAATCCTATGAAAGAAAATAACGCCTCCTCCTCTCGTCGCTTAGCCAATTTTAATGTGGTAATCACCGTTCTCTTCGGACTGTTTATCCTCATCGCCGTTAACTACCTCAGTTATCGACATTACATTCGTAAAGATTTGTCGTTGAATAAATATTATCAACTGACCCCCAAATCGATTGAAATTCTCAAAAACTTGAAAGAGCCGATCAAAATCACGACCTATTTCTTAAACTCCCCAATCCAGTCTCAAGTCGATGGTTTACTCCAAGAATATCAATTCAAAGGCGGAGAAAAAATTAAGATCGAACGCGTCGACCCCGCAAAGAACATCGAAAGAGCCGAGGAACTCGCCAAAAAATTCAAATTTACGGGTGAAGAAAACCTCGTGATCTTCGAATACAAAGATCGTAGTAAATACATTTCTGAAAAAGATCTCGCCGATTTCGACGGAGGAAATCCAATGATGGGAGGAGGAGGACCTCGAAAAGTTCGTTCCTTCAAAGGGGAACAACAATTCACCTCTGCGATTCAAACGCTGCTTGAAGGAAAGGCCTCTAAAATCTATTTCACAACCGGTCACGGCGAAAAAGATCTTGCCGATACCTCGGCCAAAGGATTATCGGATATCGCCATCCGAATGAAAGGAGCCAATCTCACCACGGAAGCAATTAATCTCACCCAAGTCGGAGAGATCCCCAATGAAGTCGATGCTCTTGTAATCGCCGGCCCTAAGGCCCCCTTTAATCCTGCCGAAATTCAAGCGATCTCGACCTACTTACAAGCCAAAGGAAAAATCATCCTGATGCAAGATCCACAGGTCGTCAGCGGACTCGAACCGTTACTCGAACAGTACGGAATCAAGTTTCAAAACAATGTGATCATCACGAAAGCGATGATGTCATTGGGATCCGGAATGACGGCTGTAAGCAATGAGGCCGCCGCCATCGCTGAAAAGTACGCAGATCACCCTGTTTCTAACTTTTTAAAGGGTTATAACTTTATGATCCCCGGAGCCCGCGGAGTTCAAGTCCTAGAAAACGCAGACCCCTCTATTAAATCGAAAGTCACTGCGCTGGTCTCCACAGGATCAGAGTCTTGGGGAGAGACTAATTTTACCGATAAAAAACCGCTCTTCGATCCACTCACAGACCTCAAAGGACCGATCACTGCGATTGCTCTTTATGATGGCGGTGAAGTTCCCGGTGAAGGAGTGAATGTCGTCGGAACAAGAGTTGTTGCGATTGGTTCTTCCTCTTTTATCGTCAATCGAAACATCGACGGGACAGGGGTCGACTTCATCACCAGCCTCCTGAATTGGATGACAAAAAAAGAGACCGTTCTCGGGATCAGTCCTAAAATCCCACAAGAGTACGCTCTCAATCTCTCCCCGATGCAAATGACATCGATTACTTGGGTCGCTCTCGTTATCATTCCTGGAGTCACTCTATTCATCGGAATCCTCGTTTGGTATCGTCGACGTCGCTAATTTAAACTCCTTAGAACTCATGAATCGATCCTCCGCTTTTTTTATCCTCATTGCGACAGCTCTATTCGCCTATATTTACTTGGTCGATTCCAAGGAAAAGGGAACGAAAGAAAAGGAAGCCGTTGAGAAAAAACTCTTTGAACTCAGCGCTTCAAAAATAGATCACCTCACCATCGCCCATGAGGAAACAACGATTGAACTCGTCAAAACAGGAAGCGAATGGAAAATTGTTAAACCGATAACGAGTCCTGCAGATCTTTCGACGGTTGAACAAATTCTTTCTGAACTTGAATTCGTTGAAACTCGACGAACAATCCCCAGCAACGAAATCGAAGATCTCGATTCAACCCTCAAACAATGGGGGCTTTCCTCCCCCTCCACTAAGATCACAGCAAAGGGTGACAAGAAAAGCTATGAGTTAATTGTCGGAAGAAAAATTGCTGTCAGTGATCTCTATTATGCAAAAAAATCGATGGATCGTACCGCCTCGGTCGAACTGATTTCAAGCTTTAGCCGAAATAATTTTGAAAAGAAACTCAACGATCTTCGCAGCAAAGAGATCCTTAAATTTACCTCTTCTGATGTTCGTAAAATCTCCTTGAAACAATCAAAAGGAGAAAACTCAAGCACCGATGAAAAGGAGTTACAACTCGAGAAACAGTTGTGGACACTTCAAAAACCGATCAAAACTCGTGGCGACCGAGAAAAGATCAATAGTTGGATCTCCAATGCCCTCGGATTGAAAGTCACTCGATTTATTTCAGAGGATAACAGTAATCTCAATATCTACGGACTCAGCAGCCCCAAAATACAGTTGAGCTTTGGATTTGAAAACCACCCGACTCAAACCCTTTTATTAGGCACAGAAACAACGGATCAACCGACCGAGATCTATGCAAAACTCCTCGATTCCAATACGGTTTTCTCCGTTAAACAAGAAGCGATTGAGAAGCTCCTCAAAGAATCTCCTGAATGGAGAGATAAACACCTCCTCCCTCCCTTTATACTGAACGATGTGGTGGGTCTTAAAATCGCTTCAAAACTAAAAAACCTCACCTTTCAAAATGATCAAGGAAAATGGTTCATTCCAGGATCAATCCCCACCCCGCTCGATGAAGAGAAAATAAATGGAGTCTTAAAATCGATTCAGGAATTACAATCAATTCAATTTGTCAAAGACACTCAAGGAGAACTCAAAACTTACGGATTGGAAAAGCCCTCTTTGCAAATCACACTCGATCTTAAAAAAGGCAATGAAACATCTAAACTTGAAATTCTCCTCGGAAAATCAGATAAAACCGGGGTTTTCGCGAAGAATGCGGCAGAACCATTTATTTATTCGGTTCCCTCAAGTTTCACGACCGATTGGCCTAAAGAACTATGGCAATGGCGCTCACTCCACCTTTTAAATTCCCCTTCATCCGAATTTAAAAAAATCCAAATCGCCGATCGCAAAGGAATCCGTACAATCATCACTTCAGATGAAAAAGGAAATTGGAAACGAGAGAATCAAGGAGAGGCCTTAAATCCCACACTCTTGAATGAACTCCTCTCAAAACTCTCCGATCTTAAAGGAATACGATGGGTCGGAAACACCCCCTCTCCGACTTACGATCTGACTCAACCTCATTTAAAGATAGAGATCCAAACCACTAACGGAGCTAAAACTTTAAAAATTGGAAACCTTCTTCCCACAGGAGGAAGAGTCGGTCAAATCGACAATACGGATGCCTACTTTGAAATCACTCGTCCCGATTTTCAGACGCTCAATGAAGATTTGACCGCAGCACCCCTCCCTCCCTCCTCCAATGTAAAACCAGAGCCGACTCCACCAAAACTTCCTTAAGGTCTCTCTCTCCGATTTTTATTATTTATGAGCGCTTCCGAAAAAAAAACTGTAGGAAGAGTACGCACTAAAACCTACTCGATTACGCTTTATCTCGTTCTCTTTGCGATCGCGATTCAATTTGGTGTTATTGTTTGGAATTTCTCAATTCGCAGCCAAGTCAAGATCGATATCGAGGCCCCCGAAATTCCTTCTGAAGATTTGTCAGCGAAAACTCCAAATCCAATAACACCCACCGCTCAACCAATTGCCACCGAAGCAATAACAACAAAAGCGGCTCCTCTTGGCTCGACTTCCTTAAAGCCGACTTCCACAGAATTGACTTCGGTCAAAGATCGAGTCGAAACGCTTCTCTCCGAGGCTCAACGCTTTTTAGATCAAGGGGAACCGTCACTCTCCAGAAATGCCCTCCTCGAGGCCGAATCGTTGGACCCTAATAATATCGATGTGCTCACTCAATTGGCCTCACTTGCAGAAAAAATTGAGAACAAACAGTTAGCCTCTGACTATCATAAACGATTAAGCCAACTCACAGGAATTCCTCCTTCATCCGCTTCAACGACTTCAACGACTTCAACGCTCTCAGAAAAACTACCCCCTTCCTCAAATTCAAATCCCAATCCCAATCCCAATGCCAATACCAATTCCTCTACCTTATCGCAAGCAAACCCTCACGAACTCTCCATCAAGGATCCGATTGCAACTCTCGCTCCTCCAGTGATCCCAATCCCCTCAACTCCCGCTCCCGTGGTCAGCACTCCCACGCCAACCCTCCTCGCAGTCATGCCCTCCGACTCTTCTGTTAAAAAAATATTTGTCGGCCCCCTCGAAAAGAAAATGATCTCCACTTCAGGAGCAAAAACGGAATTTCTCTTAAAAATCCCCATTCTATCAAACCCTTCGAGTGAGCCGATTGAACCAGGTAAAATCTCCATTAAACTCTATTTTTACGAACTTCAAACCGACGGTAAAATTGTGCCCAGCAATGCTCGTCTTGATGTCAGTTTTGAAAATAAACGTCCCAATTGGAGTACTCGAAGTGAAATCTTAAATGCTCTCTACTCTCTTCCTTATTCACAAGCAAATCGTACCTATTACGGATATCGTTTAAAGATTTACTACAGAGGCCAATTCCAAAGAGAAATCTCCGAGCCAGAAAACTTAAGTGAGAAACTCCCTTAAAGATCCCTAACGGGATTTATTCATCACTCCCTGAACTCTCCTGCTAAAATTATTTCAGAAGTGTTTCAATGTCGACCCACGGAAGCTCATGTGCCTTTGCCACCGTCGAACAGGTCAACACCCCGTTCATAACACTAATTCCGCTCCGAAGTGAGCTCTCCTTTAAGCAGGCTCCTTGAAGTCCAAAATCGGCCAAAAGCTCGACATACCGATGAGTGACGTTACTCAAGGCCTGCGTCGCCGTTCTGGCATAGGCACCAGGCATATTGGCAACGCAATAGTGGATCACCCCCTCCTCTTCAAATACAGGATGATCGTGGGTCGTCGGACGAGAGGTCTCCAAACAGCCCCCTTGATCGATCGCAATATCGACCACAACGGTCCCCGGTCTCATTTTCTTAAGCATCTCCCTCGTCACTAATTTGGGAGCCTTTGCACCAGGAACTAAAACAGCACCAATCAAGAGATCCACATGAGGAAGTTGCTCAATCACATGCGCTTCACTGGAATAAAGGGTATGAGCGGTATGCATTGTAATATCGAGAAACCGCATCCGTTCAACATCCACCTCCAAAATAGTGACATCTGCCCCTAATCCTGCGGCCATTCGTGCGGCATTTACTCCTGAGGTCCCTCCCCCCAATACCATCACTTTTCCAGGTAAAACACCGGGAACACCCCCTAATAAGACCCCTGCACCCCCTTGATGTTTTGCTAGAAAATAGCCTCCAACAATAACCGACATCCGCCCTGCAATTTCACTCATCGGCTCTAAAAGCGGCAGGCGACGATTCACTTGAACCATTTCGTAAGCGATCCCCGTCACCCCACTTTTTACTAAACTTTCCGTGAGTCCCTTGTTCGCCGCCAGATGCAAATAAGTAAAAAGGATCTGTCCCGCATGAAGATGTGGAATCTCCGAAGCCTGAGGCTCCTTAACCTTGACGATCAATTCCGATTCAGAGAGAACCTTTTCATGCGAGTCGACCATCGTCGCTCCCGCTGACTCATAATCACTATCCGGATAGCCCGAACCCACTCCCGCTCCCTTCTCAACAAAAACACGATGCCCATGTTTAATCAGTTGATACGCCGTCGAGGGAAGCACGGCGACTCGGTTTTCTTGCGGTTTGATCTCACGAGGTACTCCAACAATCATAGGTAAGAAAAGCATCGTTCAGATGCCGAAAAATGCAAATTCTAAAATTAGATATTTTACAAATTTTAATTCCATGGTTAATTAATACTAATGAATACCCCCTCATTTTCAGCCCTTCAAGATCTCGACGAACTCTACCATATTCACCCCTTCACAAATCACGCAGACCTTTACAAACAAAGAACTTATATCATTCAAAAAGCAGAAGGCTGTTATGTTTATGATGAAAAAAACCGCAAACTATTAGATGCCCTTGCCGGTCTCTGGTGCGTGAACGTTGGCTATGGTCGACAAGAAATTGTCGATGCCGTTTGTGAACAAATGAAATCGGTCGCTTTTTACCCTTCATTTTTTAACACAACGACGACCCCAACGATCCTTCTCTCTGAAAAACTAGCTCAAATCGCCCCCAAACGATTAAATCACACCATCTATTCAAATTCCGGATCGGAGTCGAACGAAACCAATCTCAAGATCATTCGTAACTACTGGAAACTCAAAGGGGAGTCGAAACGAACCAAGATCCTTGCCCGCCAATATGCCTATCACGGCGTTGGAGTTGCCTCCACAAGTCTGACAGGACTTCCGAATTGCCAGCAACCATTCGATCTTCCACTTCCTGGATTTATCCACCTCCCAGCCCCTTACCCCTATGGAGCCAACTCCTCCTTAAGTCCAGAAGACTACGGTCAATGGTGTATCGCAGAAACTTTAAAAAGAATCGATCAAGAGGGAGCAAACACCATCGCCGCATTTTTTGTAGAGCCGATTCAAGGAGCGGGAGGGGTGATTGTTCCTCCCTCGGGATACCTTCAACAAATTCGTCAAATCTGTCGTGACTACGGAATCCTTTTCGTTGCCGATGAGGTGATTACCGGATTCGGTCGTCTTGGAGAGTGGTTTGCGAGTAATCTTTGGGATCTCGATCCCGATTTACTCTCCTTAGCGAAAGGAATCACGAGCGGTTATCTCCCCCTCGGTGCCTCGATGATGAGCGACGAGATTGCAGAGGTGATAACAAAACAAGGCTATTTTGCACACGGTTTTACTTATAGCGGACACCCCACGGTAACCGCCGCGGCACTCGCAAATTTAAATCTAATCGAAAAAGAAAATCTCATCCCCCGTGTTCGTGATGAGGTCGGCCCCTACTTTCAAAATAAACTTCAAGAATTAGCCGCTCACCCCAATGTCGGAGAGGTTCGTGGACATGGACTGATTGGTGCAATAGAACTTCTTCCCGCAACAGGCAGAGCAGGACTTGATCCGATGAAACCCTTGGGAATCAAGGCCGCTAAAATCGCTCGGGAACAGGGAGTGATCATTCGCGGTATTCGCGATCTGATCGCCATCGCCCCCCCATTAATCATCACCCGTGAGGAAATCGATTTTCTCTTTAACGCCATCCGAAAAACAATTGATCAAATCGATGTGAAATAAATAACGCCCCCACCCATTAGTGTCCAACAAAAACAAAAAAAACTTTAAATACATTGTCTCACGCGACGGCGCAACGACGCAACGTATGACCCTCCCCGTCGTTCCGACCGTCGCTCTACCGAGCGTCCTCCCTTATTTTTAAGAAATCGATCGATAGTAAACTCCCGATCACCTCCTTAAAAATAGGGATCGGCGGTTTTACCCCCTTGTGGTCTGAACTCCCCCCCTTTTTTTCTGAATTCTCAAGACCAAGAGGATCATGAACGCTTCCATGGACAAGGTGAAACTGAGTCCCTGAAGAGAATTTCGATCGTTTTTTGAAAATCCTTTTTTCAAAGAAACGGGAGAAATTCTCTGAAGGCATTCGCTGACAACGGAAGCGAGGCAAGGAAGCGTTCATGATCTTCTCTGTTTTCTCCGATTCATACGTTGCGTCGTAGCGCCGTCGCGTGAGAACTGTTTTAGGATTTCAATCCCCCCTCCTCCAATTCACCTATCAAATCCAAAGTTATTTTGGACGGATATATTCCCTACTATTATCAAAGGGATATTAAATCTCATTTTTTCATGAGTGAAATCAACGGCTTCTCCATCAGAAACCAACTCAAACTACTAATTAAATAAGTGGTAAAAAAAGTCGCTCCAATCACCCCAAAATTAGAGGGATCGGTTGATATTCCTGATCGTCCGAAGTTGAATAGGACGTAGTGATGCATCACGGGATGAAAGATATAAAGGGCGTAACTAATCATCCCCGTATAAACTAAAAAAGGAGCGGTTAAGATCCTCTCCCAAAGATTTGTAAATCCAACCGCCGTCCTTAAAATTAACCAACCGAAAAAAACCGCCTCAAATGTTTCCGCAAGATGGATCCATGCCGTGTCATAATAACGAATGCGGATCCCTGTTGCTGCCAAGAAAAAAATCCAAGCTAAAATCGGAATTCCACAAGAGGAGGCTAAATAATGAACCTGCTCTTTTCGTTCACGATAAATCACCCCGATCACCGCGCCGATCGCCATCGAATCCATCGAGGAAAGGGGAGAATACCAAATCATCATCGGCGCAATCCCCGCTTCAGTCCCCAGCCAACGATGGATCCAAGCTCCAAAAAACAAAAGGATCATGAGTCGAATAAAAAATCGACTCGGAACCCAAAGCGTTAAACACGTCAACACTAAGACCATCTGTTCACTCGTTGCTAAAAACCAGAAATGCGAGAGAACCCCCGGCCATTCTTGATAGATTCCCATATAAAAATTGATCGCGAACCCTGAAACCCAAAGCCAAACGTGCCGAGACGGCTCAACCCCAAAAGCAAGTAATAATCCAAGCGCAAAGAAATAAACAGGAAATATTCGAACGATACGCTTTTTGTAAAAATCGCCTAAGATTTTAAAATAATGAATCCCTTTTCCCTTTTGCTGTAAAAGATTTCCAACGAGAAGAAAACCGGTCATAACAAAAAAAAGTCGAACCCCCAGAGGCCCCCAAGCCACCCATTGACTTGCCCCTGGAACGAGATGATGAAAAAGAACCATTAAACAGGCGATTCCCCGAAGCGCATCAAGTTGCGGAAAATAATTCTTAGCGGTACTCATAATCGATGACTCAAGCATCCCACTAATAATTGTCGAGCGAGGTTTAGAAAAAATGCATTAGTGTCCAGCTAAAACAAAAAAAACTTAAATGCATTGTCTCACGCACTCCCTGCGCAATAGCGCAATACCAAAAGGGAAAGAAGTTGGAGAGCCGAGGGTCGGCAACTAGAAACGGGGGTGAGCAGGGGTTTCGTATCGACGCCTCCTCCTTCGTCCAAGCACTACGGCGAGACAAGCCGACGCCACGTTAAAACCCTCCCCCCCTCGTTCTGACCACGGCTCTTTCGAGCCTCCTCCCTATTTTTAAAAAGCTCTCGAAAACGAGTTTTCGATATCTTTTTAAAAACTGGGATCTATCGCTTACGCTTTTACTGATCAGATCGGGGGATAGAGGACAAACTGAAGAGCAATCCCTTGCCTTGGAGCGAGGCGAGAGAGAGGAGGCTATCCGCTGTGATAACCGACGAACGATCAACAAAGCTCCAAGGCAAGGGAGGCTCTTCCAAGAGGGCGAAGGTCTTTGAAAGCGGCAAGACTTTGTCGCTCAAGCCTTCGAGCCCGCAGCGGGGATCGTGCGGCTCTCGCTCCTCGTCTCCGCTTTCCCTTCCCTTCGCAGTTTGTCCTCTATCCCCCGATCTGATCAGTAGGGTCAGAACTT
>CAMCYL010000012.1 GCA_945883905.1 Akkermansia muciniphila | reverse complement strand
TAGATGATTCAGGATTGAGTCCAAACTCAATCGATTCTGTTTTATATCTCTTGATCCATTGCGTGACTCCGCGACCTTGGCGGTTAACACTCCCATTCCTATTCCTGCTTCCGTGCCTTCCTTAGAATTCCTATTACAGAATCTGGGTTCAATCCCGACGCGGGGGCCTACTAAAACTTTTCTTAAATCCACCCGATCCACTCGAACCTCCAGCACCGCCGCCAGAAGGTCGTCGTGACCCTCCAGAAGACCGTGACGCGGAATGTGAGGATTGATTCGATCCTCCCCCACTCGGACGTCCAGGACGAAAATCCTCTTGATGCCGTGGAGCCGGAGGACGTGCCCCCTCAAAACGCTCAGAACGCTCGGGGTGCGGAGCCCTTGAACCACGACCCTCTTGAGGTCGAGAATGACGCTTAAATCCTCCGCCGCCACCCCCACCACGAGATCCTCCGGAACGAGAGGAATCCCCGCGTGAAGGTCTGCCCGTCTCCATTCGAGGAGGGGTTTTATAAGGGAAATCCTCCAATTTTTTGCGTGTGATCGTCTGATTTAATAATCGCTCAATCGCCACTACTTTTCGCTCCTCTTCGTTCGTGACAAGCGTTAACGCATCTCCTGTCGCCTCCGCACGACCGGTACGACCGATTCGATGTACATAATCCTCGGCCTGCTCTGGCACATCATAATTAATGACATGAGAGACCGATCGAATATCAATTCCGCGTGCCGCAATATCCGTTGCGACTAAAATACGATACTTTCCGCTCTTCAATCCTTGAAGCGCATGCTCTCGTTGACGCTGTGAACGATTCGAGTGCAACTCTGTCGTCGCATGGCCCAAGCGAGAGAGATTTCGGGAAACTTTATCGGCCCCATGTTTAGTTCGAGTAAAAATAATCAACTTATCATGACCTAAGGTATCTAATAATTTAGCCAAGAAGTCGAACTTCTGCTCGGAGTTGATCGAATAAATCGCATGCTCAATCGTCTCTGCGACACTGCGATCCGATTGAATCGCAATCGTTTGGTGATCTTGACGCAATGACTGAATCGCAATATCCCGAATCGGCCCTTGAAGCGTTGCGCTAAAAACCGCCGTTTGACGGCTCGGAGGACATTTCTGAACGATTCGTTTTACCGCCGGTAAAAATCCGATATCCAACATCCGATCAACCTCATCGACGACCAAAATCTCCACCGTATTAAGGCGGATATGGTTTTGCTGCATGAAATCCTCCAGACGTCCTGGGGTTGCGACCACAATATCGACTCCCATTTGAAGTGCTTTCCGTTGCGGACCATAGCCCACCCCCCCAAAAAAAGCAGCGACCCGAAGCGGGGTTCCTGCACAGTACGATCTCAACGCCACATCCACTTGTTGAGCGAGCTCACGTGTCGGCTCTAAAATCAAACAACGGATCCCCGTTCTTTTTCCAGCAAGAAGCCGTGAGACGATCGGACACCCAAAAGCGGCTGTTTTACCCGTTCCGGTTTGTGAGGTTGCGAGAAGATCCTTGCCTGCGAGAAGCAGGGGAATCGCTTGTTCTTGAATCGGCGTCGGTTTTTGAAAACCGAGCTTGGTAAGATTATCTAATATTTCCTGAGGAAGACCTAGTTTTGTAAAGGGCATAAGCAAACCTGAGGGAATCTACTCCACTTGGCAAGCCCTCGCTCATTTTCAGATTGTTTCCTTTCCTTATTCCGACATGCTCTCCCCATGATTTCTAAAGGTTATGTCGGTCTTTTTTCCAAACCCCTTGATCGTGAAGTGATGCACAAGGTCATCGAATGTTGGCTCGAACGATTTGAAAAACTCGAACAACTCGTCCCCGGAGATGCTCAGGGAACCTCCGCCCTCTCGATTAAAACAACAGCCGATCTCATGTGGCATAAAAATATGGAGTTTCGCGCGATCCAAGGAGAGGACTTCACGTGGATCTATGTCCAAGCCGACTCCAAGGTGATGGAGACCAGCGGATTCCCCTCCGAACAAATCTCTCTAAGCGTCGATGTCTTTATCGAACTCCCAGGAATTATCGAAATTATCGATGACGAGGATGAAAAACGACTCAATGAGCTTGAGAAACTCGGAATTCTTTAACCCTTCAACCTCCACCCCGTCATCCCACCGCAGGGGAAACATCTTACTCTTATTCATATCACTCCTGTCCAAAAACAAAAAAGGAGTTGCTAATTCTTTTTTTTTAATTAAATAAGTATTATGTTTACTAGAAACTATAAATTTCCAGAAAATACGAGTTTTTTTATTTTCGGCCCAAGGGGAGTCGGAAAGACAAATCTTTTAAGGAATCGATTTGAAGGATCGTTGTATTTCGATCTTTTAGAGTCGGAGACGTACCTTCGACTTTCAGCAAATCCCTCCCGACTCAGCGATTGGATTCCTTTGGACTACAAACAGTGGGTTATTGTGGATGAAATCCAAAGAATTCCAGAGCTACTCAATGAGGTTCATCGATTGATAGAAAGTCGAGGACTTCGATTTGCAGTGACTGGATCAAGCGCTCGAAAGCTTCGTAAATCAGGAGCGAATCTTTTAGCGGGGCGTGCACTGACTCAAAGAATGTATCCCTTGACCTTCCTTGAGTTAGGGGAGTCGTTTAATCTCCCCTTTTATTTAGTCCATGGAGGATTGCCAAGTGTTTGGAATCATGAATCCCCACGAGACTATCTGAAAAGCTACGCCTCGACCTATCTCCGAGAAGAGGTCATGCAAGAGGGACTTGTTCGAAATTTGGTGGGATTTACGAGGTTTTTAGAGGCGGCGACTTATTCGCAAGCTCAAGTTCTCAATATGGCGACGGTCGCTCGAGAATGCTCGATACAAGAAAAAAGTGTTCAGCAATATTTTCAAATCTTAGAGGACTTATTCATCGCAACCCGAATTTACTGTTTTGATCGAAAACCGAAAAGGAAACTCGTTTCTCATCCTAAATTTTATTTTTTTGATTGTGGAATTTACGAAACGCTTCGTCCCAAAGGACTCCTCGATCAACAAGGAGGAGGAGGGATTCATTTTGAAAGTTTCTTCTTCCAAAATCTTCTTGCCTTTAATGAGTCTTCAGGGACTCCTTACGTTATTTCCTACTGGCGCTCTCAAAAAGGCGAGGAGGTTGATTTCGTGCTCTACGGCGAGAAAAATATTTGGGCGATCGAGGTTAAAAGTGCGAATCGTTTAAGAGCGGACGATTTCCAAGGTCTACTTGAATTTGGAATCGATTATCCACAATCAAAACGGATGATCATCTATACAGGGGAAAGAGCTTGGTTTGAAAAAGGGATTCAAGTCGTTCCCCTCACACAGCTTAAAGAAACGGTTGCGCTTATTTTTGAACACTAATGTTATACCTTGCATCACTACCGTCCAAAACAACTTTGGATTTGAGAGGGTAAATCGAAGAGGGGGATTGAAATCCTAAAGCAGTTCTCACGCAACGCCGCTACGCCGCAACGTCAGAAAGGGAGAGGATCGTGAGCTCTTTCAGTGAGAAATTCTCGGATTTTTTTGTATCATGTGGGGAAGTTCTGACCTAAGAGCGTAAGCGATAGATCCCAGTTTTTAAAAAGGGATCGAAAGCTCGTTTTCGAGAACTTTTTAAAAATAGGGAGGAGGCTCGGAGGAGCCGCAGTCAGAACGAGGGGGGAGGAGGGATTTAACGTTGCGGCGTTGCATCGTTGCGCGAGACAATGTATTTAAGGTTTTTTGTTTTGGACACCAATGAGTTCACTTATAAATTAAAGAGCGTAGGGCTTAAAGGGCGTTCTCGGCTTCGTCTCAACCACATGTGGATGGATCGGCGTGACATCAATTTGAAAAATAGGTTTTTTTCCCAACTCAAATAATTGCGGCTCCGCCTCTCGCCAGTAACGCTCATGAATTTCCGACTCTGAACCAACAAAAGTCATTGAACCCGGCTCTAACCGTAAAATCTCCTTCATCGTGATCAAAGTATTCCAAGGATGCTCATCAATTTGGGTGATTCGATAGCCGTAGTTCGGACCGGGATTTAACCAACTCATGGCGCCATTCCCACTTGAACAGCCCCCTGATTTTCCATCAGACTGATATCAGAAAGGGTCTCCTCACTCGATCCTGCAGCGGACTTTAAAAAATCGAGCCGCTTTAAATCATGGCGCTTCATAATGGTTTGAATGTACCCCATATAAAACGAATCCGGACAATAACCCCCTTTAAGAACTTGTGCCACAAATCGCTCTCCTGAGCTCTCATCAAACGCGCGACGATAATAAACCGATGTCGAAAGAAATTCCGCATAACCAAGAACAGAGGCGGCTATCCCGGGATAAACTCGAAATACGGCCTTCGTTTCTACCCCTCGATCTCGAGTGCTCATGACCGCCTTTTGCCCCTCCCACCGAGGATCTAATGCTTTAATTCCAAAAAAATTAGAATGCTGACGCGCTAAATCACTTCTTCCGTAATTACTTTCAAAAGCCGCCATCGCAATCGTCGCAGAGGCCGGAATATGATGGGTCACCTGTATTCGCAACGCCTCCGGAATAATCGATAACAAAAATGCACGCTCCTCACCACGACTCGTCTCTAAAACAATTTGAATATTCGTCGAATAATCCAAGGTACTCGCCACGGTCTTTAAATTCAGCTCCTTTAATCCCTGAAGACTCTGATTCAACTCTGCAATTTTTTGCTCCAAAACCTCCCTCTCATGCAAACTCGCCTTTCGCGCCAACTCTTTCTGATAAGCATATCCAACCGTCCAATAAATAATTCCAACCAAAATACAAACCCCCAAAAACCACCCTATATTCGCCAATAAAAGAATCCGACGTAAATCAAATACGCTCCAGTGCTTTTGGGGACTCTCCAACGGCTCTTTAAAACCACCTAAGGATAGAGCTCTCGTAAAATTATAGGATTTATTCATAGGATCTCTTTGCCGCCTTTTAATTATCGATAAAATACTTTATTATAATTTCTTACAAAGGCAATTACTTATTATAACGTAAAAACAATCCTCTCTCATTTTTTAATTCTATTTGAAGATTTTATAAAAGAGCTCTAAATCCACCTCGTGAATGAACCTCAAATCGATCTCCCCAAAGAGTTTTCTCGAACGAGGCTTCCTCATCGATTCTTGGCTTTATCCTTATTCTGCTGGCTAGGCCTCTCGAACTCCTCCTTTTCTCTCTACTCCCAAGATACTGTAGAATTAGATAATATCAAAAAAATATCTCTAAGTATTAGACGAGATAATGTAATTGTTTTTTCTTTCAAGGAGGCTCCACCCGTCATCATTCCACCTCGAACATATAAGAAGTCGATCTCTCATGGAAGCGATCTCTTTTTAGTCAGCTACGGACTCGGAATCAAAGCCCAGCCAACCCTTTCGCTTCAGTTGAAGTCCTCTGCCAACCCTCCACTCTTGATCGAGTTTTCTCAAAAAACAATTTCGATCTCCCCCGGCGCCTCGATCACCTTAACCATCGATCCCGCCACAGAAAATACAACGCTCACGCCGAGTCTTATGGGATCGATCAAAATCGACGAACACCTCATTGAACCCGGAATGCCAGTCTCTCTCGGAGCTCAAAAATTCACCCCCTCTCCGCTCCCTCCAAAAACCCCGGCAACTCAAGTATCTCCAAAACCTTTAAAATCAAAGCCCAATTCCAGTCCCACTCCCTCTCCCGCTCCCGATCCTAAATCTGAATCTAACCCCCAACAGACTCCTGCGATCACTCAAAATTCCGCCCCCACCTCCCCACGCCCTCCAACAACGATCAAATCGATCGAACGTCGTAAAATCCTCATCGAAGCCCTCCGAGAAACAAGCAAAACACAAACGCCCTC
Organism: Akkermansia muciniphila; assembly: GCA_945883905.1. Classification (GTDB taxonomy): domain Bacteria; phylum Verrucomicrobiota; class Verrucomicrobiia; order Methylacidiphilales; family CAMAQI01; genus CAMAQI01. The sequence goes on along the minus strand of CAMCYL010000012.1, from coordinate 38,076 downwards.
TCTCACTGCCCGAAAAAACGAACCCCCGGTTCGTGAAATTACCGTTCAACAAAACCCAGACGAGGAGCAATCCCTCATTCGTGAAGGTCGTATACTTCTTCAACTCTCCACAGGACTCCAAAATATTCTCGATCAAATAACCAATAATCCACTCACCGCCGATGAAACTTTTAAAGAGGCTCTCCCCCCACTTCCCCCTCCTGCAAATAAACCGCCTCAAACCTCTTTCAACGAATGGATCGCAAGACTTCAATCCGAAAATATAGCGCTCAGAAAAAAAACCCTCAAAACCCGTGAGCAACTCACTCAATTTATAAACTCTTTGAATAAACCCAGCTATCGCCTCAGTCCACTAATCCCTGAGAGCATCGAAGAAGAGGCCCGACTCGCAAGCAAGGCCTATAAAAATCAAAATTGGAGTGATGCCGTTCTCCACTACAAAAAAGCTCTCGAAGTGGAGCCGTTCTCACTCCATCTTCTCTCCAATTTAGGGGTCGTCTATTTCTCACAAGGAAACTATGAAGAGGCCGAAAAAATTCTTCTTCAAACGGTCCAACAAGCTCCTCACGACTCTTTTAGTTATTCAATCCTCGGGATTTGTTATCTGCAAAAAGATCAACTCGAAAAGGCAATCGATGCCCTCCTCATTTCGGTCAATATGAACCCCCTTGATGCCCAATCTCAAAACTACCTGGCGATGGCGATGACTAAAAAACAATGGCTAACCGCTGCCGAAGAACATGCCCGTGAATCGATTCGACTCAATCCTAACTACTCCGAAGCCCACTACAATTTAGCCCAAATTTATATCAATCAAAAACCGATGGCTCGAGAGCTTGCCAAAAAACATTACAATCTCTCCGTTAACCTCGAAGGTCCGCGCGACGAAGCCCTTGAAACGCTCCTCCAAATCGAAGCGCCAAAAGCCGCCGCCCCATCGACGGAACCTCAAATCCAAGTCAATCCCTCTAATCCCTAAAATCGATCGACCCTACAACTCCAAAGAGCGATTCTTTTTCTGAATCCACTCGAATAAGATCGGCGTCACAATTAAAACATGGATTAACCATAAGATCTCTTTGAAGCAAGATCTCCCCTCGCTCCCAAAAACAGCCGATCTCAATCTTACTGGCCGCTTCCTACGATAGACTGCAAACAGGTCGGTCAGAATTAAAATTTATTTCAAATAATAAGCAACCCGATCCATGACCCCATTCAATCCATCCGCCAATGGTAATAACCCGGTGACAACCAACTCCCCTTTTCCAATGGCTGAAAGTTCATCCAACTGTTTTGAGAAAGCACGATAAGCGGTTTGATTTGTTTTAAATTCCAAAGTCACATCCGGTACTCGAGAGGGAGTCCCCCAATCAGAGCTTAAAGTTTTGCCATTCCAATCAATCCAAATCGAAACCCCGGCAGAAGGAACAGAAAGATGAAGCAATCCAGGGGCAAGACGAGCAAGTTGCTCTTTTACCGCCTCATCCCCTTTTGCTAAAATCGGCAAACAGGCCGCTACCACCGACATCGATCCGCGTAAATGCACGATCAACGCCTCTCCTTCAGGCATCGTTCGTGGATCTAATATTCCCTTTGGATCAGAAAGTATTTTAAATACCCCTGAAATCTCTTTGGGAAAGGACTCTGGCAAACGTGATGGAAGCCTCATCAAGGCTGGAATCACCCCTTGAAGATAAAGCAAAATCAAGGCTCCTAAGGAACGCTCTGGATGAATCAAAGAAGACATCTCCCAATTTACGACGATCTTCCGCTGAAGACCAAGTAAATAGTGGCGATTTAGATAATCTCCATTAATAAAATTATGTCTTCACCTGGATTCCCAACTCCCTCAACTGCTTCATCTCGACGGTTGCGGGAGATTGGGACATCAAGTCACATCCCCGATTATTCTTCGGGAAGGCGATCACATCTCGAATCGAATCGCACCCACAAACCAGCATCACTAATCGATCGAGTCCCAACGCCAATCCCCCATGCGGAGGGGCCCCATAACTAAAGGCCTTTAAAATATGACCAAACATCTCCTCTTGATGCGCCTCATCGACCCCAAGCACCTTAAACATCTTTGACTGTAAATCCGCCTCGTGGATTCGAATGCTGCCCCCGCCAATTTCCACCCCATTCAAAACCACATCGTAGGCCTCTGCTCGAATTTTCCCATATTCCCCCGATTCAAAAAGCGCCATATCCTCAGCCTTCGGTCGAGTAAACGGATGATGCACTGCGTTCCACTTCTGATCCTCCGCACTGAAATCTAACAACGGAAAATCAACGACCCATAAAAAATTCAACGCCGTATTCCCCTCAAGCCATTTACAAATCTCCGCAACTCGAAGACGAATTCGCCCAAGGACCTCAGTGACCACATTCCATTTATCGGCTCCAAAAAGAATCAGATCTCCCTCCTCAATCTTAAGTCGTTCGGTCAATTCAGCCCTCTCTTCCGCACTAAAAAACTTCACGATCGGCGATTTCCATTCCCCCTTCTCCACTTTAATAAAGGCCAAGCCCTTAGCCCCATACTGTTTCGCCATCTCCGTCAATTCCTCAATCTGACCGGTCGTAATACAAGCAAATCCCTTTGCATTAATCCCTCTGACCACTCCCCCTGATTCTAAAGCCCCCTTAAAAACCTTAAACTCACTCTTCGCAAAAACGGAACTCAACTCAATGATCTTACATCCAAAGCGAGTATCCGGCTTATCGCTGCCATATTCATCCATCGCCTGTTGCCACGTCATCCGTGGGAAAGGACTTGGAATCTCAATTCCTCGCGTCACCTGAAAAACATCCTTTAATAATCCCTCTACCCACGTTTGAATCTCCTCCGGATTGGTAAAAGAGGCCTCCATATCAATTTGCGTAAACTCGGGCTGACGATCGGCACGAAGATCCTCATCGCGAAAGCATCGGGCAATTTGAAAATAACGTTCAAGCCCCGCCACCATCATCAACTGCTTATATTGTTGAGGGGCTTGTGGAAGGGCATAAAACGATCCAGGGGTCATCCGACTCGGCACCAAAAAATCTCGCGCCCCTTCCGGAGTACTTTTAGAAAGAATGGGAGTCTCGACCTCAATAAATCCATTCGCATCGAGGTTATCTCGAACGGCCTTGGTGATCTTATGTCTCCAACGTAAATTTTGCTGCATCTGCCCACGGCGTAAATCCAAATACCGATAGGAGAGCCGCATATCCTCATTCTCAATTCGCGTATGAATCGGAAAAGGAGGAACCCCCGCCGCATTCAAAATCTCAAGACTCTCCACCACCAACTCAATCGCCCCGGTTGCCAAATTCGAGTTCTCAGTCCCTGTTAAACGCGCCGTGACCGTCCCCACAACCTTAATAACAAACTCCGAGCGCAACCCATGGGCCTTTTCCGCAATGGCCGGATGATTTTCCGGATTGAAAACAATCTGCGTCATCCCCTCTCGATCCCGAAGATCGATAAAAATAACCCCCCCGTGATCACGGCGACTATGCACCCATCCTGAAAGTGTTGATTTCTGTCCAATGTGATCTGCCCTTAAGGCATTGCAATGATGTGTCCGATAAGTCATACGTAGGGCTTACCCGAACCCACACAAAAAAGAAGAAAAATATATGGAATCTCACTTACTGAGAATGGGGGAACAGGGATCCATCCAAAACAAAGTTTTGGATAGGGCAGATCTCTGCATAATATTTTAGATTAAAATTTTTCCCAGAGATCCTTTAATTTGTCACCTTATTGTAACAATAAATGAGAGTTAGTGATGGAACTTTATTTTAGTATCAGGCAATTTTACTAATAGATATTATGAAATTTATAAATCACTTTCAGAGTTCTCTTTCCATTAAAACGCGGGTTTTGGGGGCGATTGGTTTGGTTTTGATGATGGTCAGTCTCTTGAATATGATCGGGGCTTGGAAAATCCGGGAAATTCAAATGAAAAGCGCCGCCGGTCAACAAGGTGGCATTATTTTTCGCAAGGCATTAAGCGACACTCAAAATCAATTACATGAAGCGACCCTCACTTTAACTCGTTATCAAATTTTAGGAGAAAAAAAGGATTTTGATAACACGTTGGTTTCATTAAAAAAAATTCCTAATTTAATCGACCAAATTCCAATATCGATTGATGAAAATAAAGTAAAAGAGCTCAAACGAAAACTACACGATCAACATAAAGAAATCGTAGCGATCATCGAAGAACTAGGGAATCGATATCGACGTGCAAAACAGTCGAAGTTAAGTACCAATTCACAATCGGATGTCATGATGATTACCTTAAACACTTTAATGTCACAAGTTCCTGCCGATCGATTTTTGTTGTTAAAAGATTTCGATCACTATTTGCATGAAACCTCTGTTGCAAGCCTAAAGCTACAAGCGGATTCCAATGATCGATCATTAGAAAAAATCCTTCCGAAAACGACTCAGGGGCTCAATCTCATGTCTAAAATTAAGGGACTCAAATGGAACTCCGAACAGGAAGAAATCATCGATAGTTTAGATGAAACTTTAAAAGAATATTGTCCCGAACTTTCTCTCCTCTCCCAAACATCGATAAAATTCACGCAATCTTTAAAGACTTTAGAAGAGAAAAAGGGGGAATTTGAGAAGCTCCTCCAAAACGCCTCGCAAGAGTTATCGACGCCCACAGGAGAAACCGCTCAAAGCTTCTGGATCAATCCCCTCGTTTTACAAGCCGGCTCCTCCATCATTTTTGCGATTCTAGGGATCTTAATTGGCTTAAATTTAGCCACCGCCCTTTCAAAACAAATCGAGAACGCATTTCGCGCTCTCTTAGAGACCACTCAAAAAATGATCCAAGCCACTTCCGAAATTACACAGCGGTCCGACCGATTAATGGAAGGTGCCGAACAACAACACCAGTCCTTGGGTAAAACCTCGAACCTCGTCTCACTCATTAAAGAATTAGCCGAAAAGAATTCACAGACAACTTCTGCCGCCAAAAAACAGACCCTCGAAACCTCCGCTGCGACTGAGGATAACGTTAAACGAATGAATGATTTTAAAAAATCGATGGATATGATCCTCGAGGGAATGCAGGCCATGAACCATTCCATGGCGCAAATCGCCTCAGCTAATCAGAATATCTCAAAAATTATTAAAACCATCGATGAGATTTCATTTCAAACCAATATCTTAGCCCTCAATGCAGCGGTTGAAGCCGCCCGAGCCGGAGAGGCAGGATTAGGATTTGCCATAGTCGCAGATGAAGTCCGAAACCTGGCGGGACGAAGCGCCACCGCTGCTAAGGAGACCACTCATTTTATTGATAACTCGATTCAACGAGGAGTCTCTGCAAGTCAAGTGCATGAGAAATCTCAAGAGGCGATCAAAGAGCTCCTTCTAAAGTCAAATCGACTCGAACAAGGACTCGGTGATATTCAAAAAAACATCCGCGATTCGGTCCTTGTTTTTCAAGTCGTAAGCGATCTCTCCGTCGATCAATCCCAACATGTTCATGATATCGATCAAGCGATGGGGGAGATGAGAAAAGCAATCGAGATCGGCGTCGATAATACAGCACAAACAGCAAGCTTTGCCGGTGATCTAAAAAATCTCACCTCTCTCCTATTAAAGTCAGTCGATGAATTAGAATCCGTAGTCTATGGGAAATCTCTTTTGACTAAATCCTCATCTTCTCCTGAAAGATTTGATCTAAGCGCATGAGAAGAGTTTTTGCTCTCTGCGTTCTTTTGCGGCAAATTTCTGGTCCTCGATGAATTTTATTAAACCTTAAACACAAGAGGATACCTTTCGGGACTCTCTAATGATTCTATTTCAAGATCTACATCTAATTTTTCCCAGCGTAAAAAACGACGATGCAATATCCTTACATCCATTAAATCTTTCAACGATGCCTCTTGGAACCAAGGAAAGGAATCGTGAAAGAGAATCAAAATGGACAGGGAATAATTTTAAGAAAGATTTGAGGGAGGGGGAATCTATTCTCTGGACAAGCCCCCCCGCTTTTCAGAGACTCTTCACTGTTATGCCAAACGTTAGTCTCGATGAACTCAAACAGCTTTTATTGGAAAACTGTATGCTCAAGCTCCAACCGGATGAAATCCAGGAAGATATTCCTTTATTCGGTCCAGAGGGATTAGGGCTCGATTCGATTGATGCCCTCCAAATTACAGTTGCTCTAGAAAAAAAGTATAAAGCAACGATTCCCAATCCGGAGGTCGCACGTCAGGTCCTTCAAAACCTCGGCTCTCTCCGAGAGTGGTTGATTCGCCAATAACCTCCGATCCTTCAGATTGATTTAAGCTCCTATGAAAAAATTCGATATCGTGATCATTGGAGGCGGACCCGCTGGAAGTGCCTCTGGATCGCTTTTAGCCAAACAGGGGAAAACAGTACTCATCGTTGAACGTGAAAAATTTCCACGCTTTCATATTGGAGAGTCCCTGATTCCTTTCGGAAATGATGTTCTGCGGGAAATGGGGGTCTGGGAAAAATTAAATTCAGCCGGATTCATGGTCAAAAAAGGGGCCGAATTTACCCTCAGTAACTCCTGTGGCTTTCAACGCTTCTGGTTCCGAAACAATTTAGGTCCCGATCACTCCCAAACTTTTCAAGTCGAACGCGCGAAATTTGATTCGATTTTACTCGATCATGCACGAGAAATCGGTTGCACCCTCGCGCAACCAGCCTCTGTTCAATCGGCTCATTTCCAAGAGGATTTCGTTCAACTCACGATCCAAAAGGGCGAGGAAAGCGAAGTCGTTCAAGCCGCTTATGTCATCGACGCCTCTGGACGCGAGGCTTGGATCGGAAAAAAATTAGAGCTTCCAAAATCCGATCTTGGGCTCTCTAAAAAAATGGCGATTTATGCCCACTTCGAAAATGCCTATCGTAACGAAGGGGAGGCCTGCGGTCATATTACGATTATCCGAATGGAGCAAGGTTGGTTTTGGATGATTCCCCTCGATGAGAAAAAAACCTCCGTCGGAGTCGTCTGGGAGCAGGATAAACTCAAAGCCTCTGGTAACGATCTTGAAGAACGATTCTGGACCCTGATTCGCTCCAGTAAAGAGGCCTCTTTTCGATTAAAAGAGGGAACTCTCATCGGCCCATTCCACGCCACCACCGATTACACCTATCGCTATCATCAAAGCGCTGGAAAGCGATGGGTCATGGCCGGGGATGCCGCTGGATTTATTGATCCGATTTTCTCCTCAGGAGTCATGGTCGCCCTTCGCTCTGGACGACTTGCGGCTGAAATGATTTTAAAACAAACCAATGACTCTCCATTGAGTCTATCGACTCAAAAAAAATATACCTCTGAAATTCGTCACATGACGGGAGTCTTTTTGAAAATGATTCAACTTTTTTATGATAACGATGCCTTCGCCGTTTTTATGAATCCAAGATCGATTTTCCGACTCCGTGAAACGATAAACCGTCTTGTGGCAGGACAAACGGAGATGGATTGGAGTCTTCGCTGGCGTTTTATCCTGTTCCGCGTTCTTTCATGGCTTCAAAAACGGTTTTCGATTGCTCCACGACTGGTTTTTTCCGAATGAAGAAGAGTCGCCCATTTTTCCTTTCGATCCTCGTCGCTCTTTTCGTCGTCATCGGAGGAGTCATCGCCTTTTTAAAAATACCGCTTCAAACCGATCTTTTTTCGCTCTTTCCGACGCACCTCGAATCGCTTCAACGACTTCAATCCCTTCAGAAAAAGGCCCTCTCGACTCAAGATATTTTTATCGTCATCCCTGAAGAAGGAGAGTGGACCCCAGAAAAAGTGGATCTCTTTAAGAAAAAATTTCTATCAAAAATAATCGCTCTCCCTGAATTTATACAACCCCAAAAAACTTCCATCGATCCCGTCGAAATCGCCCGACCGATTGCCACCGCACTTGCCGCACTTCCGGAAGAGTCCTTTCGCCAGTTCACTCAGCTCTTTCATGAGAAAGCGCTCGAAAAACGAATCCGAGAAAAGTCAAATCCTTGGCAAGGGATTATCGATGAAGAGTCCTTGATTCAATCCTCTCTTGATCCCTTGGGACTTTTACAAGAAACCCCCTTCGGGGACTGGTCTAAAAAGAGTTCGGATCTGTCCGCAACTCGCTGGCTCGCTCTCTCGGCCTCTGAGACCTTAGACTCCTTTGAAAAAAGCCAGAAGATCGAACAACTCTTACGCGAACAGATCAAGAGCGTTGTTCGAGATCAAGGATGGGAGATCGCCACACATCCCGTGTGGCTTACCGGCGAATCGATGTTCAATGCTCAAATCTCCTCGGGAATGCAACGTGATATCGTGATCATGCTCACTTTTACCCTCTTTCTCGTCGTTGTCCTTTTTATATTTATTTATCGATCCCTCCTTCCGTTATTAGGAATTTTATTCGTGCAATCCCTCGTGATCTTTTCCGCATTAATTGTCGCCTTTCTTTTTCTGAAAGGCTTAAATGTCATCACCATCGGTTTTGCCTCGATCTTGATTGGTATCAGTCTCGATTACTGTATTTTAGTCTATCACCATTTTGCCAATGGCGGCTCCGGTGAAGGAAAAAACTGGACGGTACTCGTCCGGGGCATCTGGTTTAGCGCCCTCTCGACAGGGGGGGCTTTCGGAGTTCTCTATTTCTCAAGCTTTCCCGGACTACAACAAATGGCGATCCTTGTTGCGACGGGACTGATGACCTCGGCAGGATTTTCCACCACCTTACTGGCGGAGATACTACGAACCGTAAGACCTCGGACGATCGATCACCTCCATCATTACCCGGAACGCTGGGGAAATTGGATTCAAAAAAACGATCGGATTCTCCTTTTAGGATTTTCGGGAGTGCTCGCCATTGTTCACGTGCTCTATTTCCAATTTCCTTCAACGCAACCTCGACAGACCCTTTACGACAATGACATCTCTCAGCTTCAACCCAATCACCTCGAGGCCTATCGTGCCCACGCTCAACTCAAAGCGTGGGGTTCCCGATTCTCCAGTAACGAAGAGCCTTTAGAGATCAATCGATCGATTTGGAATCCTCAGACCACCGAACTCGTGACGCGTCTTGCGAAAGATCAAGTGGATATCAAAGGAGTCACAACAGAGGTCCTGACTCAACTCGATCTCTGGAGTCAGAAAAAAATCCCTCTTTACGGAGGCTCGCTCGGCGACCGCGAATGGAAGGCCCTTCGACAAGAACTCGATCAAACCGCCGTTCAAGATTTTAAAAAGTTATCGATCGGAATGATTCTCTTGATGGTTCTTTTAACATGGCTCGCTCATCGTTCCATTCGACAAACCGCCATCAACCTCCTCGCACTCCTCTTTGGATTAACTGTATTTATCTGCTTACTGCTTCTTTTAAAAATTCCGCTGACACTTGTCTCTCTCATCTGTATTCCGCTTTTAATCGGACTGATCATCGACTACACGATTCATTTCTTACTCGGTTTTGAACATGAAGCACAAAACTTAAATTCGACCTTTCATCATCTTTTAATCCCGATCGCTACCACCGGAATGACCTCCCTCATCGGCTTTACGGCTCCCGCCTTAAGCTCTCAGCCTGCTCTTTTAAATTTTGGCTGGGTGATGGATTTAGGAGTTTTAAGTGCGATGATTACTGTTTTAATTTTTCTGCCTGCGCTTGCCTTTTTTCTCTCTCGTCGAAAAAACAGGCATTATTCGCAATTCCTTTACTCTGCAAAAATCTTTAAACTTGCTCGCCTCCTTGCGACAATTCTCCCTCGCTCCATTGCACGCACCCTCGCCCGTTCAATTGCGGTGATTTATCTTCTCCTCAATCCCTCCTGTCGAAAAACGATCGAAAAAAACCAAACTCTCCTCGGAGCCTGTCCAAACGAAAAGCCATCCAGTTGGCGACTTTACGGAAATTTCGCAACGATGCTGGCCGATTATTTCTATTTTGGCGTCCGAGATAAAACCGCACAAAGTAACATCGTTCGTAATAAAATCGGCTACGAACATCTCGATGCCGCTCGATCCGAGGGACGGGGGGGATTTATTTTAACCTCTCACCTCAGTTTTTTTGAACTCGGAGGAATGCTACTCCATAAATTTGGTTTCAAAGCCGTCGCCCTCTCACTTCCCGAACCAACGACTGAACTCACGGAATGGAGGTCTCATTTCCGTCGCTCTTGGGGGATTGAAACGATTGAAGTGGGTACCACGGCCTTCTCCACTTTTACAATTTTGGAGGCCCTCCGCCGAAATGAATTTGTAATCGCTCTCATTGATCGACCCAATGCCACGCAAACAACCTCCGTTCTATTTCCAAACGGGTCGGTCGAGTTTGCCTCCGGTATTCTCTCCATTGCTCAAGCTACAGGCTCCCCTGTCATGGTGGGTCTCATTACGGAATCCGATCACGGTTATTATGATTCTGTGATCTATCCCCCCTTAAAACTGGGAGATCCCCGGGATCGAAAACAATCCCTTCAATATGCCTGCGATCAAATTCGAGATCTTCTCCTTCCGATCCTCCAAAAATATCCCAATCAATGGTTTCAATTTACCCCTCTCCAAAAAAAACAATGAACTCTTTTATCCTCTTTCTAACTCTCTTCATTAACCTCCCCCTCCTTTTATTAAAGGCCTCCGACTCAACGATGCCGGAAATTAAAATAAAAGAGATCGAGTCACTCATCGAAAATCGTCAAATCTCGACCCAAACACTTCGCGCCCAATTCACCCAATCGGTCCTCCCGCAAAACCACCCGCAACCAATCTTGAGTGAAGGATCGTTCCAATACCAAAAACCGCAAAAACTCCGCATTGATTTTAAAATCCCCGACGGGGAGGGAATGATTTTAACTCCGACCGAAACAACGACTTGGAAAAAAGGACTTCTTCCCAAAAGCACTCCTCACAATCCGCTCAAACCCTCCTTTAAACGAATTATTCTGGAGATTCTCGAAAAAAAACCGTCCGCATGGGATTCCCAATTTTACAAATCAATAAGCACAGAGAGGAATTCAATTCTAGTAACCCTCACACCGCGAATCCTGGATGAAAAAAGCCCTGAACAAGTCCAAGTCAGAATGAGATCCAGCGACTTTCAAATAACAGAGATTCATATTGCCCTGAGAGGCATTCTCTGGGATGTAAAATTTCACTCGATTGAAATCAATCCTGCTTTAAAAATTAAGCTCACACGCTAACTAGAACTCTCCATGCCCAAAGAAATTTATACCCCCCACGGCCCTAGTTTTCAATTCATCGATGAAAGAGAGATCTTGGAATTAGGAAAAAAAGTCCGTACCAAAAAATGGCTTGATCCATCGCTTTCCTTTTTTAAAGATCATTTTCCTGAAGCGCCGCTCTTTCCCGCAGTCTATATGATTGAAGCCGCAGCACAGGCGGCAGGTTGTATCTGGGGATCAATATCAACAGAACCAACTCCTCCTCGCTACGTCGTCGCACGAATCATGCAGTTTAATATTAAACAAGCGGTTTTTCCCAATCAAACCCTTGTGATCGAGGCCGCCCTTGAACGAGATTTCGGAACCCTTGGACAATTCCAAGTCGAACTCTTCGTCGAAACTCTCCTTGTCGCTCAGGGAACGATCGTTCTTAGTAAAGTTTTAGCCTCCACCTGATTCGCTATAGAGCCAAAAGCAATCCAAATTAAATTAACCAAAATCTGCATTAGGAATTTAAAAAATTCTATGTAAATTCGAGATAGGTCGAGGACTTTAATCCCTTCTCGTAGCTCTCGAGCCAGCGCATTCCTTCGCTCGGTTTCATGACATCTGATTTGATCGCCGAATCGATCAACTGCTTCATCTCGCGAGCCAAACTCACGGTATCATACTGAACATCCGCAAGCACACTCCCAATGGTCGTTCCAGGAATTGTCTCCTCAATATAAAAACCGGTGGGCTCATCTGGATCGAGAAAGATATGAGCCTCGTTCACACGTCCAAATAAATTATGCAAATCTCCCATGATATCTTGATAGGCCCCCATCAAAAAGAGTCCCAAGCAATACGGCTCCCCATTCAAGGAGTGAAGTGGCAATGTTTTTTGAATCTTATTCTCTCCTGTAATAAAACTGTTAATCTTTCCGTCAGAGTCACAGGTAATATCCACAAGAAATCCGTTATAATCCGGCTTTTCTTCAAGTCGATGGATCGGCATGATTGGAAATAATTGTCCCAATGCCCAATGATCGAGCATCGATTGAAAGACTGAAAAATTACAAATATATTGATCTCCCAAAGAATTTTTTAATTGCAAAATTTCTTGAGGGACCAATTTGATCCCCTCGTATTGCTCCACCAAACTCTCGGCAAGCTCCCAATAGAGAGTCTCGATCTGTGCTTGTGTTTTTAAATCTAAAAGACCGAGCTCAAATCGAGTTTCGGAGTCCTCCTTAATCTGTTGCATGTCATGAAAATGCTCTAAACGATTTTTCTTATTCAAAGTCTGACGTAAATCGAGAAGATCTTGAACGAGCTTATGACAAGGAGCGGGATAAGTCACATTTGAAGCGGCCTTCGTCTTTTCAATCATCCCAAAGACATCGACAATTAAAACGGAATGATGCGCCACGATCGCTCGTCCGCTCTCGCTGACAATATGAGGATGTGGCACTTTTTCCTCATTCAAAACCTCTGCAATATTATAGACAATATCGCGGGCATATTCGGAAAGGGTGTAATTAATACTACTTTCGCAGTTTGTTCGAGAACCATCATAATCAACTCCAAGTCCCCCTCCCACATCGATATACTCTAACTTAAAGCCATGTTGATAAATTTTTGCGAAATAACGAGCGGCCTCGCGAACCGATTTTTTTACCGTGCGAATATCTGGCACTTGGGAGCCGATATGAAAATGAAGTAATTTAAAACTCTCTTCAAGTCCGGCCTCCTGTAAAATCTGTGTGGCCTCTAAAATGTCAGCGGTGTTTAATCCAAACTTCGCATCCTCTCCTCCAGAGAGTGCCCATTTTCCTGCACTCTTCGTATGCAGTCGAACCCGAATGCCGATCCAAGGCTTGACTCCGATTTGCTTCGACACCTCAATCACATGTCGAAGCTCCTCGAGCTTCTCCACCACCATGATCACTTTTTTCCCAAGCTTTCTCCCAAGAAGAGCGGTTTGAATAAATTGAGCATCCTTATACCCGTTACAAATCACCAAACTCTCGGGATCTTTATGCATGACTAAGGCCGCAAAAAGTTCCGGCTTACTCCCCGCCTCAATGCCATAATGATACGGAATCCCTGCCTCGACAATCTCCTCGACCACTTCACGGAGTTGATTCACCTTGATTGGAAAAACCCCTCGGTACAATCCTTGATAACCCGCCTCCTGAATTGCACTGGCAAAGGCCTCATTGAGCGTTCGAACGCGATGTTGTAATAAATCTTGGAAACGAAGCAGAAGAGGGGTCTTTAATCCCATCGCAATCGCCTCTTTCATCACCGAGTGAAGTTCGATCTCTGTCTCTTTCGAGGGATCGGGCTTAACGATGACAAAGCCTTTGGAGTTCACGTTAAAATATTCATCTCCCCAACCGGCAATATTATAGGTCGTCGCCGCTTTTGATACATCCCAAACGTTGTCATTTAAGCTCATGCCGAACGACTGTAAGCATCGACTTTAAAAAAGCAACGCAAGGAATGTGAAATTTTGCATACGCATCTGAAATAAAAATTGTCGTAAGCCTTCGATCCGATAATCTTTCATGACAAATGAAAAATGCATCTCAAGAAATCCATGAGCTCAAGGGTCTTCATGTCAGTGTCGATTCGATCCAGTTTGATCCTCATGCCCAGGCCCCTCCCGATCGTCCCTACGCCTTTCGCTATACGATTTCAATTGAGAACCTCAGTCCCGTGACTGTTAAAATCCATGGACGAAAATGGATTATTCGCGATAAGTCAGGAAGAGTCGAAGTGGTCGAGGGGGATGGCGTTGTCGGGAAAACCCCTGAGCTTCCGCCGGGGGAGAGATTCACTTACGAAAGCTATCATTTAATTCTCACCGAAAGCATTGCGGAGGGATCTTACTTTGGACTCACGGAGAAAAAAAACCCGATATACGCTCGTATTCCTCCCTTTGAAATGCATCCCCCTCAAGAGTTCACTGTCTAATTTATAAAGGCACGCAATCGTTCGGCAGCGGTTTCGGGAGTCAGGTCCCGCTGAGGCTCTCCCAACATTTCATAGCCAACCATAAACTTCTTCACCGAGGCATTGGTGTCCAAAACAAAAAACCTTAAATACATTGTCTCGCGCAACGACGCCACGACGCAACGTTAAATCCCTACTCCCCCCCTCGTTCTGACCACGGCTCTTTCGAGCCTCCTCCCTATTTTTAAAAAGTTCTCAAAAACGAGCTTTCGATCCCTTTTTAAAAACAGGGATCTATCGCTTGCGCTCTTGGGGTCAGAACTTCCCCACATGATACAAAAACAATCGGAAAATTTACCACTGAGAGGAACGTGAGCTCTTTCCGAGGGGAGGTGAAACCGAGCCCCTCCAGAGAAACTCGATCGTTTCTTGAAAATCCTTTTTTCAAAGAAACGGGAGAGATTCTCGGGAGGCGGCAGCAGACAAAGGAGGCGCCGATAGGAAAGAGCTCACGATCCTCTCCCTCTCTGACGTTGCGGCGTCGCGGCGTTGCGTGAGAACTGCTTTAGGATTTCAATCCCCCTCCTCCATTTCCTCTGTGAAATTAGAACTAGAACAAGAAACCATCGGTTGTGATTATTGATCCAATTTCTTTTTTTGTAAAAGCGCCGTCATAGAGAGGAGTTTCTCTGTATTGATCACATCCTCCTTCCTTAACCATCCCTTGCGTGCTATCTGAACTCCTAACTTTAAATACCCCAATTGCTCCGTTCGATGGGCATCCGGATTAATCACACATTTTACCCCCAACTCCTGCGCTTTACGCCACCAACGCCAATCCAAATCCAATCGATAGGGATTCGCATTCAACTCAATCCAAGTCCCCGTCTCTGCCGCAACCTCCAATAGTTTGGGAATATTCAACGCATAAGGCGCCCGCTGCAAAAGAAGTCGTCCCGTTAAATGACCCATCATCGTTACATACGGATTTTCCATCGCCCGAATGATTCGTGCGGTCATCTCCTCTTCTGAAGCGGTAAATCCGGAATGAATGGAGGCAACGACATAATCAAGTTGTGCGAGAATCGAATCCTCAAAGTCCAACTCTCCCCCTTTTAAAATATCACATTCAATGCCACTAAAGATTTTAAAATTTTTCTTCTCATAATGTAAATTCAATCGCCGAATCTCTTCGATCTGATTTAAAAGTCGCTCTTCAGAAAGTCCATTCGCCTGAAACGAGGCCTTGGAATGATCGGCGATCCCTAAATATTCCAACCCAATCTCCTCTGCCGCTGCCGCCATCTCTTCCAACGTATTCTTTCCGTCACTAGCCGTCGTATGATTATGAAAGGTCCCGCGAAGTTCACTCCATTCCATTAAACGAGGAAGAGTCCCTGCCTCCGCCGCCTCAATCTCGCCTTGTGCCTCACGAAGTTCAGGGGGGACATAAGAGAGTCCGAGCTCTCGAAAAAGCTCCTCCTCGGTTCGTACTTGAATTGACTCCTCTTTCTCCTCATCCCCTTCTTTAATAATTCGAAAAAGCCCCCACTCACTCATCTTTTTTCCTTGAGCGATCGCCCGTTGACGCATCATCACGTTATGCTCCTTACTTCCTGTAAAATGATGGAGAGCAGAGGCAAACTGAGCATCCGGAACGACTCGCAAATCGCATTGAAGACCCCCTTCAAAAATCACGCTCGATTTTGTCTCTCCATGATTGGTCACACGCACAATTCCTTCAAGAGAAACAAAATAATCCATCACTGAGGTTGGATTCGAGGAGGAGACTAATAGATCCATATCCTTGATCAGCTCCTTGGATCGTCGCAAGCTCCCGGCGATGCTGACCCGAATCACATCGGGATGTTGACGCAAGGCCTCTTGAACCTCCTCCGCTCGTTCAATCACATCGCCATAGCGATGCTGATTTTGAAACGATTTTAATTGCTCGATCCCTTCCAGAAGCTTGAGCTGACTTTTTAACCCGAAACCGGCGAGCTCTGAAACCCGATTCTCTTGGCAGGCCCGCTCCAAATCGGAGATCGAAGCCACCCCCAGTTTTTCATGGAGTTGACGTATCCGCTTTGGCCCCAATCCTTGAATTGCCAACATCGCCAACATTCCCTCAGGAATCGAGGCCTTAAGTTCTTCGTAATATCCGAGCTTACCGGTCGTGACGAGTTCGGTAATCTTCTGTTGAAGCGCGGCGCCGATTCCCTTAATTTCACCCAACCGTTCCTCTTGAATAATCAGCCCCAGATCCTCCGTCAGCAGCTCTAAAGTACGAGCCCCCTGTGAATAGGCACGGGATTTAAAGGGATTCTCTCCCTTGAGCTCCAATAAAACCGCAATCTCCTCCAAAATCTCGACCACATCCGATTTATTCATGACGAGAGAATCTCACAGGAAATTTGAAAAGTGAAATCCCTTTCTTAAAAAGAGTAGGAAGCGAAAATAAGATTTTGATAGTTCCTTATTTTAATCCAGAGTCCAATGGATGGAATCTTCCGATGAGATTTTTGGGATAAAAAAAGGACGAGAACTTCTCGATCGTTACTTTTCGCTTCTTTTAGTTTTCTTAACGGCATTCCTTGTTTTGTTCCCCTACACAGGCGCCGGCTTTATCGGGGATGATGCCCAATTAAGTACTCAACAGGGATTAATCTCGATGGGGGAGATCTCGATTCAATCGTACACCTATGATGGTTTGATTAACTGGATGATGAATGGACGATTATTTCCCACCACTGTTCTTGCCTCTGTTCTTCAGTGGCAAATCATTCAAACTCCGTTGGCTTATCATCTCTTCGCCTCGGTCTTAATTCTATTGGCACTCGGTATTTTTTATAAACTCATTCTCGTTCAAACAAATCGTCATTCAACCGCTCAGATCGCCCTATTAATCACCCTCGCCTGCTTCCAAGCAAGGGACTATCATGATCCCATTCTCAGTTATCATCCCTTGATGGATCTGGTCACTATCGGCCTTCTTCTCTCCTTTCTTTTTTTTATTCAATTTCTCCGATTCTCCTCCTCGACTGATCTCCGTCGTTCCTTCAGTTGCTTTCTCATCACTCTTCTGAGCTATGAAGTCGGAGTCCCCTTTGCGATTGTTTTTCCGATCCTCGTATGGTTTGTTCGCCCTCAAGATCGCTCTGCGCTCCTCAAATCTTTAGGATTTATCGTTCTCTCTTTACTCTACGTCGTTGTTTCTGCAGTCCTAAGAAATAAGGCCCCCTCGATTTATAACGGAATCGGATTTGGAAGCCTTCACGATTACTTTGCCGCCTTTATCTATCAAACCACCTCGGTCCTCCCTCTTATTTCTTTTGTTGCTCCTCCTTGGTGGAAAATAGTGACAGCCGCCCCTTCTCCCTCCCTTTTTCAACTTCTCCTCGCCCTGATCACTGGAATTTGTGGCGCCCTTTCCCTTTCTCGAATCCTCCGTTCCACTTCCCCGGTGAAACGAGGTTCGATTCCCTTTGCCTTCTTTGTGATTCCCTTGAGCCTTCTCTTCATCCCTCCGGCGGTTTTAGCCCTCAGTGGAAAATATCAATTCGAACTTCGCTGGGGCTTAGGTTACCTTCCCGTTTATCTTCAAGCCTTTGGCTTTGGCTCTCTGCTGGCTCCTTTCCTACAACATAGAGGCGCACTCCTTCAGTCGATTCTCCCTACAATCTTCGGCCTTATTCTTGCGGCAACCTCACTGAGCAATAGTCGGATGGTTGATTATCGAAATCTCTACTGGAAAGATCAGCGCTCGCTCATTCAAAATGCCCTTGAGAATAATTTCTTTCAGGATCTTCCCGAAAAAACCGCTCTCTATATTATCAATAAGGCCCTTTGGGACGTTCCCGCCTTTTACTTTCAGCATGGAAAGATCCGGGTAAACTGCCTGGATTGGAAAACGGCCAAACAAACGCCCCTCCCTCCCTATTACTTGCTTCACTATAAAATTACGAATTCTTTAACAAAAGAGGGGGAACTGGTTCTAGAAAAATTTTCAAAAAACGGAACTTCAGAGCAAAAACGGTTTTTTTATTCTCCAAAAACAACTCCTGTTTTACCTCCTTGAAAAAGAACGAATTAACCCAAATTTTAGATTAAGCTCTAAAAATTAATTCGTTCTTTTTCAACGACGAGTGGTTTTTTGCCAATTTGAACTAAAATCGCGCCGATATATTCTCCTAAAATTCCGATAAAAAAAAGTTGTACGGAAGAAAAGAAAAAAAGCCCAATCACGAGAGGTGCCATTCCTACTGAAAAATTTTCCCAAAATAATATTTTGTAGATAAAATAAACGATGGCCACCAATAGGCTCCCAAATGAGGCTAAAAAACCGAGCATCGCCGCAAGTCTTAGTGGAATCCTCGAATGGTTGGTAAATCCTAATATCGCAAGATCGTAAAGAGTCCAAAAATTATTTTTGGTAATCCCCCGTTTTCTCTGCTCCTGCTCATATAAAACTCGGGTGACCCCCCATCCGACTTCGGAAATAATTCCTCTAAAATAGGGGTAAGGATCTTGAAGAGTACGGCAATAATCAATGATCGATCGATCATACAAACCAAAACCGGTAAAATTTTCGATCAAGGGAGCATCTGAGATCTTCCCCAAAAGTTTGTAGTACAACTTTCGAATGAAAAAAAAGAGAGCACTTTCTTTGCTTTTTTCTTTAACTCCCACCACCGCTTTAGCTCCATTTCGCCAATGTTCGACAAACTTAACGATGAGTTCAGGGGGGTCCTGTAAATCCGAGGCCATCGCAATCGTTGCCTCCCCTGTGGTTTGCAATAACCCATAATAAGGGGATCGAATATGTCCAAAGTTTCTCGTGTTTAAAATGACTTTTAGATGTGCTTTCGATTTCGCAAGTTTTCGAAGGATATCTTGCGTTCCATCCGTCGAACAATTATCAATGATAAGAATCTCATATCGATATTGAGGAATTAATAAAAAGGCAGCCTCCACACGATCGATAAAAGATTCGATATTATCGACCTCATTGTAAGTCCCTGAAACAACACTTAAATAATTTTCAGTCACTCGATTATATTCCTCGTTCAGAGACTAATTTTTTAAGCTCCTCATCGTAGGCGTAAGGACTATCGACTTGATTGACGAGTAAGGGTTGATCTTTCTGGATATCGGAAAGTAACATTTGACCCCTCATAATTTCACGACAGGAGAGTTGCCCTTTTTGCAAAGGAACCGCGAGATATAAATCATCATCACAGAGCGCATGCCCTTGCTTCAGATCGTGACGCGCATACACTCCTCGAACGAGGGCATCTAAATAGTGAATCTCCGCAGGAGTACAAACCCGCTTTACCGTCCCAGGATGTCCACACATCGATTTCACTCGCTTAAAGGCCTTAAACCACGTGTCAATCTGCGTGGGGAGCGAGCAATAGGAAGAGACATTATATCCTTCCTCCTCAATATCAATATGCCTTTCAAAGGTTCGTGCCCCTTTCCCATAAGCAACGGAAAGACTTGTCTCCCAATCATGAAATTCATGCGTCGAAAATCCAACGGTATTCTGCGGATAACGATTTTTTAAGTAATCAATTTGATTCAACTGTAAATCACGATCCTCTGTCGGATAAAGGGAGACACAATGATTCAATCCGAGGGGAATATTCCGATTTGAAAAATAGGTCACCAAATCATCGGTATCTTTCACGGAGGAGCCCCCCGTCGAAGCGATCACCGGTTTTTTTGTTTTTGCAATTCGTTCAATGAGAAACCAGTCGTTAATATCGGAACTGGCAAGCTTGATCAAGGGCAACTCAAGTTCTTCGCAAAGATTCACGGAGGCCTCATCGAAGGGAGTCGCACTCGGAATACACCCTGATTTACGAATCGCCTCCATGATAATAGCGATGTGCTCTTTTGAAAGACGCGTATCGATTGTTTTTTTAATATAACGAATATCCTGACGATCCTGAAAATCCCGATGGATGAATCGATCAACATCACGAAACTGTAATTTAATGGTGGCTCTTACATTATTAAACCGGACGATTTTTGAAAAATCGGCCACAATTTTTAAAGCACGGTCCAAGTTCCCCCAATGATTATTCGCCATCTCCAATACAAAAAGCTCTTCAAAAAAATCGCGGTGAATCATAAGTATGAGCGCCTATTCAAACAGATAACGCCTCAACTGCCAAAGATTTTCAATCTTCTTGGAATGAGCAAATTCAGGAGACCTTAAAACCTCTCCATATCCATATTCAGCAGCGATAAATCCCACCCCTGTCTCTTGTGCCGCAATCGCATCATCGACGGAGTCTCCGATCATCACGCTCGAATTAATCTCCATCGAGTGACGGACCTGTAAATCTCGAAGCCCCTCTCCTTTTTCGGTGAAGGGTGGATTCAAGGTATCGGGACTCATACAATCGATAAAAAAGGGAGCTATTCCCAAATGTTTTAAAATCAATTGAGTCGGAATTTTCGGCTTATTGGTCAGCAAATACAGATTTTTTTTTCCAATTTTTAGCGCACGAAGGACCTCCACGACATCTGGATATAACTGGCTCTTCAAAAAGCCGTTCAGATCATAGTCGGCTCGAAAGGCAACTACTAATTCGTTGATTTTCTGCTCACTTAATTTGGGCCACATTTTCTGAAACATTTGCAGCAAAGGAGGTCCTAGAACCCGTTTCATTTCCGGCATTGTTTCCCCAGGCAATACGACCTCAATCGCCTTCTTCATTGAGGAGTGAATTCCAGGCAATGAATCGACTAAGGTTCCATCGAGATCAAAAATGAGATTTTGGTACTGCATAAATCACCAAGTCAAAACCGTTATACCCATGATATCTTAGGTAGTAATCGTATTTTTTGTTATTTTTCCTCAACTCAAGTCCAATTTCTAATAGATCAAACGGGCGATGATAGGCGCATATTGCAAGTCGACACGAAGACTCCGAGATCGTCCTTGCCACCCCTTTGAGCGCACTTAACTCGCTCCCTTCAATATCCATTTTAATAAAGTTCGGATTAAAGTCCGGAAGTGCTTGATCGATCGACACTATTTTGATCCGTTCACCCGCCTCAGAACGACCACTGGCGCCATTCATTCCTAACTTAAAGTGAGCCTCTTCTGACTGACTTCCGAGCCCTGCACAAAAAAGCTGGGAGTTCGATAACTTCAATTGATCAACCGTTAACTTTAATTTTATAAAATTATCAGGGTCTGGTTCAAATGAAGCAAGAGCCTCAAATTGATAATGATTTTTGATTAAATCCGCAATCGTATCTCCTGTAAATCCCCCTCCATCAATCATCCTTAAGCTGGTCGGGAGCGGAGGAATATCCAGAGGGAAATAAGAGTGATGAAGATCTGGTTGGTTGATCAACCCGCGATCAAAAGTAAGTCTAAACTTTAAAGTCTCTAAAAAAATAGAATGACTTTTCGAATCGGCCCAAAAATCCTCAAGAGATCGCCACTGTTCCCTGGATGCTTTAACCTCTGCGCGAGGAGAAAACCAATAAAGGTTCGACTCCACGTTCATCCTCTCCAAAAATTCATAATAAGAAATGATCTTCGAAAAACCTTTCCTCTCCATTGCTTCTAAAATCAATTCAAGATCGACGGCATAGTTATAAACGGCAATGAGAAGCATCGCCTCGTTCTTGATTTGAGTGAACCCCTCAGGATCATCGGGATGCCAACAGGGAATTCCTTCCACTTGGGGAAAAGATTCCGCTTTCATGTCGATAAAACCAAGTACGCAGTACCCCTCCCTTTTCAAAACTCGATAAGCCTCACGTCCGGAATTGCCTGCCCCGTAAATGATGATCGGTCGCTTTGGCCACGAATCATAAGGATTGAGTTCCGCTTGAAATAACGATTCAAATTCCATTAGCTCTCCACAATCGGAACAATCATATTCTCCATAAACTCCTCCCGCTCTAAAAAGGGAGCCATATCCTCTAAGGGGGAGGAAACCATTCTTCCATCGGAAAGTCTCTTGGATGAGAGTTTAGGTTCAAACCCTTGACCTTGATCCAAGATCACCTCACATAGCTCTGGATCATCGTTCCCCAATATCTTTTCTAATGGTCCAAAAAATAAAGCGCTATCCATTCGACTTCCTTGAATTCCATAAGCCTCCGCCACCGAAACAAAATTAGGACAACCCACTCCGCTGAGCTCCCCCGCCCCGACGGCAAGTCCAAAAAAATTTGTTTGAGTCTGTCGAATCGATAGATAACCCCCATTATTTAATACAAATAATTTAATCGGCAATCGATGTTGTTTCCATGTCTGTAACTCTTGAATATTCATCTGCAGACTTCCATCCCCTGCTAAACAAATCACCCTTCTGCCTCCGCCTGCAATTGCCGCCCCAATCGCCGCAGGTAAATCGTAGCCCATCGAGGCACTTCCTGAATTTGAAAAGAGCCTTTGCCCCTCTTTTAATAGAGCCGACTGAAAGGTCACGATGCAGGCGGTTGCATTTCCACAAACAATGATATCATCTTCACGTAAGAGCTTGAAAAGCGTATTCATCCAATGATAAGGATTGATCGCTCCCTGCCTCGAATGATGCTTTTCCGGAATAAAAACCGGATATCGCAGCCGTCGCTCTTTTGACCATTTCAACCAGGGAGAAAAACTTTTGAGCCGCTCTTTTCGACTCAATAATAGTTGTTCTAACATTTCTAAAAATAGCCGCGCATCGGCATGAATTTTACAATCGATACGGACCATCGGCTTCTTTAACTCTTCAGCATCGATATCGACCTGAACTTTATAGGCCGCACGCGCAAAATAATTCCAACTGTAACTCACTTGACGAATATTTAATCGAGATCCAATCACTAATAAAAAATCGCTATTTTGAACCACAAAATTTCCGGCACGATCCCCAATACAGCCCGGCCTTCCACAAAAATAGGGGTCCTCTGAAGCGATCAAATCATGCGTCCATGCGGTGACGACGGGAATCTCTAACAAATTAACGACACGATTAAAAACAGGGATCGCTCCCGCAAGGCGAACTCCCGTTCCTGCCATTAAAACAGGGCGCTCGACCTGCTCTAACTTCTTAAGAACGGTGAGACACTCCTCTTTTAAATGCAAAGTATCCATTTCAGTCCCAGCGTTCAAATCCTCATAGCCAGGCAATGTCAATGGATCGATCATGCTGCCTTGAACATCGACGGGAATATCGACCCAACAAGGACCGGGTCGACCTGAACGAGATAAATGAACCGCTTTTTCGAGTTCATAACGAATCGATTGAGGATCGTGAATACTCACCGCATTCTTCGTGATCCCTTGAACCATCGGAATAATATCCACCTCTTGATCCCCGAATTGACGCAGCTTACCCACAAGCCCATGAGTCGACAAACAACTCTCTCGCTTGACCTGTCCAGAGATAATCACCATGGGGATCGAATCGGTAAAAGCCCCAAAAACACCATTCAAAGCGTTGATTGCTCCGGGTCCTGTGGTCACATTCACGACTGCAGGCTCCCCCGATACCCTGGCATATCCTTCAGCGGCGATAGCGCAGGCCTGCTCGTGGTGATTGCAGATATAATGTAATCTCGATTCTCTTCCCCAAGCATCGTTAAGATGCATGGACCCTCCCCCTGAGACCATGAAAACATATTTTACACCCAACTCGGCTAAACGTGTCGCAACAAAATCAGCTAAGCGAATTTTTTTTGAAGTAACTTCGTTCATTCCTGATCTTCTCCGAGTTTAATGACCATTGCCTGACCTGTTGATAAGCATAAGGGCTGCTCTTTTTTATCCACAAAAAACTCATCAACCGCTTGTCGAGCCCCTGCACAAGTCGGCATTCCATAATCATCGAAAAGAATAATTCCGCCTGAACTCAATCGAGGCCAAATAAAGGTAAGCGAATCCATAATCGATTGATAAATATCTAAATCAATATGCGCCATTGCAATTCTCCTCTTTTCGAGCCCCATAAATGTCTCCGGAATAAGCCCTGGTTGATAGAAGCATATCGCATCGTTTTGAATAAAGGCTTTGACCTCCTCTAAGGAAGTATTTTTAAAATCCCCTTTCACATGAAAATCTTTATTCGAATTTGTTTCTGGCATTCCACTAAATGTATCAAAAAGAAATAGTTTTTTTTCCGATTTCCGCTTTGCGATGATCGAGCTCATTAAATAGGCCGTCCCCCCTCGATAAACCCCACACTCCCAAATATCTCCTTTAATCGAAAGCGCTTGCTTCAAAAGCGTATAGATAACGTAGCAGCCCTCAATAGAAACAAGTGTTGTCTTGAAGATTTTTTGATAGAGATCAGAAAAATCACCCTTTGCGTACCAAGGAGAAAATAGCGGGCAATACAATTCAGGATCTTTTATATCCACAAAACGTGAAAGCGAGGTCGATTCGACTTTTCTAACTTCATAACCGAATCGGCTTAACAACGATAAAATAGAAAGGCGTATCTTCATATCATTTTATAAACTAAATTCGAAAGGTTCATCGCTTGAATATCATTCAATATCGAATCGTGGTTAATCAACGATCCAATCAAAATCGGTTCAGGGAAATCTCTTATTTGATCAGGAGAGAGAACGGAAATGCCGTAGATTCGCTTTCCTTGATTGATTGGGTTTTTATCGACGAAGGCCTTAATATTTTCTGAGGTCAATGAGGTTTCCTCCAAAAGCTTCATCGTCAATTGCCCCGTTCCCCAGACAATAATTCGATTATTTTTTTTGAGTATTTCTTGGATCTGAATTTTTATTTTCAATAAAATTTTCTCCGACAAATCACAATAACGGATCAATTGATCTTTCAAATCAGAATCTTCTTTGATCTCCCCCCCCTTCTCATGCTTCACTGCAATCATCCAACAGGCAGGATAAGCAATCCCCTTTGCTGCGAAAATTGTTTTTGAACCTCTTTTTTTCTCCTGAAATCCGGTCGCTCCGATTAAATTTGCGAGGCTCTCTAATGAAAAATGATTGATATGCTCCACATTAAAGTCTTGAAAGGGAGCGCTTAAATAATCCCCATACCGTGAAGCCTCTGGAACCTCGATATAAATCCATCCATCGGACTGAAGTGATTCGTAAAGCAATCGCATCGATTCTCGAAGCTCTTTCACATGTTCGATCACATGACTTAAAATAATCCCGTTATAAAACTCTTTTTTTAAAGCGTTATTTAAAGAGCCTTGCTCTACTTTTACCCCTGAATTTTTGATCGCCTGTTTAACGCAAGCGTCGGAGGGATCGACTCCATAAAGATTGTGATAACCTAAATTCTTTAATGCCAGTAGTAGCCCTCCATTTGCACATCCCACATCAAGAATCTTTACCTCAGGATTCCTTTCCCATTCAAAAATCTGGGTGGCCGTTTCCTTGAGTCGTTCCGCATCCCAATCCTGATTTCCGCCTCCTGTAGAGGTGGTATCGTCGCTATATTTCGAGAGGATTTGGTAGTAACGATTATATTGTTCCTGAGAGACCTCGGTATCTGAAAATCCGAATCCACATCTCTTACAACTCACCACACGTTGATCTCGATCGAGCGGATGCCCCTCCGAAAGGGAAAAATGAAATGTCCGAAGAAGAACTCCTCGGCTTCCCTGACAAATCGGACAATGACGTTTGAGATCAATTTCTGGATTCATTCGTATCTCCACCTCTTCACTGTCTTAGCCATTCGACGGTTCGGCGGATCGACTCTCTTAAATCAATCTTCGAGTTTAATAAGTATTCCCTCCTCGCTGTTTGACAATCAGGAACATAATGCCGAGAAGGTAAACTTAAAGGATCATTCTCAAGAATGATCTCTAATTCTGGATGAATCTCTTCGACCACAATTTGTGCCAACTCCTTAATCGTCAAGGACTCTTCTGATCCAATGTTCACTACCGGACAAGAACTCCCCTTGGCGAGAAGGGTCCAAAGCCAGATCACTAAATCGGCGGCATAAAGATAAGAGCGTCGAGAAAGCCCATTGCTTTTGATTCGTATCGGCTCTCCACGCATGGCATTTGCGATAAAATTTCCGATCGCATAATGAGCATCAAGAGGAAGATGCGCTCCCACAAAAGCAAAACAACGGGCGATTTTTAGATCGATGAGATGCTTTTGAGCATAGTCGAGACAAAGCGCCTCCGCCTCGATTTTTCCTTGGGCATAAACGGAGAGCGCTCCTTGTAACGGTTGTCCCTGAGAAAAACTTTCTGGAACTTTAGAGATTTCTGGAGGGATCGATCCGTAAACAGCTCCCGAACTCAAAAACAAAAATTTTTTCGTTTTATTTTTTGTGGCAAAGTCGAGTACTCGACGTGTTCCTTCCACGATTGTCTCGATCATTTCGCCATCATCCACCGGATCACTTGAAGTCGTTGCCCCATGAACGATATGGGTGGGATTCACTCCTGAAATTGAAAAATTTCTGACATCTCCCTTGACCCAAACAATGCCTGCCTCTTTTAAATGAGGGGCTTTCTCTAAAAAAAGCTCCGGATGACGACTTAAAACGGTGAGTCGTGCTCCTAATTTCAACTCTCGATTTGCCTTTAAAAATGTTTCTAAAAGCCAGCGCCCGATAAAACCGGTCCCCCCTGTAATCAAAAGCTCCGCCCCTTGATATTCCTTCCAAACTTCACCACATTCACTCAGAACATAATTTAAATCTTTTTCTAAAAGCGCCCCTGCTGGATTCCTTTTCTTGAACTCTATTTTTTCCCGCACTCCCCCCCTCTCTTCGATTTTAAAATTCTTTGTCACGCAAATATTCTCACTTTTTTATAAAGTTTTATGCGATCTCTCTCTTCAAACAGTGGCTCTCCCACTCACAATTTTCACAGTCCGGATTGCGTGCCTTACAGCGTCGCCGTCCGTGCCAGATCATCCAATGGGAAAAGATCGTCCACTGCTCTTTTTTCACTAAAGTCATCAGCTCCAACTCAATTTTTTTCGGATCACTTTCTCTCGTTAACCCCATCCTTTGCGCTAATCGACTCACATGAGTATCGACCACCACTCCACTCTCGATTCCAAAGGCATTTCCCAAAACAACATTTGCTGTTTTGCGTCCGACCCCGCCCAACTCAATTAATTGTTCCAATGTTTGTGGAACCTCTCCTTGATAACGATCTCGAAGCACTGTACAACAGGACTGAATGTTTTTTGCTTTACTCCGAAAAAGACCAATCCGTTTTAAATCATTTTCTAATTCACTCAGCGAAACCGCCGCATAATCGTTCGCTGACTTATACTTTTTAAATAAAAAGGGAGTGACTTGATTGACAAGCACATCCGTACATTGAGCGGATAAGATCGTCGCAATCAAAAGCTCTAAAGGGGTTGTATAATTAAGTTCGCAATGAGCCTCGGGGTAGGTTTTCTTTAACGTTTCAATCAAACGCTCCGTACGTTGAATTTTTTCCGCCATTCCCTTCGATCTCTTCACTCCCTTCCCCTCTTTTTTAGTCACTTTGATCCCCTCTCCCTTTCGACTCGCTCCACAGAGGATTGAATTTCGATATTGATTTCATCCATCCACACCGAGGCCGAAGTGCCGACTCCATTTAAAACGGCACTCCAATGATTTTTGACCTTTTCTTTCCAAAGATAAATCAAGGGATGAGAAGTCATCGGATTCGAGTTTGCAATCGCCTCATAAAAATAAGATTCCGGCGGAAGATTCAATTGCTGGATATCCGGCTGGTAAACCGGTAATCCGCCAAAAAGTGGTGATTGCTTTGTCAGATGCAGAAGGAGCGAATAAGCGAGTTCTCTTTGTTTCGACTCCCCCCAAACACCCCAACCTTGTGCACTGAGATGATTCGATTTTATCTTCCCCTTCGGCAACACCGTCACCCCCCAAATAAATTCATGATGTATTTTCAATCGATTCATCAGCGAGACTCCTGTGATCGCCATCGCCGCCTCCCCCTTTTCAAAATAACTTAACTCACCCTCTTCTGGAGAAGCGATATCCACGGCATAATTTTGTGCGAGATCAATCAACCACTGCACCCCCAACACCGTCGCTCGCTCAGGATGAGGGTTCATCATCATCGTATCTGAAAGTAGAACCTCCCCCGATTGACCTGCAAAAAGATTTAAAAGCTTCCAACTCCAATCCATCTCAATCCCATAACAACCTTTACCGCTCTTAGAATCGACATAAAGTCCACGGGCGATGGCAAGTAGATCCTCCCACGTCCAATGGTCATCAGGATAAGCCACCCCTCTCCGATCAAAAATCTGTTTATTGTAATAAAGGGCTAGCGTCGAAAACTGATAAGGGATTGCTTCGTAAAATTCACCACGACGAAAAAGGGACAACACTCGAGGGATCATTTTAGTCTCGAGTTCAGAAGGGAGCGATAAAGGAGTCAGGCGGTTGGATTGATGTAATCCCTCTAATTCTGTATCAGAGACCATGATCAAATCCCAAGATTCCTGTCCAGTGCGTAATTCTTGATAATAGCCTTCCTCTTGAGAGCTCCATTGAACCAAAACCGCGCATTTATTTTGAAGCTCAAACTCATGAATCTTCTCTCGCCAAAATCCCTCCTCCCCTTTTGTGCCATAGCCCTTAAGCTTTAAGGTCGGAACTAAATTTGTAATCGAAGGACGCAGAAACTGAAGCCTCTCAACGGTTTGAACCGGCCGTGCGCTTGGTTTAGAAAGAAGAAAATAGAATAGTATCCCAACACCCAAAAAGAGTGAAAATCCCCACCCCATCCATTTTTTAGGAGTCATCATAACTTTTACTTAAAGGCTCACGGGATCCTTTAAGAATTTCTCTTGGATTTTAGTGAATAGTGGATTAAATTCCAAGGAGATAATCATGCCGCTTTAGCTCAGGGGTAGAGCAACGCATTCGTAATGCGTGGGTCATCGGTTCAAATCCGATAAGCGGCTGTTAAAATAACGAGGAATCCTTGAGCGAAATCATCGTCGGTGTCGGAGATCTCCAACTCTCCAATCGTGAAGATACTGTCATCACCACCTTTGCCCTCGGATCCTGTATTGGGGTTACTCTCTGGGATCCGATCCGCAAGGTCGGTGGAATGCTCCATGCGATGCTTCCAGACTCCAAAATCCACGGCAAATCAACTGAAAAAAGAGCGATGTTTGTCGATACTGGGATGGAAGATTTTTTTCAAAAATTACGAGAGATGGGGACAAATCCGGAGCTCTGTCAGTGCAAGCTTTTCGGGGGAGCTCAAGTTATGCAAGCCGATAGTTTTTTTAAAATAGGAACTCGCAATGTCACTGCTTTTCTAGCCCTTGCAGAACAGTCGAGAATTCCAGTCCTTTGTAATGAAACGGGAGGACAATTTAATCGAACGATTAAGATTCGTCTCACCGATGGTTTAGTTGCAGTTAAAACTCCCAATCAAGAGGTCTTTGTCCGATGAGCGATCCACTTCCCCTCCAAATCGTCTGTGAAATGGCCAAATCACTTCCAGCCTCCCCTTGGCTTCTTCCTAAACTGCAAACGGCTCTTAAAAATCCGGACACAACAGTCGAAGAGACTGAGGCGCTCATCAAAAAAGATGCCGGTCTTTCAAGCGCTATCCTGAGAACCGCCAATTCCGCTTTTTTCGGGGATAGCAAATGTGACAGCCTCCATCAGGCCTTGCTTCGATTAGGAAATCGTGAAATTTTTAAGGTCGCAAGCCTTACGATTGCAGGTCGCTGGCTCTCAAACAGTATCACCGGAGGTTACGGATGGGAACCAGGAGATCTTTGTAAACATTCCCTCTGCGTTGCGATTGCCGCAGAGATTATTGCCAAAGAAAGTGGAAAAGTCCCCCCCGATTTAGCTTACCTTGCAGGACTGCTCCATGACGTCGGTAAATTAGCCCTTGCCTATTCCTGTGCCGAATCCTTTGAAGAGGTGCGGATCCATCAAAAGGAACATCAATGTAGCTGGAGAGAATCAGAAAAAGTGATTTTTGGCTACGATCACACCGATGTCGGTGGAATCCTCTTGGAGAGTTGGTCTTATCCAATCAATCTCATTCAAACCGCCCTTTACTACCCCCGTCCGAGTCTTGCCGCCCACGAACATCTCCCGCTCGTTGCCCATGTTCACGCAGCAAAACACCTCTCACTTCAACTCGGCGTCGGCGTCGGCGAAGAGGGATTTACAACAGAGCTCGATGAATCGGTCTTTGAACTCGTCGGACTTACTCCCGAAATGATGGAGATTGCCATGCCCAAGATCTTACTGAGTGCCGAAAAAATTCTCGCCGCCATCAGCGCAGGCCCCGGAAAAGGGGTCTCTTTCGAATAGCCGAGAGATTTCCAATATCCCCACAAAAAAACCTCCTAAGCAAATTCCATGCAAAGGAGGTTTTTGATAAAAGATATTGATAAAAATATATCTAGTTTTTAAAACTCACCGGAAAACTCGGGGGATGCATTTCATGCGCACAGGGTTGATTTAAAGGAACATCCACAGGAGTATTATTTTCGGAAACCACACGATTGGTTAACATCCATTGCTCAAGTTCTTCCCCGCTAATATCAGCCAACATTTTCCCATTCACTTCAACGCAAGGGGAGAGTTGCTGTCCACTTTTTTGGATCATCTCCATCCGATTTTCAGGACTATTAATGATATCTTTATCCTCAAACGGTAAATCATATTTCTTCATCACCGCACGGACTCCCATGCTCCATCCACACGTCGGTTTCAAATAGGCAACAATCGTAGGTTTACTCATAATTGGCAAACTATGACAATATCGATAAATTTCCAGTCTTTTTTTCAAAGGAATCAACGATTCATGGTGAATCCACACAGCCACCCATTTACTCTTGTCTCCAATCTACTTGGAACCGTCTTCGCCCCTGTTTTCCAATCAACTCCATCACCGCCTGACTCTTGACTGGATCGTAAGTCAAATCAAAGGTTCCAGAGGTATAATCGAAGGTCTTAAAGGCCTCTAAACCGATCGTCGCCATCTGCTTCTTCAACGCACTCCAAGAATCAGGGAGTTTTTTCAAAACGTCATCGATGGCCGGAATCACCATCTTTCCCCCGCCCGTTAACCAAATTTTTGCGGTCGATTTCTCAAAAACCGTCGATTTGGCCGCAGCTCGAAGATCGATATTCATCATTCCCGTCATCTGAAAATGATCCTCCGCCAATTTAGAAAAAGGCTCCTCCACCTGAAGTCCCTTCCCATGCAAGGAGGCGGTCCAAGGAAATCCTGGCTTAAAAAAAATCGCACATTCACCGCTTAAATACCCCCCATAGGCCTTCCCCCCTATTTTTCCGAAAATCCCTCGTGAATCAAAGGTCACCGAAATCCACGGTTCAGAAATCTGAAGCTTTTTCCATTCAATGACCTTCGCTTTTAAGCTAATCACCTGATTAATCGCATTCTCCTCGGTGACAGGAAGCCCAAATTCAATTCGCCCATCGAATTCATACACGTTCAACCCATAGGAGGGATAAAATTGATCCCCTTTTTCAACCTCAAATTGATTGCGTTTAAAAACCTCTCCGAATTGATCGGTCCTCACGCTCTCCAAATTTTTGCTCATAAAAAGAGGAATCTTTAAGCCTGGATTTCCAAATCCATTAATCGTGATCGCTGCCGATTCGATTTCCAGTCGATGAATCATCCACGGAACGCTCTTGTCGGATTGTTGATTCGCTTGAAACTGATCGATAAACCAGAAAAGATCAGGTCCCATATAAATCGTCGGATGATTGATTCGGAGTTTTCGAATTTGATTTTGCACTAACTCCTGAAAAGTAAACTCCAGTTCAATCCCCTTAAAAGATAACACCGGGGACGTGGCATCAAAAGGGGAATACAACGTCATATCCGTCGTCCTCAAACTCTGCACCGTTTGTGCTGCCTTACTTTCTGGATTGCCGATCTGAAAATTATTAAGAATCAAGGGACTCACTCTCCCTAATGGAATATTTAAATTGACGCCAGAAACGATATTTTCGAGGAATAGATACCCCCTCTCAATCTCAATCCGATCGATTGCCAACTGCATTATCTCCGATTTATTCTCCGTATTTTCTGTCTTCGGAAAGGCCTCTGCTAATTTTCCCGTCCAAAATTGCGGAGCTCTTAACTTGAGTGATTGAATTTTCCCGTGAAACAAAAAATCGATCCACTCCCAATCCAAGGTCATCGCTTCAATTCTTGCAAATTCACCTAATTCAATTCCCTTCATTTGCAGAGAGGAAAAGGAGGTCCATTGAGCCCCTTGCTTCACCTGAAAAGAAAACGGCATAAATCGAGAAACGACTTGAATCAAATGAAGTGGATTTGAAATCCACCAAAAAAACAATCCGACAACAATCACCGGGGGGAGAGTAAAATGTTTACGTCGATAAAAAGCACGAATTAACTGCGCTATAAAAGAACGCAACGATCGCAGAAAAGAGGTCATCGATAAAATATTCATACTACCCTCTGTCCGCTTATGCTCCGTATTGTTTTCATGGGGGGGATCTCGACGTTCTATTGCGCTTAACCACGCATATTCTTTAACCGTTTTTCAAACTCCCCCAAAATCTTTTGCTGATCAAATTGTTGCACATACTCTCGACCTCTTTCTCCCATTTCTTTTAAACGCAAAGGATTTGCATGGAGCTCCTCGATCGTCGCTGCAATTTCATCGGAGGAATAGCTCGAATGATTCACTCCAAATCCTTCGATCACTGCATGGGCAAGCTCCGAATCCTCATTGGCCACCGTCAAGACTGGCTTTCCGTGCGATAAAATACTCAATAACTTACTCGGAAAGAAGAATCGCCCCGTTCCGCCAATTTGGGAGACTAAACAAAGGTCTGCCTCTTCCAGTAATCGACGATAACGAGGGAGCTCTTGCAAGGGGAGAAAATAGACCTGCTTTAATTGAAGCTCTTCAACGCGGCGAATTAACTCCGCTTTCGCCGCCCCATCTCCACAAAAAATCCAATGCCCTTTCTCAGAGGCCAGCTTTCCTGCCGCTTCCACGAAGATTTCAAGTCCCTGTTTTTTACCGAAATTCCCAGAATAAACCATCAATAATGCTGAATTCGGAACTCCTAATGACTCTCGAAATGAAAAGAGCGAGTTTACTCCACTTTCCACTGGATGAAACCAATTGGGGAAAAGCAAAATTTTCTCTGAAGGATGCCCTTTATTTTCAATAATCTTTTTCATCGTCTGACTAATCACCGTGATTTTATTCGCTCGTGAATAAATCAAACGCTCACAAAAATATAAAAAACGCTGTAAGATCGGCGACGGAATCAATCCTAGATGGATCCCTGCATCAGGCTGTAGATCCTGAATATGAAAAATAAAGGGAGCCCGCTTGAATAAAGAAAGGACGAACCCCGCCACTCCAATCGGAAGTGGTGGCGAGATTAAAATAATTCGATCGATCTTCGAAATAAAAAGCGCCCTTAAAAAGGCGTGACAAACAAAACTGGCCTCATGCGCAATGCGTTGTAGCGCCGTCGGTTGGGGGGGGACATAGTGCCAACAGCGATGCACCTGGACCCCATTCATCTCCTCTTTTCGATAAATAATGCCCCGATCCACTTCCCGTTTTTTCCATTGAGGATAATAGGGGAAGGTCGTCAACATATGAACCTCATTCCCCTGAGAAACCAAAAACTCGCATAACCCCTGATTATAAGGAGCAATCCCCGTCACCTCCGGCCCATAGTTGATCCCCCAAACAAGAATTTTCATGATTTGCGGCAAATTAGAGCAAAAAAACGGTTCTCTGAACAAGAGAAAGAAATTCTCTTCGCTTGATGAGGCCTCAACTCTTGCTATGTTTAACTCCATGCAACATCTTTGGGCTCCTTGGAGAGCCGACTATATCTCCAATCCCTCCCACTGTGGACCGGATCTTTTTCTGAATATGGTGAACGAAAATGAGGATGAAAAGAATCACATTGTGGCTCGACGCAAATCCTGTTTCGCCATCCTCAATGCCTTCCCTTATAATGCCGGCCATACAATGGTCCTGCCCTATCGCAAAGTCTCTGATCTGGACGATCTGAGTGAAGAGGAACAACTTGAATTTCTGAAGCTCATCATCGAGGTCAAAAACGCTTTAAAAGAACTTTATAAAGCACACGGCTTCAATATCGGCGCCAATTTAGGAGAGGCTGCAGGGGCGGGAATCGCCGCCCATCTCCACATGCATATCGTTCCCCGCTGGAAAAACGATGCGAATTTCATGACGGCAATTGCCGATACACGAGTCCATCCCAAGGATCTTCAATGGGTTGCCAACCAGCTCCGAGTAAAACTTTCCCTCGCTTAGGTCTCCTCTATTTCACCTCTCAAATCCAGAGTTATTTTCGACGAATATGGTTCGCTCCTTATTTTTAATAGTGGATTTTTTAGGCGAGCTGGCTAGTGTCCCTGCTTATGTCCTCTAACTTACATGCGAATGCCGCCGGAAAAGTGAATCTTCGGACCCCTGAGGTCATGAGCCAAGTTCAAGCAGAAGTCGAAAATCATTACCGCAGTCCAATCGTTGAATTTCTCCGTTATTCAGGTCAACCGATTACAAACTCCGGATTAACGATCAAGCTCGCAAAGGCCTTCGGATTTTGTTACGGTGTCGAACGTGCGATCGATCTCGCTTATGCCGCCGCTAAAGTTTTTAAAGGCAAACGGATCTATGTCCTCGGTGAAATTATTCACAATCCCGAAGTTAATGATCAACTCAATGCGATGGGAATCGAGCACATGCACGAAGTCGAAGGCAATTATCCGATCGACAACCTGACCTCAGAAGATGTCGTCATTGTTCCTGCCTTTGGGGCCGAAGTGAAAACAATCGGACGACTCAAGGAACTTGGATGTAAGCTCGTCGATACCACTTGTGGCGATGTCATGTCTGTCTGGCGTCGCGTCCGTCAATATCGCAAGGAACAAGTCACTTCGATCATTCACGGAAAGGCCTGGCACGAGGAAACAAAGGCGACCGCCTCCCATGCCGCGGGAGAGGATCGTACCGGACGTTACCTCGTCGTTTACAGTCTCGCAGAGACCGATTACGTCTGTAACTACATTCGCAACGGAGGAGACCGTGAAGAGTTTCTCAAAAAATTTGAAGGGGGATACTCCGCTGGCTTTGATCCCGATCTCCATTTAAAAGCCGTCGGGGTTGCAAATCAAACCACCATGATGCGCGGCGAAACGGAAGAGGTTCAAAACCGAATCAAAAAAGCGATCGAAGATCGTTTCGGTGCTCAAAATGTCGGACAACATTTCCGTTTCTTTGATACTATCTGCGGAGCGACTCAAGAAAGACAAGATGCGCTCCGTGATATGCTCGATCACGAAAAGATGGATCTCCTCATCGTCGTCGGCGGCTACAATAGCAGCAACACCTCTCACTTAGCTGAAATGGGAGAGGGTCATCTTCCCACTTATTTTATTAAAAATTCTGAAAAATTAATTTCCACCTCAGAAATCGAGCATTGGAATCAACATGACAATGTCGAGATCTCGACAAAAGATTGGCTCCCAAAAGGAAATGTCACGGTCGGCATCACCGCCGGCGCCTCTTGTCCGAATAACTTGATTGAAGAGACGATTCGTCGAATCTATGAACTCCGCGGAGTCGATGTCGAGGCGATCCTCCCTACAGACTATCGGGAACAAGTTCCCCCGACAAATGCCAGTGGTTCAGCTCATTGATTCGATTCCAAAAAGGGATTCACAACAATGACTCCGCCATAGTTTTGTTGATGATTTAAATCCTCAGTATAGAGAGTTGCGCACCCTAACGCGATCGCCGCGGCAACGATTGCAGCATCCCAATAAGAGATTTTAAATCGCTCAGAAATTTGTGCCGCTTCGATGACTAACGATGCAGTCACAGGAAGGACTGCCTTTTGTGCCAGCAATCTCAACGCTCTCATTACTTCATAATGCTCTAAACCTAATCTTTTTTTTCGATAAGCAACCTCGTAGTATTCTTGTAATACCTGAGCGGATAACCCCAAGCCCGGTCTCCTTAAAAGCTCGATGGAGGTCGCTCTCTTTACTTCATCCAAAGGGTCTTGAGATCCAGCATAAAGAAGAATATTTGTATCAACGAAGTATTGTGCGGTCATAAATCTCATTTCGATTCAATCTTCCTAAGGGCTTACTGTTTCTTCCAACGGAAAGAGCTCGAATCAGCTCCTCCTCTCCCCCCGCCCCCGATTCTTTCATCTGTTCTTCAATTCCTTTTAAAAATAGTTCCTTTAATGTGATCTTGTTTTTCGCCACATAGACCTTTGCTCGTATCATCAACTCCTCTGGTAAATCAATTGTTGTTTTCATATATTTATAACCTTAAATATGTTAATATGTTTTTTATAAAAGTCTAATTTAAATGGTTTTTACGATTAAATCATGAGATATTCTAAAAATGCTACCCAATCCTAAACTCGAACTCATCAATTCTCCCTCGAAATCTGGGGAGGAGATTCAATATCTTTTTCAAGGTCAATCGGCAGGAGAGATCCCTCACGAGGAGTTTGAAGGAAAACGAGAAACAACCGTCATTCTTCGCAACGGAAAGCAGCGCATTATTTTCACGGGACTCGGAAAAAAGGAGAAACTCTCCTCGGTCATTGTCCGTGAAGCCACGGGCGTTGCCATTCGACAACTCCTCTCGATTGGCGCCGAGGAGATCACACTGAATTTACTCGGTTTGAGCGACCATCTCGCCTCCGCCGTCGAAGGAGCTCTCCTTGCGGCCTATCACTTTGATGATTTTAAACCAGCCGATCGAAAACGCAAAAATAGCCTGAAAATCCTCCGATTTATGGTTCTGAACTCTAAATCAGAAGAAATGCAATCAGCACTGCTCCGCGGAAAGATTTTCGGGGAATCGATCAATCATGTCCGTCACCTTGGAAATCTTCCTCCAAATGAAGTCTACCCAGAGAGAATGGCCGAAGAATCGATCAAGCTCGCAATGAAATGGAAACTCCGTTGTCATATCTGGGATGAAAAAGACCTCATCAAAGAGGGCTTCGGCGGAATCCTCGCTGTCGGCAAAGGGTCTAAATCTCCTCCTCGTTTTATTGAACTCGAATATCAAGGGGGTAAAAAAAATCAGAAACCAATCGTCGTCATCGGCAAGGCCGTCACTTTTGATACAGGCGGAATCTCGATCAAGCCAGCGGCAAGCATGGAAGAGATGAAATACGATAAAATGGGAGGCTGTGCTGTTCTCGGAATTATGCAAGCGGCCTCACGCCTTAAACTTCCTCTCAATATTATCGGACTCATTCCAAGCGTGGAAAACATGCCGAGCTCTAATGCCTATCGTCCCTCCGACCTTGTTAAATCCTACGACGGAAAAATGATTGAAGTATTAAACACCGATGCCGAAGGACGAGTCATTCTTGCAGATGCGATTGCCTATGCACGAATCCATCTCAAACCGGAGTGGATCGTCGATTTCGCCACACTGACCGGAGCAATGATCGTCGCTCTCGGAACTCGACGCGCAGGGGTTTTCTCCAATCAAGACTCTCTCAGAGATCTTTTCTGTATCGCAGGCCATCAATCGGGAGATCTGGTCTGGCCGATGCCCGTCGGCGATGAATACGATGAACAGATCCGAAGTGAGATCGCCTGTGTTAAAAATACGGGGGGACGCGATGCCGGATCTTGTACTGCGGCCTCATTTTTAAAAACCTTTGCAGAGGAAACCCCTTGGGTTCATGTCGATATCGCTGGAACTGCCACCACTGCAAAGGCCCTGCCCTGCATCGAAAAAGGATCGACGGGATTCGGAGTTCATTTAACCATCGAAGCCCTTGAGTCGTGGACTAAGAAAAATTAGCCGTCAATCCCTTGATAATTCGCTCCATCTGAATCCGATGAATCCCCATATGCGATCCCGCCAACGCATACCACTCCCGCGCATTCATCGGGCCAAACCACGGATGAGAAAACTTCGTCACCGTTCTTAAATCATTCGTCGTTAAAATTGAG
>CAMCYL010000011.1 GCA_945883905.1 Akkermansia muciniphila | reverse complement strand
GATCTCCCGTCTTTCTCCAGCGTCCTTTCTCATCATGCGACCTCCGCTGACACCGCCCGAACGTTGACACCCCTTACGGTTGCGAATCGTCTAATTCAACCGACAGGACTTTCACCTGTTAGGACGCCGTCCTCGACGGCGCACTCCTGATTTCCAGCATTCCTAAGAGAAAATTCTTAAGTATGAGTCACTGATAATAAGAGGTTTACAGCTTTTCATAAATCAACCCTGAACGTTCCATCGTCGCCAGTGATTTGACTTGGTTTCTCCCCTCTCGTTGAGTTACACTCTTGAGATGCGATATTATTGGATGGCTCTAGCCCTGATGGTAAATTTGATTTTCGTCTCCGCTCAAATTCAGGTCGGAATTCAAATCGATCGAGATCAATTTCTTCTTTACGAACCGATTCCAGTCAAATTAACCGTCTTAAATAATAGCGGAGCTCCCCTCAAAACCTCCGGAGATTGGCTCAGTTTTATCATCACGGAACAGAATGGCGCTGGCATTCGAAAGGACAATAAATTAACAATCGAACCCCTCGCCTTAGAGTCAGGAAATCGAAAAACAATCACGATTAACATTACCCCCCTTTATTCCATTCGGGAATTGGGAGCCTATCATGTTCAAGGAGTGGTCGAGATTGAGGGAGTTCAACATGTCACTCCTGTTACGATGGTGAATGTCGCAAACGGGGTCACGGTCTGGAGCGAGTCAAAACCGGTAAACGGAGTTCAACGCGTTTATTCCTTAATTCGTTTTTCTCCCTCCTCTACGAATACGCAGGTTTTTGCCCGTATTGAAGAACCTTCAGAAAATAAGGTTTATGCAACTTATAGTTTGGGAGATATGGTCTCTTTTATTACCCCCGAATCCAAATTTGATTCGCAAGGATTCCTCCATGTCCTTCATCCCAAGGGACAAGGCTTTTATCGTTACAGCCGAATTACTTCATCCGGAGTCCTCGAAAATCAGGCCGACTATCGCTCCTCCTCTCAAGGACGACCCGCACTTCAATTAGGGACCGATGGAGTTGTGATGGTGCAAGGAGGACAATCAACTGAAGGAAGGGCAAAAAGAGAGCGTCTCTCAAAAGGTCAAAAGCTTTTACAAGCAACTCCTCACTCCTAACCTCATCTGAGATCAAACCGAATATTGAAACCGATCACCCGCTCCTAATTTCCGATCGTTGCAGCTCCCGTATCTTGTCAGGACTCCTTTTCAAATTCAAACCACTTTTATTTGCAGGCCGAAGGAATGAGAATTTTATTAACAACATGGGGATCTCGAGGGGATTTTCATCCCTTTCTCTCTCTCGCTCTTGAACTCCAAAAACGAGGTCATCAAGTCACATTGGGAGCAAATCCCTATTGGCAAGAGGAGAGTCAAAAGGCTGGAATTCGATTTATCCCCACAGAGAGCTATGTCAGTCCTGAGGTCATCTTTGATTATCCAGAGATTTTGAGTCACCAAAAAATGGGACTCACCGCACTTAATCTTTTTGTGAAACAATTTTTTGCTCCTCAATTAGATCTCTCGGTCGAACTCCTTTTACGTGAAGTCGAAAATCAGGACCTCTTAATCGCTCATCATTTTGTTTTGGCTGCACCGGTAGTGGCACAAAAAACCGGCATTCCCTTTGTTACGGTCACCTTGGCGCCTGGGGTCATTCGATCTCGGTACAGCGCTCCTGCTGGGGCCTATCATCAACCTTTTAAAGGAGTCCTCGGAGAATGGTTCAACGATTTTTTCTGGAAACTAGGAGAAAAATGGTGTCAAAAAACGGTACGACCGACCCTTGATCTTTTTTATCAACGACAAGGACTCCCCCCTCACCCTAATTACCTTTTCGGAACCTGGTCAAAACAACTCGTTTTACAATTGTACAGTGAACATTTTGCACTCAATCCCTCTGACTATCCCCCCTACTTCCATCA
The DNA here is from genome assembly GCA_945883905.1 of Akkermansia muciniphila. Taxonomy (GTDB): domain Bacteria; phylum Verrucomicrobiota; class Verrucomicrobiia; order Methylacidiphilales; family CAMAQI01; genus CAMAQI01. The sequence continues at coordinate 43,009 of CAMCYL010000011.1, read as the reverse complement.
AACCGGTTTTTGTTTTAAAGAGGAAAGAGAATCCTTTTTACAACCGGATCTAGAATCTTTTTTAGGCGCCGGAGAAAAACCGTGGTTATTTACCTTAGGAACCGTCGCCATTTATGAAGCCGGAGATTTTTATCAAGAGGCCGTTTCTGCCGTCGAAGACACTTCAGAAAGAGCCGTACTACTGGTGGGTCGTGAGGAAAACAGACCGAAGAACCTCCCCTCCAATGTCATTGCGATTCTTTACGCTCCCCACGATAAATTAATGCCCCATTGCAAGGGGGTCGTTCATCAATGTGGCGTCGGGGGAGTCGGTCAAAGCCTCAGAGCCGGAATCCCCAGCGTGGCTTGTCCTTATGCCTTCGATCAACCGAATAATGCGATGCGATTAGAGGGATTAGGAATTGCCGTTGTTCTTCAACGAAATCAAAGAAAAGGAAAAGATTTTCGAAAAGCTTTTGAAAAACTCAAAGAGCAAGACGCATTTGAAAAAGCACGACAAATTGGATTTAAGGTAAGCGCTGAAAACGGGGTCGAAAAAACCTGTGAACGAATCGAAGAAAAAATGGGTCCCCTGATCGCAAGCTCACGAATACGATCGTAAATCAGGATTATTGAAGCTTATTATGATAAGATTGGTTTATTCATCCAATGATAAAGTTCCGTTAACTGTTCTTGAATATAAGGCACCTCAACGTTGGAGATCAAAATTCGATTTAAAGGCTCGGGGGATTTAATTTCATTGATCGTTGCAGGAGCATTCCATGTATTGCGAATCTGATGCATCAAATCAAAAAGCGAAATCGCTGGATCGGTTGCAGGTTGGAGTAATTTTTGAACTGGAAATTCACCCTTCATAATTCGCTCCGCAAGTTTTGCCCATTGCAATGTCGTAATCCCGTTAAAACGATGATTAGAGTAACCGGAAAAACTTTCCCCTTGAGCGAGAGTCCAACTGAGAAGATTTTGAGCCCCTTTTTGTTCCGGTCCAATCAGACAAGAACGGATTATAAAATGATACGGTCTCGTGATCGACTCTTCTGCCATCTTTTTAGCAAGCCCATAGTCATCCTCTGGATTCAACGGATCCTCTGCCCAATAAGGATCTCCTCCACGACTTGGAAATACAGCGTCAGAGCTGGCTTGAATAAGCCCCACCCCATCCGGAAGCGCCTTTGCGAGGAGAAACGGTAAGGAGAAATTAACCTCCCACTGCATCTGTTTAGGAATTTCCGATTTAATCGAAATTGAAGCACAATTAATAACCCATTCCGGCTCTAATTGAAGAAGTTCATCAAACCAAACTTCCGCTTCAGCAACAGAATATCGCTTTGTCACATGGAGACATTCATGTCCGAGATCACCAAAATAATTTTTTAGCAAATGACCGAGCATTCCTTGGTGTCCCACGATGCAGATTCGACTCATAAATGAGAGGTTCTCTCGAACTCCTCCGCTCGTCAAGAAAAGTCCAAAAAAATCCCCTTTTAAATTACAGAAGTTGAATTAGATTAAACTCACTTTATGAAAAAAATCTTTCTGCTTGCGGTCATCATTGGATTAATCGGTTGTGCGAAAGAGGAGTCCTCAGTTCAATATGTCGATCCCCATGCCCAAGGTTCGATCGCAGGAACGGGAGTCGAATCTCAGGATATCTCTGCCGCCGCTCAAAAAGCGGTTCAATCGATTCTTTTAACCCCCGCCATCGCCACTGCACCTCAACCCCCTATTGTGATGATTACGCCTGTGACGAACAAAAGTGCCTCCCCTATTGATGTCAGTTTGTATACAACGAAAGTACGAGGCGCCCTCATGCAATATGGTGCGGGAAAAGTTCGTTTTCTCGCACGCGATACCGGAGCAAAAACGAATGAACGAGAAGAAGAACTCCGTGAGTCCGGAGCGGTTCATGGAGGTCAGTCCAGAAAGGCCTCCAGCTACGATTATTTAATGACTGCCGATCTCCAAGGAATTTCCTCCTCTAACAGCAAAGGACAAAGCGATTACTTTTTAGTGTCCTTCAAGTTAGTGGATTCAAATGACCTTCTGGTTTGGGAAAACCAATATGAGATCAAAAAAGAGGGCCGTGAAAACTCGGTCTATCGATAAACGATTGGGGGCGGGTGGATTTTCTCTTCTGCTTTTTATTTTCTGGGGCGGCTGTGCGGCTCATGAAACTCGTTCCGCCTCCGGAAAAGAGATTCCGGTCGAGGTTATTCAAACAGCTAATGCGACGCTCGAACGAAAACAGATCCCTTTAGAACTTCGCACCCACTTCTTCTCGCTCTATGCGGAGGGACGTCAAAACTCTGTTCTCCATGCGATGCGTGGAGGAGTTGCTGCAAATCGTTTAGGCTACCAAGATCTAGCGAGAGAGACCTTTGATCAGGCGATACGTGAAGTCGAAGCGCTTCAATATGGAGCGGCACAAGCCGAAAGAACCAAAAGTAAGTTTGTCGGAGAAAAGGAGAAATGGTTTAAGGGAGAACCGTACGAGCGTTCTATGCTCTATCTTTATCGAGGACTCCTTTATCTGCAAGACCAAGAGTTCGGAAACGCCGCTGCCTGTTTTAAAAGAGCTCAACTCATGGATATCACCCAAGAGGATGACCCTCAATTCAGCGGCGATTGGACGATTGCCGAATTGGCCTTAGCCCTTGCTTCCTATGCTCAAAATGATTCTAACACCGCCGATCAAGCCCTCTCCCGAGTTAAGAAATTTTTTTCTTACCGAGAAAACATGAGTATCCCCAATGTGGAGACCAATACCTTACTCATTTTTGAATCCGGAAAGGGACCGATTAAATGGGGGGATGGACAGTTTGGAGAAAAACTACGGTTCAAAGAGGTCACGCCTTCAATCGAAAAAATAGAGTTAAAACAGGGAGAGCATACCATTTATTCAGCGACCGAAAGTCTCTATTTTCAAGCCACGACTCGCGGAGGAAGACAGATCGATGCCGTCTTAGGAGATAAAGCCAGTTTCAAGGAGGATACACAGAATGCGACCCTTGGACTCGCGGGCGGAGCAGTCGTTGCGAGTCAGACAGAGAAGAGCGGGATCGCCGCCGGAGTTTTAGGTTTAGCGGCGATCGGAACCGGAATCTTCTCCGCAGTCACTCAACCCGAGGCCGACTTACGCTCTTGGGAAAATCTTCCACACTCTCTGCATTTTGTTTTTTTAAACATTCCCCCAGAGGGAGCTGAAATTCTTTGGCAAGGAGTCGGATCGAGTTCTCAGAAAAAACCAATGGAAACTTTAAAAATATCACGAGATCCAGAACAAAAAATCAAGGTTCTCTGGGTAAAAAGAATGCTTGAGGACTAAGAAACGATCCAATCAAGGATCCCTTTTTGAAGATGGAGTCGGTTTTCTGCTTGGTCAAAGATCTCTTGCGAACGTTCCTCCAAAAGAGCCTCCGTGATCTCTTTTCCTCGATAGGCCGGAAGGCAATGCATCACAAGCGCCTCTGGCGAAGCGAGTTTGAGGAGCTCATGATTAAGTTGATATCCCTGAAAGGCCTTCTCACGAACCGCGGCCTCGGACTCCATTCCCATCGAGACCCAGACATCGGTATAGAGCAGATGAGCCCCCTTAGCCGCCTCTTGAGGGGAGGTGAAAAATTGAGTGTGACTGTTTTGTACCGTCGATTGATAGCCTTTGGGGGCGGCAAGATGAAGATGGAATCCTAAGAGCTCTGCGGCAAAAACCCAAGAGCGAGGGACATTACAGGCAGCATCCCCAATAAAGGCAACGGTTTTACCTTTGATCGATCCCCGTTTTTCTTCAAAGGTAAAAATATCAGTTAAGATTTGGCAAGGATGTTCCTCGTCCGTTAAGGCATTCACTGTAGGAATCTGACTGTATTTTGCGAAATCAAGGACATCCGTTTGGGCATAGGTACGGATGATCGCTCCATGGATCATTCGTCCTAAAACCCGTGCCGTATCTTTGATCGGTTCCCCTCGGCCCAGTTGAATATCCTGTGCGTTGAGAAACATCGGAGCCCCCCCCAGCTCTCGGACAGCAACCTCAAAAGAGACACGCGTTCTCGTCGAGGATTTACTAAAGATCAATCCCCAGCTTTGAGCTTTTAAAGGAAATCGGGTGGGATTTTGACGGTTTTTTTTAAATTCTGTGGCTGAATTAAAAATAGCAGAAACATCCTCTTTTGAGAGATCTTGAATTTTTAATAAACTTTTAATAGAGCTCATGAGAGTTTCCGCGTTAAGATTACCAAGGCCTCGTTCACTTCCTCTTCTTTGACATTGTAAGGGGGGAGAAGTCTAAAATTATTCCCACCAGCGGGGGCCACAAGAAGTCCCTCTTCACGAAGTTGAGTCGCCATTTCAAGACCGGTTTGATCGGTTTCAATACCGATCATTCCCCCCATTCCACGAAGGGATTTCAGATGCTTTCCTCCTAAAAGTGGAGTGAGTGTCGTTAGGATTTTTTTTCCAACCACTTCAATAGAAGCCGGAAGATTATTTTTTTGAATCGTCTCAAGTACCGTTAACGCAACCGCACAAGCCAGAGGAGTTCCCCCATAAGTCGTTCCATGTGAGCCGGGCTGAAGCAGATCGGCGTAGGGAGTCCGAATCCATGTCGCCCCAATCGGAAATCCGCTTCCAAGGGATTTCGCCATCGAAATGCCGTCGGGAAGAAATGCCTTTCCGTTCGGATGATCGGCTAAAATCTGCTCGTAACTCATGAATTTTCCGGTTCGGAACATTCCGCATTGAACGCAATCCATGAGGAGTAAAATATTTTTCTCGGTACAAAGTTTTCGAAGGCCGAGTAAAAACTCCGGAGAGGCCGCATAAACCCCACTCTCCCCTTGAATTCCCTCGATCAGAACGGCCGCAGTTTGAGGGGTGATCGCATTTTGAACCGCCTCTAAATCATTATAAGGAACATGAACAAAACCGGTCATCAAAGGACCAAAACCGCTTTTAATCTTCTCTTGTCCTGTGGCCGCAATTCCCGCAAGGGTTCTTCCGTGAAAGGAATTAAGCGTCGTAATAATTTCAAATCGTCCCTCTGCATTTCCAAATCGTCTTGCCAGCTTATACAGACATTCATTCGCCTCTGCTCCACTATTACAAAAGAAGATTTTTCCCGGACCCGTGAGTTCAACCAGCTTTTGTGCAAGCTCCCCTTGTTTCGCATGGTAGTAGAGATTCGAGGTATGAATCAATTCAGAGGCCTGTCGATGCAGTGTCTCCGCAACGACCTGAGGCGCATGCCCAAGGCAGTTTACGGCAATGCCTCCCCCAAAATCGAGGTAACGTTTCCCAGAATCATCCCAAATTTCAGTCCCCTTTCCATGAGTCATCACCAATGAACGTGAGTAGGAGGGGACGACATATTGGTCGTAAAGGGATTTGGTAGTGTTCATAAAATAAACAAGGGGAAAAGAGTCTCTTCATGGAATAGATTGTAAAGCATTATTCTCTTCGGAGAGGAATCTCAATCTCGATCCAGTTCAGAGATTATTTCATGGTCTCAAATTCCAGAACTTTTCTTTTAGGTTGTGAAGTGACTCTCCATCGTTAGAAAGGGGGATAATAAATGAGTGGCACACGTAAATCGGCAGTGATTGTTTCAATCGCAGTGATGGGATCACGAGTTTTAGGGCTCGTCCGAGAGATTGTCTTTATCTCGCTTTTTGGGGCTGGAAAATTTTACGATGCCTATCTAGGAGCCTTCAAAATTCCGAATCTCTTTCGCGACCTATTTGCTGAAGGAGCCTTATCCACTGCCTTTACAAGCGTCTTTACAAAAAAACTGGAAAAAGAGGGGGAGCGTTCCGCTTGGGATTTAGCCAATCTTGTTTTGACCCTCTTACTCCTCGGCATGGGCATTCTTTGTCTCGGCGGTATCTTTTTTTCTCCTGGGATTGTCGCAATCACTAATCCGGGATTTCACAACGTTCCCGGAAAATTCGAATTAACGGTCCAACTCACGCAGATCTTATTTCCATTTATTGTCTTTGTCTCCTTGGCGGCTCTTGTGATGGGAATGCTCAATGCAAAGATGATCTTTGGAATCCCCTCCTCCGCCTCCAGCGCTTTCAACTTTGTCTCCATCATTGCAGGGGTATTTTTCGCCTACCTCTTTGAGCCTCAAGAGAAAATCTTCAATCCTCATTTTACCGAAAAAGGATTAATCGGAGTTGCCTTCGGTGTTTTACTGGGAGGATTAGCCCAATTAGTCGTTCAACTCCCCACCCTTTGGCGGCTCGGATTTCGATTTCATTTTCGCTGGGATTGGAATCACCCTGGATTACGAGAGGTCTGGTTTTTAATGATTCCGAGTGTGATTGCCGGCTCGGCGGTTCAAGTCAATGTGATGGTCAACGGGATTTTTGCTTCCCACATCGATGGCGGTCTCTCTTGGTTAAACTGCGCCTTTCGACTGGTTCAATTTCCGATCGGCCTCTTCGGTGTTGCCATTGCCACGGCGACATTGCCGGCGGTCGCTCGACAACAGGCTCGCAATGATCTCGTTGCCTTTGGAGTCACCTTAAGAGAATCGCTCCGGTTTATGTTTTTTCTCACCATTCCCGCCGCTATCGGACTCGCTTTTTTTGCCCCTCGGATCGTCGAATTAATTTATCAACATGGACAATTTCATGCGGAGGATACCCTACAAACCTCCTTTGCCTTACAAGCCTATACCTTAGGACTCGTCGGCTATTCAGGGATTAAAGTTTTAACCCCCTGCTTCTATGCCTTAGATCTACCGAAGATTCCTTTGAATGTCAGTTTGATTGCGATTGGAATTAATTTACTGCTCAATACGCTCACGGTTTATGTTCTTCACTTAGGCCACGTCGGACTGGCACTCAGTACAGGTTCACTCGCAATGATGAACTTTCTTCAACTTTTCTTTGCGATGAAATCACGTCTCAATCTGGGATCGATCGGCTCATGGACGATTCATCTTTCTAAAATATTTCTTGCCTCGATCCTCGCGATCTTGATCGCTCATTATAGCTTGCAACAACTCACTTCTTTCTTTGATTTCCAAGGAAGTTATCAAGGGGTTCAATCGGTCATCGAAATAGCCATTCTCATTTTCATCGCCAGCATTAGTTATTTAACGTTTGGATGGCTCCTCAAAATGGAGGAGATGACCACTTTTGTCGGACTATTAAAGCGCAAGAGGAGTAGAAAATAGTTTTATGAACTATCGTTTTTCGATCGTCGTCGGAATGTCAGAAAACCGAGTCATTGGAGTCAACGGAGGATTACCTTGGCATCTCCCTGAGGATTTAAAGTGGTTTAAATCACTGACCTCTGGACATATGATTGTGATGGGACGAAAAACCTACGATTCGATCGGACGTCCACTCCCCAAACGAAGAAACATCGTCGTCTCTCGACAAGATTTGAAGATTGAAGGAGTGGAAGTCGTTTCTTCGTTGGATCAAGTCCCGACTCCCGAAGGCAATCAAAAGTGTTTTTTAATTGGGGGAGGAGAACTCTATCGACTTGGGTTACCCATGACCTCGGAGATTTATTTAACTCGTGTGAAACGTGTGATCGAAGGAGAGACCACTTTTTCCGCTTTTGAAGAGGAATTTACAATGGCAGAACTCCTTCGAGATGAGACCGACTTCTCGATCGAGCGATGGGTTCGAAAGAGTTTATTTCAGAGGATTGACAGCCGCATCTCTCCCCCCCATCTTTTACCCACTTTATGTGGAAACGAATTCAACAATTGAGTTTAGAATCGATTGCCTCTAAAATCGATTCGCAATCACGTATCGATGAATCTGAGGCACTTCAACTCTTTGAATGTGGCGATCTTCAGGTCTTGGGTTATTTAGCAAGCAAGGTCAATGAGCGTAAAAATGGAAATCGAGCCTCCTACATTTTTAATCGCTATATTAACTACTCCAACCTCTGCATTCTGAGTTGTCAATTTTGTTCCTTTTATCGACGTAAGAATCAACCCGGTGCCTTTGAATTTTCTGTCGAGGAGGTGGTCGCGGATGCAAAGGCCTCTTACGATCAAGGCGCTTGTGAAGTGCATATCGTCGGAGGACTCCACCCTAAACTTCCTTTTAGTTATTACCTCGAAATGATCCAAGGAATCAAAAAAGAGTGTCCAGGCATGTTTGTGAAAGCCTTTACCGCGGTCGAAATCCGTCACTTAGCCGATCGAATCGCTCGACTCTCTTTAGAAGAGACCTTAAAGACTCTTCAAGCTCAAGGATTAGACTCTCTCACCGGAGGAGGGGCCGAGATTTTTGATCCCGTAATTCGCGATCAAATCTGTCGCGGTAAAGAGACCGCCGAAGAATGGTTAGAGGTCCATCGTCTTTGGCACCAAATCGGCGGCAAAAGCACTTGTACAATGCTCTACGGACATCTGGAAACCCTTGCCCATCGAGTGGATCATCTAAAACGTCTTCGAGCCCTTCAAGACGAAACCCACGGCTTTACAGGATTCATCCCCTTTGCCTTCGAACCGGAAAATAACCAACTAGCCTCCTTAAAACGAACCACCGCTTACGATGACTTAAGAACCTTAGCGGTGAGTCGAATCTACCTCGACAACTTTGATCATATCACCGCCTACTGGATTAGCTTAGGACTCCCTCTCGCCCAAATCGCACTTAGCTACGGAGTCGATGATCTCCATGGAACAATTGAAGTCGAACGAATATTTCACATGGCAGGATCTCAAACCCCTCAGGCCCAAACACATCAACGCCTAGAAAAAGCGATTCGAGAAACGGGTAAAATCCCTTTTGCTCGCAATACATGGTATGAACCACTTCTTTCTCAACGTGCCGAATGCGTGACCCCGTGAGCTCTTCTTTTAGAATCGGTGCCGTCTCCTATCTCAATGCAAAACCCCTTCTCGAGGGGATTCCACCAAGCTCTCTTTTACTGCTTCCACCACGACTTTTAGCAGAGGAATTTGAAAAAGGAGCTTTCGATGTGGCCTTGCTTCCAACCTATACTTTCTTAAAACAACCCCAAGGTCGCGCTATCCAAGGACTCGGGATTGGATGTGAAGGAACAGTACTTTCTGTATTCATTAAACCGACCTCTCCCGATTCACTGACCTTCCACACCCTCAAACCGAGCCCTGAATCGATGACCTCAAATCGATTGACAGAAGTTCTCCTCACAAAATATCAATCGACTCCCTTTCTCTGGAGAGAGTCAGAAAGCGATGGAGAGGTCATGATTGGAGACCTGGCCTTTGATTTTAAATCTAAAAATCCGACCTACCCTCTCATCGATCTCGGAGAGGCCTGGTGGAACGCCACAGGACTTCCCTTTGTTTTCGCCATGTGGGTTCTGCATCCCCAAGTCAGTGATGAAAAAGGGAGCCTCATTGCCGAATATTTAAGAAAAGCGTGGCTTCAAGGAAAAACAAAAATTCCGACCTATGCGAAAACAGCATTGGAATTTCAATATCTCTCCCACTATCTTCAATATGAGCTTGATTCGAGATACGACCTCAGTCTTCGCCAATGGCAACGTGATCTCTTAGAAATAGGATCTCTTGAAAAGAAAAATGATTGGAAATGGATTTAAACTAAATTTCCCGTAATAATTTTAACCTCTTCAAGTTCATCCTGAACATCGACCGCAAGCTCGCGAATCTGCTTATAATCAGCCAATTTAGCCCAACCGGGTAAACGATAGATATCACTCTCTTTTAAAACCTTCTGACCCTTCACTAACTCCAGATTACAAGAATTCGCAAGGCTATCCGCTACATTTAAACAGGTCGATAAACAGGCCTCTTTACTCGTTAAATCAGGATAACCTGGATCGTGATGAAATTTAACAGCCGTCTTTACGATGTCTGGCATTCCCCAACGTTGACAAAGCTCCGCCGAGACATCCGCATGAGAAAATCCAAAGACCGTAAATTCAGCCTGCTCTGAGGAAAAACGATTCTGAGAGACTAATTCTAACGATTCCCGAAACTCCCCCGGAAATACCTTTTGCAGAAAAAGTTTTCCCACATCATGCATCAATCCTGAAATATATTCATCCCCAGAACTTTTGGCAAAACAGTTGTAAATCTTCTCCGTCATCCGTGCGACCAAAATACTATGGAGCCAAAAATGCCCCCAATTCGCAGAAACCTTAAAGTCCTTCAACGCTGCCGCCGCACCACAAATAATAATCACTCCCTTTAATTGAGTGAGACCGATTCGTTGAATCGCCAAATCTAACCGTCCAATCGATCCTCCCCCATAAACAGCACTGCTTGCAATCGAAATGATTTTAGCCGACAGAGAGGGATCCAATAAAATCACTTCGGAAAGTGTTTTAAAATCAAGATCGGGTTGACTTAACATGGATTGAACCTTTGCCACCGTCACCGGAAATCCAGGAATATTTTGATCACTATCGATATACTCTTGAAAGCGACTCTTCAGCTCTGATTTCCTCGCCTTGATTGCCGTTTTATCCGCACGATCAAAAATCGACCCAATAGGGGTCTGTTTGTCATTATTTACGCTTGAATGCTTAATATCCCCATTTTCCATGTGACATAAAATGGAAGAAATCCCTCATATTACAAGTAATAAGTAGAAAATAACAATATATTAATTTATCATAAATATCTTATAATAAATACTTTAAGTATATTAATAATAAATTAAACCGGAAGTTTGACATTTATAGATTGATCGAGCATACTTGACCTCCCAAATGAAAGGTAGGTGATTTCTCGTGGTAGACATTCGACTCAAAAAAGGCGAATCAATCGACAAAGCGCTCAGACGCTTGAAAAAGAAACTCGATCGCGAAGGCGTGATTCGTGAAGCGCGTAACAGACGCAATTACGAAAAGCCCAGCGTTCGTAAGCGCCGTAAGGCAAAGGAAGCTCGTCAAAACGCTTTCAAGCCCATTTTCGCGTAAACTTTCGTTTGCAAAAGCTTTATAAAAAAAGACGTCGAAAGACGTCTTTTTTTTGTGCCCAAAATAACTTTTCCGGCGTTCCTTTTTCCCTGTTTGCGACTACTGATCAGTAAGCACTCTTCTCCACCCACCGCACTAAATCCGAGATCTGCGGGCGTCCATCGTGAAACCAATTCAAGGGAGGTCGCTGCATCTCGCCGACGGAACAAATTCTTGATGCCCCCCAACGAAACCAAATCGACTCCAAGGACTCGGAAGGAACTCCATAAATACCAACCGTTGAAAGATCCCCCATCATCCAAGCAAACTCTTTCATCAAATCTTTCTCACTCACGCCTCGTACGAAGATAACACGAGGAAGATCACTCAACTCCGAACTCCCCTGTTCATCAAAAATCACCGTCCAGTCCAGGGTATTCACCGAAGCATAAACCTTATTTCCCAAGGCTCGATGAGTTTCACGAAGCTCATAAATCAAAACCTCTTGCGTCGGAGTTAACCCTCGAGACCCCTTTTTACTGAAGTTTCGAGAGCTCCACCGATCCATCGCTTGAACAAGCTCTTCCAAAAAAAGAAATGCATTCACTTTCTCCGCTAGCCAAATCCATCGAGGGGAAAGACATCCTTGTTGCTGATAAAGGCAAATATCCTGAACAATCTGATCATAAACCTCGGATCTCTTCGGTCTTGTGCCCACCCAAATAGCACTCGTCCGATGTCCATAAGCAACCCACCGCTGCTTAGGATGTAAACTTTTTTGAATCACCTCGATCGTTTCATCACTCCCCAAAACAACCACCGCATCCGCTAATTTTAAAATCTCTGTCGGTACTTTCTTTAAAACCGTCACTCGACGTCGCAGAGAGATCGGAAATCGTTTTAAAAAAAAGTGGAGCTCTTTTTCCGTTCCAGATCCTGGCTTGACCCAAATCGACGATCCTAAAATGAATCCGACAAGAAGGGATTGCCAAAGTGACACCGCTAAATTTCCAGCCCCGACAACAAGCAATCGCTCCGGGGCAATCGCTCGAATCAAGCGATCTCCTTTTTTTTGAAAACGATCAAATCGATCAACACCCCCCATCTCCTCCTCAATCCAAGATCGTATCTCTTGTTCAGAGGGAGCTCCTAACTCAATAAAATGAGAAACACCCTTTGCAATCCATTTTAAACGTGAACGAAGGGTCTCCATGACTAGGAATTGGAACGGTTATCAGAGAAAGAGTCAACTCCTTCACTGTCAATTAACGACGACTCGAAAATTTCTCAGTATCTCGATAAGAATCAAAACGAAAAATCGTCTCCCCTGGTTTTCCTAAATTCAAGGTATCGCGAGCCACTTGCTCCAAATAACTACGATCGACTCGAAGTCGTTCAAAATTAGATTTATTTTTTTGATAAAGAGAGATCTCTGCTGCAATTTTCAAATCATTCTCTTGCTTCTCTTTTTGCAGGAGCTGAACACGTCGAATATCCGGTAAAAATAAAACAAAAATAGCTCCTAAAAGAGCAAAAATCATCAGCCATTTCGAAAAACGCATTAACGACGACCAAAGATTCGCCCCCGATTTTGGTCGGAGCGGTATGGTCCCTGTATCAAAAAACTTAGAGCGTGCCCCCATAAACTGCTCCTGCTCCCAACTCCTCTTCAATTCGAAGAAGACGGTTATATTTTGCTAATCGATCGGATCGTGAAAAGGATCCTGTCTTAATCTGCCCGACATTCAAAGCAACAGCGATATCGGCAATCGTACTATCTTCACTTTCACCCGAACGATGACTTAAAATCGAACTATACCCTGCTCGCTTTGCCATTTCAACGGCATCAAAGGTCTCGGTCAATGTTCCGATTTGATTGACCTTAACTAAAATCGAATTCGCAATGCCTTGCTTGATCCCTTTAGAAAGAAAATCAACATTGGTAACGAAAAGATCATCGCCCACAAGTTGAGTGTTAGATCCCATTGCATCCGTTAAAACCTTCCAACCGGCCCAATCATTTTCAGCATGACCATCTTCAATCGAGATAATCGGATATTTCTTTTGAAGATCTTGGTAGAATCGGACGAGATCAGAAGGACTTAAACGACGACCATCTGATTTTTTGAAAACATATTGTTTTTTAACCTTATCGTAAAACTCACTACTAGCCACATCTAAGGCGATTGAAATCTGTGAGCCGAGTTTGTATCCGGCTTTCTTCACCGCCTGGGCGATACACTCTAAAGCATCCTCTGCCGATTTCAATTTCGGAGCAAACCCTCCCTCATCTCCAACGGCTGTACTGAGTCCGCGATCTTTTAAAACCCCTTTTAAGGCATGGAAAGTTTCAACCCCCATGCGAACCCCTTCACTAAAAGTTTTTGCTCCAATCGGAACGATCATGAACTCTTGAAAGTCGATCGGAGCATCCGAGTGGGCTCCCCCATTAATCACATTCGCAAGTGGAATCGGCAAAGTCCGCGCATTCGTACCCCCTAGATAGCGATAAAGCGGAAGATTAAGCTCCGCAGCAGCCGCATGTGCCACCGCCATTGAAACCCCCAAAAGTGCATTCGCTCCCAACTTACGCTTGTTTGGAGTTCCATCGAGCTTCAACATCAACTGATCAATCTCAAGCTGATTAACCGCATCCATCCCCTCAATTTCAAGAGCAATGTGATTAATCACGTTATTAACCGCTTTTTGAACCCCTTTCCCCAAATAACGATTTTTTTCACCATCGCGAAGCTCAAGCGCCTCATGCTCACCAGTACTCGCCCCAGAGGGAACAATCGCTCGACCTCGAGCCCCTCCCAAAAGATAAACCTCTGCCTCTAATGTCGGGTTTCCTCGTGAATCTAAAACTTGGCGAGCGGTAACTTTGGTAATCGTCGTATTCATGAAAGTGATATTCCTATACCAAATGAATTCAATACTTCAATAAAATTATTTGTAACTCTCGATCTTCTCGATGGTTACAAAACGTTTTGTCCCTTCATCTGTAGAAATCTCGACCTTAGAACCGGCTTTTTTATTTAAAATCGATTTCGCCAATGGAGTCAAATAAGAGACAATTCCTTCTGTTGGATCGCTATCCCATGCACCCAAAATGGTATACTTAAGGACTTCACCGGAATTGACATCTTTCAAGACAACTTTTGTTCCAATATTGACAATCGAAGCATCGACTCCCTTGAAATCAGTTCCTCGAGCACGAATCAACATCGACTCAAGCTCCGATTTACGACGCATTAATACGGCCTGCATCTCCTTCGCCGCTTTAAACTCATGGTTCTCACGAAGATCTCCATAAGAACGCGCGACTCCGATCTCTTTACTGTTTTCAGGGATTTTTCTAACGACGACTTCTTCTAATTCTTTTTTCCGTCGATCTAAACTTTCCCACGAAACAATCAAAGAGGTCTCCTCGGTCGATTTCTCACCAATGATCATCGATTGAACTTCAGGGAACATTTTAACCAATGTTCCAAGGAAGGATCGTTTATCGAGCTCTTTAAAAACAGGAGACAACATCGTCGCACGAGTCACATCACGAACATCCTCCATCGGCGAATTGCGCAACATGCCACCCACAAAGGTCTTGTCATTTAAAAGTAATTCGTAAAGTTTCGTTCCTTTTTTCGTCTCCCCCATCATATCCCGTTCGAGAACAGAAAGAATCGCCATAAAAAGCATCGGATTAATCAAATCCTCCAAGTCCTTTGGACGATTCTTACCAAACCAATACAAAAAGTCTGAGGTCACATTCCGCTCACGGATCAATCGATCAATCGCATTATGAACCTCCTCCGCACGACCCGCTTCAACAAAAGTCGAAGCAATCGCTTCTGCCGTACGCGCATTGGCTTTCGGAAGCACCTGAGAAAGAAGTCTCGGCCATCCCTCCGGGAGCAATCGCTGAAGGGTTGCGATAATCGGCTCTTGCTTGGAGATACCGAGTTGATCAAGAACATTTCCAAGACCGCGAGCATCGCGAGGAATCAAAGCGGTTAAAGAATGAGGTCCTTGATCGATCGACTTTCCTGCTAAATTTAAAATCTGCTCACGAACAATCGCCATCTCTAAGAGCGTCGAAAGCTGAGAAGCCGGAGTCTTTGACATCGTCTCTTGAAGTTTCTCTAAAATCTCTTCGGTCTCCCCCTTCATCTCCTCCCAATTCTTGATGAAAGTCGAGGCCGCCAACAAAACCGCCTTAGAACCAACCGCATCTCGAAAGGCAAGCAACGCTTTAGCGGGCTCATCAACAGGAACTTCAATCAAACGAAGCGGCTCTGCCTTTTTCGTCGAAACAATCACTAATCCATCCTTCTTCATCGCCCGTTTTGCCGACTCCCACCATTTTTTCCATGCAGCCGCTGTAATCACGGAAGGAGAAAGAACAGATTGAATTCCATCCGTCGTTGCTTGAGTGCCCATACTCCGGATACAGTTTTTAACAACTGCAACGGGGTCTGATTCCGCTTGTGCTTTCAATGCCGCAAGTTTGTCTAAACGAAGCGCAAGAATATGATCATCAGGATGAGAGTTTAAAGACTCAATCGCATAGTCCAACTGCATCGCATGACCTTTTTTTGTCAAGAAATCGATGATGATTTGATTCGTATCAGAGTCCACCTCTCGAACCTTTCCAAATCCCCAACTTTTATGGGAGCAATATTTACCAGCCGTTAATGATTCGAGTCGTGATGAGAGAGTTTCCATGGGGGGTTGTTCTTGCCAAATTTTACAGCAAAAGGAAAGGTAAAAAGAATAAATCGTCCAATTCAGGTTTTAAAAATTAGATTTTTACTCATAGATATTAATAAAAGCACTCACTATCACCATAAATCGGTCAAAGACCGAAACCAATGATATCTCCTCAATGAAAATATTCTTTGCCCGATTGCAATATCATTGAATTCCGATTTATGTTAATATTCGATCGAAAAACCTACATAATAATTTCGTCGCAAAGCAGGCTCAATTCCAGTCCCTCGGACTCTGGAGTAATAATCTTCATCTAGGAGATTATTAATTCCCGCTAAAACACTCACGTAATCTTTGTAGATCTTCCACTCTGCCGTGAGATCCAAGACCATATACGCTGGAACTTCATCCTGACCAGAGATATTGGAATTCGTATCATTGACAAAATGATCCGCAAGCATCGTCGAAGTTAAAACCACTTTACCGCGGTCTTTGTATTTATAATCAACCCCATACTTGAGTTGATATTCAGGAGCATACTGAGGCTCCTTGCCATCTCGAATCCCACTAACAAACTGACTGTTCATTAAGTTTACACTTCCAAATAATGAAACCGATCCAATCCGATCCTCGAGTGAGGAATCCCTCTTACTCTTATTTGAATAAAGCGAGTCATAAAATCCGACGAGATTGAACTCAGAGGCAAGCTCCCATCCTCGATAGATCGCTCGACCAGCATTCATATTTTCCGAGTTTCCCGCAGGGAGAGTGACGTTACTAATCACATTATCGTTATCAATGAGGTAAACACTCGTATCATAATTCCAAAAGGACGCAGGTGTTCCTTTTACTCCAACCTCGTAAGTCCATGTTTTACCGGATTCTAAACTCGAACCGGAACGAGTGGTCACCGATGTCGGGTTGTAAAGTTCATCAAAGGCAACCGCACGATACCCTTGCGAAACATTCCCATAAATTTGATTCTTCTGTGGAAGATCATAGGTCAATCCAAGCGCGACCAGTGGAACCGCTTCAAATTTAGAGGCATCGATACGGGCTCCCCCTTGATTCGTTCTCACGGTATTGAAGTTTTCCTCTGCATACACATCAACAAACTCAACCCGCATTCCGGGAGTCACCCCAAAATTTCCCCACTTAAACTGATTCTCACCAAAAATTGACCCGTAGTTCACGCTCCGTTCCAATTTAAAGACCGTGCTGGCATCATTGAGCGACAATCCGCGGCCTGTATCACGCGTTCTCGGACTATCGGAAGTATAAGCCGTAAAACCACCCGTCATCACATTTTCAGACCCCAATCCCTCCCAATGGTGCTTGATACGGGTGTCATTCCCAAAGGTATAAAACTCCTGACGATCGAGATTGGTGGTTAAAGAAGTCGCCGTAGTTTGACGACGACTAAAACGATCTTGATAACCGCCGAAAAGATTCGAGGTCAACAATGTGTCTGCTGAAAACTCATGCTCTGCAGAAAGCGAAAGTCCATGCTTTTCTGTCCATAAACGATCAAAGGTACGAGAACTGTTATCTCGATTGTTCGCATACTGAGCGACCGTCAGTCCTCCCGGCTCTCCCGACTCATTCTTATAATTGGAATAGGTTAACTTAATCCGTGTCTCCTTCTCCGGTGACCACAAAAGCTTAATACCTCCGGTGTTCGTCTGATAGTCAGCATTGATTCGAGGTCCATCCCATTGACTATGGCCGACATAAGCGGAATAACCGATATCACCGACGGTTCCGCCAATTTTATTAAAGGTATTATAGAGTCCGTAAGAGCCAAAAACATGCTTTGTTTTCGCCGTAAATTGACGATCGATAGGGGGATTTGCGGTGACATAATTAATCGCCGCCCCCGGTTGAGGACCATAAAGCAATGAGGCCCCACCACTAATCACCTCGACACGTTCCACAAGATCGATTGGGGGAGTATAATAAACCGTATTATAACCATGCCAATCACTGGTGGCAGGGACTCCATCAATCAAGGTTAAAACATAACCCGACTCATGAGGATCACCGATTCCACGATAGGTCGTGTTCACAAAAGCCTGACTCTGTTGCTCTGAAACTAAGATCCCAGGAGTTCTTGAAAAAACCTGTCGTAAATTTTGAGATTGGATTGAAGGAAGGGAATTTAAGTCGGTCACCCGAGTTTTCTTTCCCTCATAAAGTTTTGTCGTTCCTTCCGAAGTCGCGGACCCTGAAACAAATGAGGGGGAGCTCTTCCCAGTAACCACCATTTCAGGAAGTGAGGGGATTCCGGAAAAGAGAACCGGTTTCTTCAGGGCTTGAGTCTCCTCTGAAAAACAGAGATCCAAACCGAATACTAAAATCACCCCGATCATACGAACTACTTTCATCTCTCGACTCCTTTTTTGTTTTGAATACAAAATAGGCATAGGATAAAAAAAAGATTCCGCTAACGATTCCTTGTTATAATTTATCGTTGAATTGCCTTTCGCAAGTAACCGTCAATAAATGACAACAGAACGTTAGTCTAAAAAATAAAACCGCTCTAATTTCATAGGATGAAAATATTTAAAAACGCCCTTTCAACATTATTTTTAGGATGCCTCCTGTTTCAAATCGGATGCGGTCCTGCAAATCGTTCCCTTGTGATCGCCCTTAAACCAGACAAAGATCCAGAAAAAATGATTCAAGAACGAAAAACCGTTGCCGCCTATTTAACCCCCCTCTTAAAACGACCGGTTGAAATCATTGTCCCCCTCTCCTCCGCAGTGATTATGGAGGGATTTACCAATAAGACGATCGACCTCGCTTATCTCAGCTCAACGGAGATGTGTAAAGCGATCGATCTCAAAATTGCGACCGTTTTACTCGTGGGAGAGCTCAACGGAAAAACCAGTTATTCAAGCTATTGGCTCACCTTAAAGGAAAAACCGTACATTCAAATTCAAGATTTAGCGGGGAAGAAAGTCGCTTTCTCGAGCAAAACCAGTACCTCTGGATATATTATTCCTTACCAAGATTTGATTCAACGTGGATTAATTACTCAAAAAGAGGATCCAGAAAAATTCTTTGGAAAATCAAATGCTTGGTATGGAACTGGCTATGTCTCTGCCGTTGAGCGAGTTCTTTCTGGTGATGCTGAGGCCGCTGCCGTCAGTGATTATGTATTTGATCAAAACAAACATTTGAGTGAAGCGCAAAAACAAAGCCTCAAAATCCTTCAAAAACAGGGTCCTGTCCCAACGCATACGATTGCGATTCGCTCCTCTCTCTCAGAAGCCGATCAAAAACAAATTCTCGAAGCCCTTGAAACATTTAATAACCCAGAAAATGAGGAGTTGCGAAATAAGGTTTTTACCTCAAAATTGGTTCGCACAAATCCAGACTCCCATTTAAAATCAATTCGAGAAGCCCTCCAAAGCCTTCCGCAATCATGATTTCCCACTCTCCTACGCTTTGTATCGATGCCATTGGATTTCAACGAGAAAATCGTTGGTTATTTCGTGCCTTGAAACTTACAGTTAAGCCAAGAGAATTTCTCGTGATTATCGGCCCCTCCGGAGCCGGAAAGTCCACCCTACTTTACACATTAGCAGGTCTCTCCTCGCTCTCCGAGGGATCAATTCATTATCAATTTGAAGACCCTCAGCATGATAAAAAAAACCACTCTCCCCAAGGGTTTCAATCGAAAATCGGATTTATTTACCAAAAGCTAAATCTCACCTCGAATAATACCGTTCTTCAAAATATTTTGTCCGGCTGTTTAGGCCAACACCCGTGGTGGAAAACCTTATTTTCCTTTCCCACAAAAAATCGAAAGGAGGCACAAAGAATTCTCCAAGAACTAAAAATAGAGTCTTTAGCTTCAAAATGGATCTCAGAGGTTTCGGGAGGTGAGCAACAACGAACCGCCATTGGAAGGACCTTACTTCAATCTCCAGAAATCATTTTAGCCGATGAACCGGTCTCTCATTTAGATCTCGATTCGGCCCATCAAGCCTTAATGCTCCTTAAAAACTACGGAATTCAAAAAAAAGCACCGATCCTCTGCGTCCTTCATCAACCGGAACTGATCCAACACTACGCCGATTGGATTCTCGACCTCTCTCCAGAGCATCCTCATGGATGGAAACTCACTTCTAACTTACATTCCCTATGAATCGAGACCTCTCCACCTCCCCTCAATCCCTCCTTCGACCGCTCTCTGTATTACATCTCCTCGGAATCATTATTATAATGGCCGTTTTCTACTCCTTGCCCGTCCTGCAAGGATCCGGAAGAGAGATGGATTATACGACTCAAATAACACGTTTTCTCGGTCATTTTTTCCCTCCGGATTTTTCCGTCATTCCTGAGGCTATGAGCGCACTCAATGAAACCTTCCAAATTGCTGTCATGGCCACTCTCTTTTCGGTCTGTCTCTCCCTCCCCTTAGGGATTGCTGGCTCGAAAAATATCTCCCCTCCATGGCTCGTACGTTTCACTCGCATGGCTCTCAATCTGATTCGAACCATTCCTGGTTTAATCTGGGCTCTTTTGGGAGTCAGCCTCGTGGGGGCAAATCCCCTTGCAGGAGTTATTGGTCTCACCTTCTACAGCACAGGCTATTTAGGAAAATTCTTTTGTGATTCGATCGAATCCGTTCCGCTCGATACCGCTAAAAGCTTAAAAGCATTAGGGGCCGATTCGATTCAATCTTTTCAATGGGGAATTTGGCCTCAGACAAAAATTCACTTCTTAAGCCATACTCTTTGGATGTTTGAATATAATATTCGTTCAGCCTCTATAATCGGCTATGTCGGAGCTGGTGGAATTGGAGTTCAACTCCACACCTTTCAGGAATATTACGCTTGGTCAAAATTCTCCGCCGTTCTCATTTTACTATTAGGTCTTGTGATCATACTCGACTCCCTTGGCGAAAAAGTACGCCAAACCATCAAACAGAAAGCAGATCCAAAACCGCAAAATACCGACTCGCTTCAGTAAAATAAATTCTGATCCAATCTCGGAGAAATGAATCGTAAATCATGGAAGAAACGAACTTCGGAAACAGATTTACGAAAGTCTAAATCTCGATCGACTGCCCTGAGGGAGGCAGAAGAACCTTCATCTCCGGTCTTTTGATCGCCAACTCCCCTTGAAACCAGGCACTCGCCGAAGGATCTCCATGCACAAGACAACAGACGCGAGGATTCAATCGTACGATGTAATCCAATATATCCTCACGTTGCGCATGGGCGGTCATATCAAATTTCTCAATTCGACAATTCACCGGTTGATCCTCCTCTTTCGACTCATCCATGCACACTCGCTCTCCTTGGGGAGTCGCTAAAAGTCGTCCGGCAGGAGAATCCGGATCACAATACCCCACAAAAAAGATGCTATTCCGTTTGTCGGCCATTAATCGTTGCGCAAGAGTATTCGAAAGTGTTTTCTCGGTCATCATTCCAGAAGAAATTAAATAAATATCCCCGGGACGTGGACGAAATCCTTGAAGTCGTCTTCCATCCATAATCTCATGTTTAATTTCCTCTAACATGACCAATTTCGGATGACTTCTACGCACGCGACCACAAAGTTTATCATAGGTCAGGGTTAACATTCGCCCTAATCCCCCGATATAGATCGTTCCCTTCCGAATCACATTCTGTCGCTGAAGCCAATGTAAGGAAGTTAATAATTCCTGAGTCTTTCCAAGCGCAAAGGCTGGAATCATCACCGCACCGCCATTCTTAAAGGTCTCTTCGATCCCTTGAGCCAATCGCATAATCTCCCCTTCACGGGTAAACCCAGGAGGACTCACATGATTACCTCGGGTCGTCTCGATGATTAAGGTGTCAATTCCCTCTTCCGGAAGTTGAGCCCCTTTCATTAAGGTCTGATCTCTGAAATTTATATCTCCGGTATAAAGAATTCTTTTTCCTCGATGAATGAGTTCGACAGCACAAGAGCCCAAAACGTGACCCGCCTCATGAAACTTAAAGGTCAGAGGCTCTTCTGGCTGCGCAGGACGACCCTCTAATGACCAATGGCGATCAATCGCACAGGTCCACCAACGATCGACTCCTCGATCAATCTCTTTATGGGTATAAAGCGGAAACTCAGGAATTCCCTTTTCAGCCTTCTGCTTGAACATCACCTCCACAGAATTATGCAAAAGCGTCGTCGTTAAAAACTGTGTCCCCTCCGTCATAAAAACAGGAGCTTGGGGTTGATGTCTCATGAGGATCGGCATCGATCCCATGTGATCGTGATGCGCATGGGTGAGAAAAATCGCCTTGAGACTATTCTTAGGCACAAGATCAATAAACGGTGTTCCTGAATAACCCTCAATTCTGGGGTGCATTCCCGAATCTAAAACAACAGAGCCCTCTGCCCCGAAATCAAGCCAGTAGGAATTTGCACCAATTTCATTGGCTCGGGTCAGATTGGTCAATTTCATATTACATTTCCGGCAAAGGAATTTTAGTTGTTTTTTTAGCTCTTTCAGCAATCAAATTTGCAATCGCTATCCCTTTCGGATGAATCGACTGACGAACAATCACTTTCGCCGGCAAAACCATGCTGACTGGAATTTGACGCATCTGAATCTCGTTTTTCATGAAGGAGGCCGCAACTCTCCCCATTTCTACCGCAAAAATCTCCACAGAGGTCAGCGGGGGATCAGAAATATGAGCGTTCATACTGTTTTCAAAGCCAACAATTGAAACCTGCCTCGGAATTTCAATTCCACTGGCACGAAGTTCATTCATCAACTCAAAAGCCTCACGATCAGAAAGACATAAAATCGCCGTTGGACGAATCGGGATTTTTAAAAAAATTTCAGAGGCTTTCCGAGCCACATCAGGCGAATGAACCTCCCGAAACATGAGATCGCGAATCGGAGTCATTCCCATCTCTTCTATTCCAAACTCAAAACTACGGGCCCGCTCCTGTATTCCATGATAGTTCTCTAAACCCACCGCATAACAGGCGATCTCTGTATGACCTTGAGAAACTAAATAACGTAACATCTGCTGAACTCCCCCCACATTATCCGCACAAACACGAGCTAAATCCTGTTGATAAAGCGTCGCATTTCCAACGACGATTGCCGGAATTCGAGACTCTAAAACCCATTGTCGAATTCGAGGTTCCGCAAAGCCGGAAAAAACAAATCCATGAACCCCCTCATCCCAAAGTCGTTTGGCAATATTAAGCTTACTCCCCACACTGGTAAAATCATCTCGAATGATCATTCGATACCCAAACTCCCGAAAACTCTCCTCGGCCCCAATCAGATAATCTTGTATGACCCCATAATGATTTGAAACAAGCGATTGATTGCAGAAAAAAGCAATCCGAGGAAGATCCTCTGTCACTGGAATAAAATGATATCCCTCCTCATCATGCTCCAAAAACTTCCCCCGAGTTAAGGACTCCAAACTCGATGTTAATACCGCTTTCGGAACACGCAACATCGTCACTAACTCATCCAACTGAGGTAAATGACCCCCAAAATATTCACATCGAAGCAGAGCTAAAATCAAAGAGGCATTTCTCTTCACTAAAGCGTCTTGATAATCACGATATTCGGAACTTCCTTGCACCCCTCCACTTAAAAGCCTTGCAATCAAAAGACAAGGGTCAAAAAAAGGAAAATAGACTAAACAAACTTAAGAGAAATTTTTTTTCCGGAATGAGCACAATCTCTCAGATAAAGATTCACTAAATTTTGATAGGGAACCCCTGTTTCTCTTGCCTGAGACTTAAAATAGTCAATCACATCTGTTCCTAAGCGGATTGTTACTGCCTTTCTGAAATGTTTCGCATAAGGATTTTTAACTGAATCGGTAAAATCGTATTCTTTTCTCATAAATGACTCCCATATTGTTTTTGTTCGCTTTTCGTTGCTTTACGAGTGGAAATAATTCGGACGATTTCTTCACTTTCACGATGAGAATGAACCACCACGAGCAATCTCACTTTAGCACTCATACCAAGCAATATAAATCGATCTTCATCCTGGGAATGATCTGGATCATATCGAAGTCGAGCATTTTCGTCACCAAATACAGTAGTGCCTTCCTCAAAAGTGATCCCGTGATTGCGAACGTTTGCCAGTATTTTCGCTTGATCCCATGAAAAACGGATCCCATTCATATTGCTATTATATTGCAAATAAAAATCATTTCAAGTTAGATTTTACACCCTCTACGACCGCTCTTCACAATCTTCTCCCGAACAAAATCGAGATGAGCGAGAGTCTCCGCGCCATTTTCAATTTCCGCTAAAGGGAATTTCAAGCGAAAGCTCCAGTTCGAATCCGCCATGCTCCCAGGAGAGTTATAACGCTCTCCAGTACCCATCAAATCAGAAAACATAAAAACGGTTAACCAACTATTACTTTGTAAAAGTCGCTCTAAAAATCGCTGATGAAGCTCTGGCGTAAATTGAGCCGGAGGATTTTGATCATCACTCCCCAACCAACGCATCAACCGTTGCATCTCAAGCCACCCCTCTCTTCCGTTCGGTCCCATCCATCGCTGAACCATCTCCTCATATATTATTTTGAGCGGAGAATGGTCATGGGTCGCAAAAGTCGCTAAACTTAATGCCGGATAATCCTCAATTGCTAAAAACTCGCGTGTCGCTTCATTTCGAACAAAGGTCGGTATGATAAATCCGGGAATTCCGAGTCGTTGCAAAGACTCTGGCACGTAGGAGGGAACCATTCCTAAATCCTCTGCCACTACTCCCGTTTTCCCTGCCACTTTTAAAATTATTTGAAGCCGTTTCTCCCCCTGCTCACAATTCAGTCTTGCAGAGATTACCCTCTCATCGGAGTCCGGTTTAAATCCAGGCAAATTTCCTGCCGCTTTCGCTCTTGCCTCCTCGACTGTTAAATCCATAAAATCACTATTGCGCTCCGGATTCCAAGGAAAAGCATAAATCCGATAAAATCCGAGAACATGATCAATTCGAAAAAGTTGAAATATCTCCGCCGTTTTTCTGACCCGCTCTCCCCACCACGCATAATTTTCAGCCTCATGATTCTGCCATCGATACAACGGAATCCCCCAATTCTGCCCCCACTTTTCTGTAAACGGATCAGCTTTAAAAAACTTTTCTGGCGGAGCACCCCCACTCCACTCTAAATCAAATAAATCCTGACGAGCCCAAACATCGGCGCTATAACGACTGACCCCAAAGGGAATATCCCCCATGATTTGAATGCCCAGTCGATCGGCCTCAAGACGTACCTCCGCCCATTGAGTCCATGCCACCCATTGAACAAAGGCATGAAATTGACGGCGATTCTGCCAAAAGTCGCTATCCTCAACCTCACGAATCCACCGCTCCCCCAGAGCCAACGTTTGATGCTCTTTCTCCCACGAGGTCCAACAGACATTGCCCTCATGATAGTCGATCAGTGTCCGAAAAAGGCTATAGCTGACTAACCATCCCGACTCTCGTTTTTGAAAGGCTAAAAAAGATTTTAAGGACCTCCCTTGAATAAAACGCTCAAAAGCCTCATTTAAAACCGCCTGCTTCAATGACTTGACCCGATTGTATTGAACCGAACCCGCATTCAACGATTGCAAATTCTCACTCTCTACTATTTTTTCACAATCCTCTTTCGTTAAACCGGGAACCCATTGGGGGTCGATTGCGATATAAACAGGATCGAGGGCGACGGAACTAATTGCATTATAAGGAGAGTGATCGGCTCCCGTCTCATTAATCGGAAGCAACTGTAAAACTTTAAATCCTAAGCGCCTGCAAAACCGTAGGGTTTCCAGAACTGATTGTGTATCTCCGATTCCCCAATCCCCCAGTCGGCGAAGGGTAAAAACCGGAATCAAAAGTCCTGCCGCTTTTTTCAGAGGATCGATCGAATTCACCGTTTTTCTTGGTTAGAAAATGATTTAAAGTAACTTCCCTCCCCTTCACAAGAAGGGAAGAAAATACTTAGAGACTGACGACTTTAACCCACCGAATATCTTTATCTGCAAGAATTTCGTTTAAAGTCGCCTCGCTTGGAGCGGTATCCAAATTCAGAACACTCAAAGCAACACTTCCGGGCTCAGAGCGACTCAAGGACATGTTTGCAATATTGACCTTATGCTTCCCAAAAAGCGTGCCAATCCACCCGACGATCCCAGGACGATCGACATTCTGCATGATAAAGAGATTTCCTTCGGGAGTCGC
This sequence comes from Akkermansia muciniphila, assembly GCA_945883905.1. Taxonomy (GTDB): domain Bacteria; phylum Verrucomicrobiota; class Verrucomicrobiia; order Methylacidiphilales; family CAMAQI01; genus CAMAQI01. Next base: position 17,233 of record CAMCYL010000011.1, on the reverse strand, counting down.
CTCCAACAAATACCCATCAATCTCCACAATTCGAGGCCGTGATCCATAAAAGGTAGCACTGACGCTATGTTTTTCTGAACCACTTAAAACCTCGACTTTGATTAACTCGGTGTAATCTCCAGGCTCACTGACTTTCGTCTCTTTAAAGCTTAATCCGAGATTCTTTGCATAAATCGGCGCATTGACATCATTAATCTCATTCCCCCCCGCACTTCTGAGAACCCCCTTCAAAATAGCACGGGTAATCGAGGTCGTGTCATACTCACTGACCGTTCCACTATAATTAATCGATAACTGATCCAAACGCTTCGGCGAAAGTTGCGCAATCATCGCTCCTAATTTCTCTCCAAGTCCAATATAGGGACGTAACTTTGTCGCCGTATGCGCATCCAGATTGGGCATATTCACCGCATTATTGACAGCCCCAGAGGTCAAAACATCGCGAATTAATTCAGCAACCTCAATACCAACACTCTCCTGAGCCTCTGCCGTCGAAGCCCCCAAGTGAGGTGTTAAGACAACATTCGGAAGCTTCAAAAGTTCATTTTCAGGCGAGGGAGGCTCTTGCTCAAAAACATCCAATGCCGCCCCTCCAACATGACCAGACTTCAACATCTCAACTAAATCCTTTTCATCAATGAGACCCCCACGAGCGCAATTAATCAGACGAACCCCTTTTTTACAGGTCGCCATCGATTTTGCATTTAAAATTCCCTTCGTTTGAGGAGTCATCGGAGTATGAAGCGTGATAAAATCAGCCGCTTTTAAAAGAGGATCCAATTGCTCACAAAGTTCGACCTGAAGGCTCTTCGCACGAGCTAAGGTCAAGTACGGATCAAAGGCCATGACTTTCATTCCAAAGCCGATCGCACGACGGGCAAACTCCGCCCCAATTCGACCCATTCCAATAATCCCCAAAACTTTATTACAAAGCTCGACTCCCTCAAAAGACTTACGATCCCACTTCCCCGCAACCATCGTCGCATGAGCCTGAGGGATTTTTCGAGCCAACGAAACCATCAATGAGAAAGCAAGTTCTGCAGTCGAAATGGTATTCCCCCCAGGAGTATTCATCACAATAATCCCCCGTTGCGTCGCCGCTTCAACATCAATATTATCGACTCCAACCCCCGCTCTCCCAATCGCCTTTAAGTTCACCCCGGCTTGGATGATCTTCGCTGTAATTTTCGTTTGAGAGCGAACCACCACCGCATCAAAATCGACGATCATCGCCACTACTTCATCCTCTTTTTGACCGAGTTTTACAACAACATCAAAGGATTCTTGCAAGAGTTCAACCCCTTTAGGAGAGATCGGATCCGCAACGAGAACACGGTATTTAGCTTTCATAGTCCGCAGAGACTAATAACCGTTTTTTATTTCGGCAACCTCATAAAAAAGAAGATTTTCCCTGAATTAACCCAGGTCGCATTTACAAAAGGCATTGGGAACCTCAGTGACGTCTTGAAGTTTTTCTTAAGCCCGTCATATTCATCGACATGCGCACTTTAATTAAAATTTTTCCACTTCTGACTCTTCTCCTCTCCTCCTGTGCTCCCACGATTCAGGTCTCAACTCCTGAACCGGTTAAAATCGATGTCAATATGCGAGTCGATGTTCATACGAAGGATGATCGAGAAAAGACCACGAAAAAATTAACGGCCGATGAGGAGACCCCCCTTGCCTCTCGTCGTCGTGCACGAATGGGAGAGATTCAAGATATGAAGAACTCCCATTTCGTCGGAGAAAACTTGAACGGGTACATTGAAGTTCGTCAAAAACCGGAGGGGAAAATCGCTTCCGGAGAAACCTACGCCGATTACATTCAACGTACGGTCCGTGAGGAAAACAACGATCGACGTGCCCTCTATCTTCAAACCTCAGAAAAAGAGGGAGTCCCATTGGAAATTACCGAACGCGAAATGGCAAAACGCTGGTATGAAACCGCTTATCCTAAAGAGTGGCTCCAAAAGGAAGATCGTACTTGGTATCAAAAATAAAAAACAAGGACTGATGTTTACAAATTTATTCTTTATGAGAATTAGATTTTAATGAGAGAAAGATTGGGAATTGTAACAATTCGCCGCTTGCCTCCTGAGAGGGAGGAATTAGCCTCTCGCTCATGATGACTCCTTTTCCTCTCACCCCCGAAAAACTAGATACCCATCGTAAAGCTTTAGCGATTAATCTCGATCAACGACGATACGGAACTTTTGCTGAGATCGGTGCAGGCCAAGAGGTCGCTCGTTGGTTTTTTAAAGTCGGAGGAGCCGCAGGAACCATTGCTAAAACGATTTCCGCTTACGATATGACTGTCAGCGATGCGATCTACGGAAAGGCCGATCGCTATGTCTCTCGAACACGACTTCAAAGCATGCTCGATAATGAGTACAGCCTCAATATCGAACGACTCCGTGATCAACGTGGGGAAGATACCTGTTTCTTCTCTTTTGCCGATACCGTTGCCGCTCGAGGATATAAATCGACCAGCGAAAGTCACGGATGGATGGGAGTCAAATTTCAATCCCAACCGAATGATGAATTCAGCCAAATCATTATGCACGTCCGCATGCTTGATGAGGATAATCAAGCGCAACAAGAGGCCCTCGGCATGGTCGGTGTTAATCTTCTTTACGCCGCTTTTTTTCTTCATCACGAACCGAAACTCCTCATCGAATCTCTCCTTGATTCTTTAACGATCAATCGAATCGAAATCGATATGATCGAATTTAGCGGTATCGAATTCCGCCACGTCGATAACCGTCTGATGAGCCTCAAACTGGTCCAACTTGGACTCAGCAAAGCGGCAATGTTTGGACCCACAGGAGCCGTTCTTCAACCCTCCGAAATCTTGTACAAAAAGGCGATCCTGGTTGAACGAGGAAGCTTCCGCCCTGTTTGTAATGTCAATATTGATATGCTACGCGCCGCCAACGAAGTTTTCTCTAATGATCCAGAGGTTTCGAAAGGTCAAGTCCTTCAAATCGCCGAACTCTCCATGCGTAACCTGATTGCGGGTGACGGCAATATCGATACCCGGGACTTCCTCGCCCGTGCCGATCTCCTTTGTGCGAACGGAATGACGGTACTGATCTCCGATTATTTCGAATACTATCGACTCCGTGCCTATCTAAATAAGTTCACAAAAGAAAAAATCGGAATCGTCATGGGAATTCCCAGCCTCCTTGATATCTTTGATCCCAAATATTACCTCGATCTCGAAGGGGGGATCTTAGAGTCCTTCGGACGTCTTTTTAAAAATAATGTCAGACTCTACATTTATCCTTACTCTGATCCGCTCACGAAAGAGTTGCTCACGACTAAAAACGTTCCCATTAGTCCAGAAACCAAAAAACTCTACGACTATCTCATCGAACGTGATTGTATTCATCAGCTCACGAACTACGATGTCGACTGTCTCCCTATTTTCTCCCGCGATATCCTCAAACGAATCAAAGCGAAAGATTCAACTTGGGAGAAGATGGTCCCTCCCCAAGTCGCAGATCTCATTAAGACCAGACGCTATTTCGGTTATCAAGAGTAACACACAAAATCGGAAGAATTGAAGAGGATCTAGGAAAATATTTGACTATAGTCATATCTGTAGTCATATTGTAAAAGTGATTACCATCTCAAAAAGTCGATTAAAATCAACGATGCTCGAAGTTTTCCGAAAAGCAGAGGAAAGCGGCGAGGAGATTATTGTGACTCATTTTCAAAAACCGGTCTTAAGGATTCTTCCCTTTAAAACAACTCGATCCGTCAAGGAGGCTTTTGGTGACTGGCAAAACCAGACTCCCCTCTCTAAACAGTCCAAAAAGGCTCTTTTAGAACCGACCGATTCCGACTGGAATTTTGACCCATGATTTTGCTCGATACCTGCGCTCTTTATTGGTGGACCCTTGCCCCCGAAGGACTTTCTCCTCTTGCCTACAAAAGAATTACCGATTCAAAACCAGACTCCCTGCTTGTGAGTTCAATCAGTATTTGGGAGATCGGATGGAAGGCAAAACAAGGTAAGCTTCCCCTCCCTGGATCCATTACAGAATACCTTCAACGACTTGAGTCGACACAACAAATTAAAATCCTTCCCGTCACTTCCTCCCTTTGGACTCGAGTCGTCGAAATGGACTGGACCCATCGAGATCCTGCGGATCGAACGATTGTCGCCACTGCAGAACAGGAAAAAGCAACTCTACTGACCGAGGACTCTGTCATTCAAAAATTTTATCCACGCTGTGAATGGTAATCTCTTTTTTTACGCACGGACATTAAACTGCTTACCCACCGAATCCTGAGGAGCCCTCTCCTGATACTCTTTTTTAAGCTGCGCATAAATAGGAACATTTGCATCCTGAACCGCAGCCGGTTTTTCTCGAATATCAACTCTCTTGACTTCAAATGTCGAGGAGAGACCTAATTGCTGATCTTTATCTTTAAGAGAATTTTCTGATCGATCGACCGGTCGTTGTGGTTTTACTTCATTAATACTTTGGAGAGGGGGCTTCACAATCGCCTCAATTGAGGAAGGAGCCTGACCATAGCGCACGGCCGGAGTACTCCTCTCCTGCGTCTGAACCGTCTGCAAAACAGCGGAGGTTAAGGAACTGTTTTGCGTTAACCGTTGCTCTTCCTTTTTTCCTTTAATCTGCTCGATAAAGGATTTTGCCTCCTGCTTAGCAATCAAAGTCGGGGAACTCGGAAAAACCGAGGTATTTGAAACTCCTCCTATCATACCCAATACGCTAACCGCTCTTGGACCAACCGTCAATGGTGAGAGCAGAGAAATGCTTAATCGCTGAATAGCTCGATAGCCAGTTCGCTTGATCGCCTAATAGCAAAGAAAAGAAAAAGGCAGATAATTTTAACCTTTGCTTGGCGTTTTTGGCGGCTCTTGGCGGTTAAAATGACTTTATTTCTGAGTTGAAATGATCCGAACATCCTCCATTCTCTACTCACTTATGAGCGAATCCATTACTCCTTTAATTCCATCTGAGGGACTCAATGTCCTTCATCTCTTCTACGAACTCAATTACGGAGCATGGGAACTTCTCTCTCCGGAGGAAAAATCCCAAAGAAAACAGGCCTTCATCAATCTCATCCAGGAGGCTAAAGGAAAAGAAAAAACTCAGGTCTCAACGATCTCAATGATTGGACGAGCCGACCTCGGAATCATGATCATCGCTCCCGATCTCCATGAGGTGAATGCCTTAGAGAAGAAAATACAACGCGCCCTCGGTCCCGATGTTCTCACGCTCACTTACTCTTACTACTCCCTCACCGAACTTTCAGAATATACTCAAACAGAGCCTCAATACCGAGAGATGTTGATACAAAAAGAGAATATGACTGAAGGAAGCCCAGAGTTTGAGCAAAAGCTCAAGGCCTTTCAAGAGCGCTATAACAGTTACACTCTTTTCCGTCTCTACCCAAATCTTCCCGATTGGGAGTTCTTCTGTTTCTATCCAATGTCTAAACGACGTAATGAAGGTCAAAACTGGTACGCTCAAGATCAAGAAACCCGTCACGAAATGATGATTGGACACGGAATGATCGGACGTAAATACGCCGGAAAAATCCAACAGGTGATCTCCGGCTCTGTCGGTCTCGATGATTGGGAATGGGGAGTCACTCTCTTTGCTCACAATCCCGTCGAGGTCAAAGCGATTCTCTATGAGATGCGCTTTGATAAGGTCAGTCGAAAATATGGAGAATTCGGAGAGTTTTTCACCGGAATGCCTCTTCCTTTAAATCTCATTTTCGAACGTCTCGGATTATAAATCAATATCCCTGTTTAACGGTCACTCAAAAAATGACTCAGGGTCTCAATCGAAAGGAAGATTAAATGAAAATCCTCAAATGGCTCGGCATTCTCTTCGGCGGACTATTCGCGCTTCTCCTGATCGCTGGAGTCGTTCTTTATTTCTCAATAAAACCGTACTTATCAAGTGATTCCTTTCGAACCCTGCTCGAAACAGAAGTTTCCAAAAGTTTACAGGTTGAGGTGAAATTTGAGCCACTTCAATGGAGTGGTCTCTCGGTCTTTACGAATTCAATGAAAACGATCGGAGAATCAAAAGTCGCCATCAAAGCGCTCGATGCCCAGCAACTCCGAATCAGTATCGCCCTCCGACCTCTCTTGCAAAAAATAGCACGTGTCGATCGGATCGAAATGCAAAGCCTCGCGGTAGAGTTCCAAGTTCCTGAACCCCAAGCTCAACCCCCACAAACAACTGAAGCCCCTTCAACTCCTCCCCCCGTATGGATTCAATCGATCGCCCCTCAAAAAGTCGAAATCGGCGAGATTGTCGTTCAACAAGGAAAACTCCGCTGGCCCGCAGGAGAAAATAGTTTCGGACAACTCTCCGAGTTTAAGGTTCTCGCCTCTGTCGATGGAGAGGATTTTAATCTTTTAGTCAATGAGGGAAAATTAGAGATTCCTCAACTCCCCCTCCTTAAGCTTAAAACGCTCAAAGGTCGAGCCCATCAAAAAAATATCTTTATCACCGCTGCAACGCTCCAATACGAAGATCAGGGAACCTTCAATCTCGATGGAGAACTCGGCATGGAACCCAAAACAACCGCTCATCTCAATTTTGAGATCAATCGCGTTCCGATTACCCCTTTCCTCACCGGAGACTGGAAGGCAAGACTTCTTGGAAACATGAATGGAAAACTGAAACTCACTCAAGATGAAAGCACCCAAGGTATCCCTCAAGTCCTCGGTTCAGTCGAACTCACCCAAGGAAAAATCGAGGCACTTCCGATTTTTAATAAGATCGGAGAGATGACCAAGATTCTTGATAGCTCCCAAGTCGATCGCTGGAGAAGTATCTCTTTGGATCGTGCAAAAACGAATTTAAATTGGACGCCTCAAAAAATGGTTCTCGATCAAATCGACTTTGAATCGAAAAAACTACTCCTTCTCCAAGGTACAATCGAAATCGAGGGTGAAAATATCGCCGGAACGACAACGCTTGGAACCGATCCTCAGCTCATTAAAATTGTTCCGGGACTGATCGACCAAGTCTTCAATCAAACCGTTGGAGAATATGCAGCGACTCCCGTGATTCTCTCAGGAACAAAATCAGATTTTAAAGAGGATCTCACAGAGCGACTCGCCATGTCTGCCGTTTCAACTCTCCTCCAAAAACTTCCGGAGGGGATGGGGGATAAAGTCAAAAATATTACGGATGAAATTCAACAGAAGGTTCCTGCCTTCAAAGATTTATTCAAAAAATAGATGAAATCAACTGACCGAATTGTTGCCGATGATCCCGTCGCTGAGATGACTCTTCGTCCGGGAGAGCTCCCTGATTTTATTGGTCAAAGTAAAATTAAAGAGAGACTCAATGTTCTCATCGAAGCGGCAAAACAACGCTCAGAACCCGTAGAACATCTGCTTTTTTGTGGCCCTCCTGGCTTAGGGAAAACGACCCTTGCCAATATCGTCGCCAAGGAGATGGGGGCCAACCTCAAAACGACCTCTGGACCGGTCATCGAAAAAGCGGGGGATCTCGCTGGACTCCTCACCACCTTAGAGCCAGGGGAGGTTCTCTTCATTGATGAAATTCATCGTCTCAATAAAACAATCGAGGAATATCTTTATCCCGCGATGGAGGATTATCGAGTCGATATTATTATCGAACCGGGCCCCAATGCCCGAAGCGTGCGTCTCCCCATCCCCAAATTCACTCTGATCGGAGCCACGACACGCGCTGGAATGCTGAGTGCCCCCTTACGTTCCCGATTTGGAATGGTCAATCGACTCGACTATTATACCTCTGCCGAGCTCCATCAGGTGGTTCAACGCTCTGCGATGATTCTCAATGTCGATCTCGATCGTGAGGGCTGTGCCGAGGTCGCACGCCGTTCCCGAGGAACTCCTCGCGTTGCGAATAATCTCTTACGATGGGTTCGCGATTTCGGAGCCGTAAGAGCCCAAGGAAAAATTAATCGAGAGGTCGCTGATGCCGCCTTACAAATGCTCGAAATCGATTGCGATGGACTCGATGAAATGGATGCCCGAATCCTTGAAACGCTCATCCATAAATTTGATGGAGCTCCGGTCGGCCTTAATTCCCTTGCTGTTGCGGTCGGTGAAGAGTCCGGAACGATTGAAGAGGTCCATGAACCGTATTTAATTCTCGAAGGATTTATTCACCGTACCCCCCAAGGTCGTATAGCCACTAAAAAGGCCTATGAAAAACTCGGGGTCATCATGCCCAAAAAACAGCAAGATTTATTCTGAGTAATGAATATTCTGACCGGACTTATTGAAGGTCTTCGTGAGATTTTCTCCCACAAATTCCGTTCTTTTCTGACGATGCTTGGAGTGATCCTCGGCGTCGCCTCACTCCTTTCAATGTTTGCTCTCAATGCAGGCTCCATTGCGGGAAGTAAGGCCTACCTTGAAGGATTAGGGGGAATCGAAAAAGTCAGTATCGTCGATGCTGCAATTCCCCCTTCCCAAGAGAGCAAACGCGAACTAAGCCTTGGAAGAACTTACACGGATGTCATTGCACTTCGAAAACAGGGATCTCTTCTCTCTTATGTCTCACCCGAAGTCTCTTTAGGAGGAGCGAAAATCACCTACGGCAATAAACAATCAAATCCTATTTTGAATGGAGTAGAGCCCGACCTGTACTTTGTCGATAAACATGAAATGGGATACGGTCGATTCATTAATACGATCGATATCGAAAATTCAAACCGTGTTTGCGTCCTCGGCAACGAAATCGTCAATCAACTCTTCGATTTTACCTCAGAAAAAATAATTGGAAGAGTGGTAAAAATTAATGAGGAGGCCTTCACGATCATCGGGATTTTTACCCCTTACACTTATACTCAAGGACATTACAAGACCCCTCCACGTCGCGGAGTGAAACGAGGGGATCCTTTTGCTTTTAAAAACAACCTCGTCGTGATTCCCCTCACCACGATGCAAAAAATATTTAAATCGAGTCGGATCGAAAACGGAATCGAACAAGGTCCTGATATCAAACTCTCGCAACTCAATGTTCAAATTAAAGATGTAAACCGTTTTGAAGAGTCTTTAGAGCAAATCCGTACAATCCTCAGTCTGACTCATCGGGGGATACGTGACTTCGATTTAAACACCCGTCAAGACTACGCTGAGGCGGTCAAGAAATTTGGTGACTCTTTAAAAATCACAGGGGGAGTCACCGCCGGAATCAGCCTTCTTGTCGGGGGGATTGGAATTATTAACACGATGCTCGCCAGTATTAGTCAACGGATTCGAGAAATTGGAATTCGTCGCGCCATTGGAGCCCGTCAAATCGATATTTTTGTCCAAATTTTAATTGAATCGATCATCCTCGCTTTTATTGGAGGCCTGATCGGACTCGGACTCGGCTATACTCTCGCACAAGGACTTGTCTTCTTAGCCCCCTCACAAAGCAATCCGATTGTTGAACTCGAAGCGATCCTCATCAGCTTCTCCTTTGCCCTTGGAGTCGGTTTTCTTGCCGGTCTCTATCCCGCTTGGCACGCCTCCCGAATGAGTCCTCTTCAAGCCCTCCGTTATGAGTAAATTTTGTTTTCCTGATTTTTAAATTTGCGTAGATTCTTTTTTTAGTGATGAAAAAATCCTCTGAAGATCGGGAGATCTTATTACAGAAAGTTCGTAATCTCCCCCATCGCCCTGGGGTCTATATTCATAAAGATCTCTTAGGACGGATTATTTACGTCGGTAAAGCCCGCGATCTCAAAAAAAGGGTCAGTAGCTATTTTCAATCCGCTCGACTCTCTCAAGTCGATCGAAAAACGGCCGCCTTAATGGAAAGTATTATGGATTTTGATATTCATATTGTCCAATCAGAAGCCGAAGCGGTTCTCCTCGAAGGAAAACTCATCAAAGAATATCGGCCCCGTTTTAATGTCAGTTTCAAGGACGATAAACGTTTTTTACTCGTTCGAGTACGGATCGAAGATCCAATTCCAAAGTTCACTTTGACTCGATTTCGAAAAGAGGATGGAGCCCGTTACTTCGGTCCCTTTATTCACTCTACCTCCGTTCGTAAAACCTTAAAAATGATGAACGTTAAGTTTCAACTCCGCCAATGTTCTCCCCTCTCTCCGGGAGAAAAGGAGTTTAAACATTGTCTCGATCATCTCATCCAAAATTGCTCTGCCCCTTGCGTTCAGAAGATCACTCTTGAAAACTATCACACTCTCGTCCAAGAGGCCTGCGACTTTCTCGATGGAAAAGCCAAAGAATCTTTTTCTGAAATTGAAAACGAGATGCTCAAAGCCGCCGAAAACCTCGAATTTGAAAAAGCAGCCTCTCTTCGCGATACTCTCGATAACCTCCGTAAAACAACCGCCCCGGTGAAACGTTTCGTTCGCGAATTTAAATCTCAGATCGATCCAACTCAAGATGTCATTGATCTTCAAAAAGCGCTGCAACTCACTCATCCCCCACAAATCATGGAATGCTTCGACATCTCCAATATCTCCGATAATCATAAGGTCGCTTCAATGGTTCAGTTTGAAAATGGGAGACCGGCCAAAAATAATTATCGAAAATATCGAATCGTCGGCGTTCGGGGGCAAGATGACTTTGCGAGCATCGCAGAGGCGGTTCGACGACGCTATCAGCGAGTGCTCACGGAAGGGATTCAAAAGCCAGATCTCATCATTGTTGACGGAGGAAAAGGGCAACTCTCCTCAGCGGTCGAAGAACTCCGAATCCTTGAACTCCCCTTTATTCCCATCATCGGACTCGCCAAAGAGAACGAGGAGATCTACCTCCCCGGTAAATCCTTTCCCCTCCTTCTTCCTCAATCCTCAGGAGCCCTCAAGCTTCTTCAACGAATCCGGGATGAGGCCCATCGCTTCGCTAATAAATATAACGAACTTCTTTATCGCCAAAAAATGACCGAGAGTCTCTTAGATGATTGCCCAGGGATCAGTCCCGATCGAAAAAAGCGACTCCTCTCTCACTTTGGATCCGTAGAACGAATCAAAAAAGCAACCCTAAAAGAGATCTCAGAAATTAATGGCATCGGCAATAAAACGGCTGAATCGATTTTTTCTTTTTTTAAAAACAAAGATTCTCTAAAACAGAAGAGCGAGGAGTGAACGGATTTAGGTTAAATGAGATAAAATCAAGATTCTTTATTACATCTGTCTTATTTAGCGCTTGGAAAAGGCTCTTGATTTGACAATGTTTTATTATCCATTATCCTCACGACTCCTTTATCTATATGAAAATTTTAATTTAATCTTTCAATCAGGAAGCTCCTCATGTCCCTCTTAAATTATAGCGAACTCATTCAACTTCAACGCTTTCCGACTCCAGCCGTCTTTAATGGATGGGAACAAATCACACGCCACGACGTTGCTCGTACGGGCATTAATCTCGAGCCGATTCAAGACTTTATGCCGAATATGGGGCCAATGGTCGGCTACGCAGTGACGATGGTCATTCAACCAAGCGACCCCTCCCATAAGACAAAAAAACCGAATGCGTGGCTCGACTATTATCAGTACGTTTCCTCAATTCCAGGCCCTAAAATCCTAGTCGTTCAAGATCTCGATAAACCTAACGTGCACGCCACAATTACCGGAGAAATGAATGCCGGTTTATTGAAGTTACTCGATTGCCAAGGAGTCATCGCAGATGGGGGGGTCCGTGACCTTCCTGAAGTTCAAAAAATTGGTTTTAAAATGATGGCTCGCCAACTTTGCGTTGGCCATGGACACGGCTGTCCCGTGGATTGGAATGTCGAGGTTGATGTTTTTGGTTGTAAAATTAAACCCGGCCAATTGATTCATGCCGATCAACATGGCTTTCTCGCGATTCCATTCGGAGAGGAGCAAAGACTCCTTCAGGCGACTCGCGAAATGGATCGAATTGAATGCGAAACTTTAGTCGAGTTTCATCATCGCGTAAGAGGAAGAAAAAGCGTTGAAAATTTCAGCGATTTTTCTGAAGCATTCCAAAATTATTCTTCTAAAATAAAAGCTTACGCTGAAACGCTTTCAAATAAATAAAATGTGAGATTTTAAGAATCGACAATATACCTCAACTTTAAACCCTTGGAAAACACCATGATCCTCCTCGACGAAAAAGCCTCTCAATTTCTGAACATAACTCCCCACGGTCATTGGTGGGACGGTAAGCTTCAGTCAAATCAATCCCCTTTAACTGCCGATGTTTATAATCCTGTCGACGGAACTCGTTTAGCCTCCGTCTCAATGGGGGGAGAAAAAGAGGTCGATCTTGCGGTACGCTCAGCGGATAAAGCCTTTCAGCAATGGTCAAAGCTCTCCGTCCACGATCGATCTGCTTTAATGCATCGCTTCGCCGATCTCATGGAGAAGGAAAAGGAGATTCTCGCTCAAATCGAGAGCTTGGATGTCGGGAAGGCCATTACAGCCACACGTGGATTTGATATCCCTTTTGGAATTGAGTGCATTCGATACTTTGCCGATTTAGCCATTCAAACCCCACGAGATACCCCTTTGGCAATCACCAATATGGAGGCCCGAGTTCATCGGAGCCCCTACGGAGTCTGTGGTTTTATTTTTCCATGGAACTTCCCCTACAATCTTTTACTCTGGGGCATCATCCCCGCACTTGCCGCCGGAAATACGGTTGTCGTTAAACCCTCCGAGGTCACTCCACTCTCCACTCTTTATGTCGCCCAACTTGCCGTTCGTGCAGGAATCCCCGCAGGCGTTTTTAATGTGGTCTTAGGAGATGGTCCTTCGGTAGGCGTGACGCTCACGGAACATCCTTTGATTAAAAGAATGTCCTTTACGGGCTCTGCTCGTGCGGGAGCCGATGTGGCTCGACGCTGCGGTCAACGGATTATCCCCTGTAAACTCGAGCTCGGAGGGAAAGGAGCCGCCGTTTTATTTGAAGATGCCGATATCGAAAAGGCAGCAACCCAACTCGCGGGAGCAATTACTTTCAATACAGGTCAAGTTTGTTGCACCGCAACACGCTGGTTTGTGCACGAGAATATTTATGACACTTTTTCCAAACGGGTCGTCGAAGTTCTCCAAAAGATTAAAGTGGGTGCAAGCCTCGATGAAAGCACTGAAATGGGCCCTCTTGCCAGCGCTGAACATAAAAAACGGGTTCTCAGTTATTTAGATCAAGGAGTAAAACAAGGAGCAAAAGTTCTTTTAGAGGCAAATCATAATGAAAAAAATCCCGGTTATTTTCTCTCTCCGTTTCTCTTAGAGGGAACAGATGAGAATATCTGTTTTCGGGAGGAGATTTTCGGTCCCACCGCCTTCTTAGTTTGCTTTACAAGCGAGGAGGAAGCGATTCGAAGAGTCAATCAAATCCCTTATGGACTCGCCAATAGTGTATGGAGTCAAGATCTCACACGCGCCAATCGTGTCGCCGAACAACTCAACGCAGGCAATAATTGGATCAATGCCCACAATGTCTTCGCTTATGGACTTCCCTACGGAGGAATCAATCAAAGTGGATTTGGCGGAGGGGTCAATAGTCCAGAAACTTTAAATGACTATCTACAACCAAAAACGATTGCCAGACCACTTTCCTAACTCACGGTCAAGTTCATAGAGCTCAAATAAACGCTTTTATAAGCCGAAGAGAGCTCTTTTTCATGAAACACCATCCTTTTGATAAAACACTCCCGGATCGTGTCCTCTCCCGTTTTTTTCAAATAAAAAGAGCTGAAGGGGAGCGTTTTTGGACAGGGTCCGAAATTCAAAAGTTTTTTCAAGTCAGTCGATATGCCGCAACTGAAGTGATCGAAAATCTTAAAAAACGTGGCATCGTAAGCTCTCTTCGAGGGAGCGGAACCCGACTTCTTCAAGTAAAACCTTTTGAGGTCACCCCATTTCTAGAGCCACGCCCCCTTCATCATTCCTTAACTGTCATCCGTCCCGAGTGGTGGTCTAAAGAGCAATCGCTACTCAAAGCTATAGAATCAAAAATTCAAAAACAGGCAGAACAAAAAAATTGGAAAATCGAGTTTATTGAATCGGAACTTTTCGTAAAAAAAAGCTGCTACGAAAAACGCCTTAACGGAGATTATCGAGCCCTTCTTTTTATCGATCCACGACCGACCCTTTCGATCCCCATGACTCACTTTAAGGAAAAAGGGTTTCCGATGATCATTATAGGCGGTCCCGATACCGTGAGCGATCAATTGGAGATCCCAGTCGTTTTAGTCGAGGAAAAAGAGTCCTCTCGGCTCCTCGTCCTTCAATGTTTGAGTCGAGGATATCGACGATTTTGTGTGGTCGGCAACGCGCATCCTTCGCAGGGGATGATTCGACATCAGGGATTCGAAGCAGCAATGCAAGAGTACTGTCACTCCTATCCAATGGATTGGTATATTCCTCATTGGGGGGATCAATACACTCAGGAATCCCTTCACGCTCGTCTTCAAAAAAATGATTTTCCAGAGGTTATTATTTTTCAGGAGTATCCTACTTTTTTAAAACTCTATAAAAATAGCGCTCCATTAAGAAAGTCACTCCAATCCAAAACGATTGCGGTCGTTTATGATGATGGACTAGGCCCTCTCGAAGACCAAATTGTTCGCGTTCGATTTGATATCGATTTACTCATGAAAAATGTTCTTGAGGCCATTCGCCTCTTGTTTCAAGGAAAACGAATCCCGACTCGAATTTATCACACGCTTAAATCAGAATGGCCACAAACTAAAAAACTCCCCCTAAAACCCATACCTCACGCCGAGATCAAAATTGTGTGAGGAGTATTGCTCGGCAAGAAGTTGGGTCTGGTAACTGGTGGTCACGGTCCAGTGTTGGTCCGGAATAATCGAAAGTCCAAGTTTGGCATTCATTGTATCGGTATCGAGTTCTCTCCCGGGGCTATCGAAGGAGCTTCCTCCCGCCACAAATCGGGCACTAATGGCTTTCGGATCAAAATACTCACGATCCCAACTCATCCGTAAACTCGGTTGGATTCCGACCTTGGCCCATTTCCAAAAACTTTGGATTCGAAATCCAATCTGATGTCTCAACGATTCCTGGGTCTGATCCGCAAGGGCTAAGGCCGCCGCGCTTCCCGTCTCCTTGTAGCGATCGATCATCACTCGATCATACCCAACCCCTGCTGTTGGCCCAAACCCCCAGTTCCTCCACCTCATCTCATACCCTAATTCGTTCCACCCTTGGATCATCGTTCCCTCCGTCTTTCCCTTGGCATGCTCCCCTAAAAAATCAATCGAGCGATCGGTCTCATAAAAGACCTTTCCTGCCCCTACATAGCCTCCCCAGTAGAGTCCTCTCCATTCCTTGTGAAGATAGATCCCTCCCCCACCCCGATGACTCTCCATCTTACTATCCAAGGTGGCTAAACGGGTCTTTGAATACCCCTCCCAGAGCATTAATCCGGTCGTTAACCCGTTTTTCCATTTCTGATCCATGCCAATCTGACTTCCCATCCCATAAAACCGATAACCGGACTTTTGTGCCTCACTTTCTACATCTCCCCAGTTCCCCGTTCCATTGATCCAGTAGCTGGTCAGTTTCTTTTTTTTCTTCTTAGCATATTTCATATCCAGGGAGGCCACCTCCTCGTAGTCATACTCCCCTTGAAGATCGGTCATGGGCACCCCATTGACCGTAAACCCGCCACTGGTTCCCGATTGAAGTTGATCCAGTCTGCCGGTAAATCCAGATTGCACCGCTTGGGCGCTTTGAAGACTCGTTTGACTCATTCCTTGAAGAGCGGAGGGATCGAGCTGGGCAATCGCTGATTGGAGTTGAGGAGCTCCGAGTCTCAGGAGTCCGGCTGTAATCTTCTCACGATCGGTTTTAACCACTCCCGTTCGATTATCCACACTCGGGGTCACGATTGAATTTAAGGCGCGTCCTACCCCTTGCTGGGAGGGGGTTAGGTTGGGAAGATCCCGAGCGTAATCCCCAGGGGTTGCAACGACGTTGACTTGATTGTTTTGATACTCTGCCACGAACTTTAAAGAGGCGGGATTGGCACTGTTATCAATCGTTGTATAACTGCCAGTGACCGAAGAACCGGAAAGAACCGTAAAGCTTTGACCGTAAGCCGGAGTAAATCCAGAGGAACCGGTAAAGGTTGTCTGCGGCTTTAAGGTTCCGCCGTTGAGCGTCACCGCTCCAGAGGAGATGATTTGACCGTAGTTTCCTGCTCCCGCTCCTGCATTGGTTCCATCGATAAAAACCGTTTCATTCGTTGTTGCTGTCGTGCTGTATGTTGGAAAGAGGTAAATGACTGGGGTATTATCAGGTATCGCGCTTCCAAAAACATCGAGTTCTCGATAAGTCGTCTCTTGCGTTCCAGGATTCGTAGGAATCATAATGTTAAATCGAATCGCATCGACCCCAATCGCAATCGTTCCGGTACTATCGGTTAAAGTAATTTGTGAGGAGCCTCCAGCAAGAGAGTCGACAGAAAAGGTTCCCAAAGAAATAAAACTACTATCATTAATATAACTCACTAAAACTTCCAATTTTTGTGAACCTCGCCCGAAAGACCATCCGGCAATCGTTCGTACTTCAGTCATTCGATAGCCAAGGGGGGCACTGTTTAAATTTAAATGATAAGTACTTGTCCAGTTTCCATCAACAAAAAATCCTAAGGGATCTCCATCAAAGGCAACTGTAGCAAGACCCCCTACTGTTGAAACAAATCCAACAGAGCCATTATTCAATGCAGAAATAGGAGCGACACCAACATAGGATAAATAACCGCTATGAACCTCACTCGCCAAGGTTGCCGTTCCAACATTAATTAAATCAACAGCTGAGGTTGAAAAAAAAACTTCTGAGGCATTATTGGTTGTTGAGGTTAAAAGGGCTCCGCTTCCTTTTAGGCATAGTAATAGCCATAAAAAAAAGATTGAGGTCGATTTTTTTGCAAAAAAATTCATAAAGCTCTTATGATCAATAGATTAAAACTTATATAAATATAATGCTGAAGACAAGAAGTTATTTTACAATATCAAGTAAAAACACTTAAGCCCAAATTTTTCAATAGACTTCTTTTATATCAAAATTTGCCACATCTCCGAACTCCGAAAGCTTTCGGAGTCGGAGTGAGGCCGATTTCTCCTTAATTTTCATTCGTAAGCCCCCGCTCAGAGCCGTTGTATTCTGACCTCGAAAAATCGTTAGATTTTCGTGATGAACGAAAATCAAACTCCCTCTCACCCTGAAATCTCCCCTGTGCCTAAGCGCACGAATCGAAAATACACAATGGAACAAAAACAAG
>CAMCYL010000010.1 GCA_945883905.1 Akkermansia muciniphila | reverse complement strand
AAGAAACGGGAGAGATTCTTGGGAGGCGGTAGTCGACGAAGGAGACGCCGAAAGGAAAGAGCTCACGATCCTCTCCCTCTCTTACGTTGCGGCGTCTTGTCTCGCCGTAGTGCTTGGACGTAGGAGGAAGCGGCGTTAACGGAACCCCTGCTCACCCCCGTTCCTGGTTGCCTACCCTCGGCTCTCCAGTTTGTTACCTTTTTGGATTTTCGCTCTGCGATGGGAGTGCGTGAGAACTGTTTTAGAATTTCAATCCCCCTCCTCTAATTCACCTCTCAAATCCAAAGTTATTTTGGACGGTAGTGACTTATTCTAGGTTTTAAACGCTGTTTTTATCGTATTTTTCGCAATAGTGCTACCTGAGTGTTACTTTTTCTTGAATTGATTTTATTCCTCTTTGAACTAAATTTAACTCCATGAGCATCACTCAAATTCAAAAGATGTCGAAAACAGAGCAGCTTCAAACGATGGAGCTTTTATGGGACTCTCTTTCCCATCAATCCGATTTAGACTCACCGACATGGCATAAGACCGTTCTGGACGCCAGACGGAAGAAAATCGTATCAGGAAAAGCGAAGTTTTATTCCCTCGATGAAGTCAAACGCCGTCTTTTAAAATGATCCCCAAGACCGTTGTCCTTCTCGACGAAGCCATCAGCGACCTCGATTCAGGAAAGATATTTTATCGGGTTCATGGAGATTGGCTCGCCAACCATTTTATCAACAGTTTGATTGCGGACATTGAATCGCTTGCTCTTTTGGCGGGCGTGCATGCAAAGAAATGGGGTGTTTATCGGGCACTTTCCAAAAGATTTCCGTTTGCGATCTATTATGAAGTCGATAGAAATAACGTCTTTGTCATTGCCGTGCTGGATATGAGGCGAGATCCTACACAAGTGCAAATGGCACTGACAAAAAGAAATCCGAAATCACATCCTCAATCCTAGCTTTTCCAAAGGGGTACCCTTGCCCAGAGGGGGTGGGGTACATAGTTTGTCGCAATGAATCAAGATATTGAACCTTATTGCAGAAATAGAAATTGGATTTTCTCTTCTCCTTAAGTTGACGCCCATGCGGGTCGTCAGTGCTCCTTTTCTCTTTCACCATTTTGGTGACATGCTTTACAGATAAAAACGATTCCTAACGCAGAATCTGGGGATAATCCTCTCCGTAGATCTTCACAAACTCATTTCCCTGCTTGTGTTTTCTGCTTTTTTACGGAACGCTTATGCTTCTTCAATGAATCTTTTCGAACCCCCATCAAAACCGATTTATCGTCAAAGATTTCCATCACAAAACCTTTCTTCACACGGGGTTATTTCGATTTTTAAACAACTCCGGGGCCTTTCCGAAAAACAACTCCAATCTCGATTTCAGGCCTCTGAGAATCTGATCCGTAGTTTAGGGATGAAGGAACTCTCGATTTCTCCCGAATCCCCACAATCGCGAGGCTCTCATATGACCTCCCTCGATCCGATTCCTTTGATTATCGAAGCGGAGGAGTGGGATTATTTAAAACGGGGAATTCAACAGCGAATGCAATCGTTTCAGCTGTTTTTTCAGGATATTTATGATCAACGAAATATTCTTCGCGAGGGGATTATTCCGCTCTCTCTCATCCTCGATAATCCGGAATTTTATCGAGAATGCGTTCATCTTTTTCAACCCAATCAATCTTTTTTCCAATGGGCCGCCTGCGATCTTGCTAAAGATTCTGAAGGGAATTGGTATGTTATTCGCGATCATTTCTCAATCCCGCCGATGCTCAGTTTTGCCCTTCAGAATCGACTCACTCAAAATCAAATCTTTCCTGAACTCTACGAAGAGCGGTTAGTTCAATCGATCAGTCACTTTCCATTAGAGCTTCTTGAAACCTTAAAATCCTGTGCTGCCGCCCCCGATCAAGCTCAAATCGTCGTTTTAAGTAATGCAACCTCTCAAACTTCTGAATTCGATCATCACTCCCTTGCCCGAAAACTGGGACTCCCCGTGGTTCATCCACAAGACCTCACGGTCCGTAATGCGGTTCTCCATTATAAAACAATTGATGGATTACGCCCGATCCATCTCCTCCTTCGCTGCACAAACTCAAATCAACTCGACCCTCTGACCTTCAATGGGCTCGCGGGAACTCCTGGTTTAATCGATTGCCTACGATTCGGTAACCTCCAAATTCTCAACGCTCCAGGAACTGGAATTATCGGTCTACGTCCTCTTCTTAAATACACAGAGGCAATGGTTCGTTATTACAAAGAGGAATCGCCGATTCTTCCTGCGCTCCCGACGTATCTCAGTGAAGATCGCGAGCAATTCAATCATCTTCTCGAAAATAAAGAGCGCTACCTTTTTGCCGATCGACTCAATACCTATCTCAGTGAGCAAGAGATACAAAAAACGATTCAATCAGCTCCCACCTCTCTCGTCGCTCATCCTCGGATGGTTTGGGATAAAACTCCGGTTTTTGATCTTAAAACAAGAGAAATGATACCGCTGCCCTATACGTTACGATGCTTTGCAACGATTCGTCAGCAGGAAATTCAGATCATGCCCGGGGGACTCACTCAAGTATGGAAAAATGAGGATCTTTTTAATCATTCCGAATTTATCGCCAAAGATACCTGGGTCATCGGAGGAGAAAATCGTCGTACCCACCGTTCATTGCCATTAATCCGAAAAAATGAGGAGATCCCCCTCGGAAGTCGACTTGCCCAATCCCTTTTTTGGATGGGACGTTACTTAGAACGAGCGGAGGCCACTGCCCGATTCCTTTATATCCTCGATGAAATTCATCGCGAATCCTCAAATCGACCTCAAAGAGCTCTCCCCCTTTGGCAAGCCTTGAGTGTTATGACAGGACATAAAGAGGATTATCTTCCGCGTCTTTATCGAAAAGATCATGCCAAGGTCTCATGGTATCTAACACTCGATCCTAAAAATCCCTCCTCCATTTTTTATTCCATCCAACAAGCTCAATCCAATGCCTCGGATCTATTAGATTATATCCCTCCTGAGGGATGGACGATTTTAAATCGACTAACGCAAAAACTATCAGAACTTGCGACGACTCCCACTCAAGAGGAGGAGACCTCTCTATTCTCGATCCGTGAGTCGTTAGATCATATTCTCAATCAAACCAGTGCCTTTCATGGAATGCTTTTCCGAACCATGCCCCATGATCGAGGTCGAGATTTTTTAAATTTAGGATCCTACCTCGAGCGTTCTTATTTGACGCTGACCGCTCTACTCTCCCTTTATTCAGATAAAAATATGATCCGCGAGGAATCAAAAAAAGAGGAGCGCGACATTGAAAATGAGCTTTTAACGCTTTTACTTCGTGGACTTTGCACACTTGATAACTATCGTCGTCAGTTCCAGTTTCGCTCCCTTCCACTCCCCGTTGCTGAATTTCTTTTAAAAGATAAACAGGCCCCCATCTCTCTGCAGTTTTGTTTTAAACGACTTCACTCTCTTTTATCTCGCTCTCATCACCCCTCCCTTCAAACACGATCGGAAGCTATGCTCAGATGGGCAAATGAAATCGAACTCACAAACCTCTTCCCCCTACAAACCATTTCCGATTCAAAGGGAGAGCCTCTTTTTCTCAATGAACTTCAAAAAATCCGAAATGAAATCGAAAATCTTGCGAATCAGATCAATGACTATTTCTTTACCCATCAAGAGGACTATCCCATTCTTTTTATGAATGAAGAATCAAAACCACTTCATGAAATCGAGGTGGAGATGTGAAACATTACCGCATCGAACACCAGACCTCCTATCAATATCAGGGCTCTGTTTTTGATTCGTTCGGACATCTGCGTCTGTACCCCCGAACGGATTCCTTTCAAAAACTCCTTTCCCATTCGATCGATATCCAACCGGCGGCGGATCTCCATCCTTACACTGACTATTTTGGAAATCAGGTTCACTTTTTCTCCGTTCCCAATCGACATTCGACCTTGAAGATCGTTGCAACATCAGAAGTGTGCGTCACCCCTCTCACAATCCCCCCAGCAGTTTTAGAAGTCAGCATCGCTGAGGCGCTGCAACTTTATCAGTCTCGGCAATACGAGTACTACGATTACTTGAGCCCCACCTCTCTTGTTCCCATTGGAAATCCGTTCCAAAACTATATCAAAAAACACCTTCCCCATAAAGCCCCTTTAGGCGAAGCTTTACTTCAGTTTAACCAATTCATTCATACACAATTTCAATATCAATCCGGAAAAACAGATATCTCTACAACGGCAACAAAAGTGGCACGCCTTAAAAAAGGGGTCTGCCAAGATTTCTCCCATTTTATGCTAGGGGTCCTCCGCTCTGCCCGAATTCCTGCCCGTTACGTCAGTGGCTACATTGAGTCCACGAGGATAAATTCAACCCCTGATCAACCCAATCTCATAGGAGCCGAAGCGACTCATGCCTGGGTCGAGGTTCTGCTTCCCGGACAACATTGGTGGGGACTGGATCCGACCAATAACTTAATTGTCTCCGATCGTCACGTCGTCATTGCGACCGGACGTGATTATAACGATCTCCCTCCGTTGCGAGGAACCTATCGTGGAGGAAAACTAGAGACTCTCGATGTGTCGGTCCAAGTTCAGCGTCACCCCCCTAAGGAATCCTCATGAGCACACTTCTGATTGATCACGAAACAATCTATCACTACGAAAAACCAGTTAAATTGGCCCCACATCAACTCCGAATACGTCCCATTGAAGATCACGAAAAAAGAGTTCTCTCCTTTGATCTCAAGATTGAGCCGGAACATCGAATTCGTTGGACTACCGATCAATTTCAAAATCCGGTCGCTTACGTCGAATTTTTAAAGCCGACCAAAAAACTCACGATTCGGAGTCAACTTCAGGTCGAACTTCTTGAAAGTAATCCTTTCGACTTCATCCTTGACCCTTATGCGACTCTCCTTCCATTTCAATATTCACAAACCGAAGCGATCGATTTGGCGCCTTACCTCCTCCCGCTTTATCCAGAGGATCGAGAGCGAATTCTTGATTGGGTGAAACCATTTTTAAATCTCCAAGGGGGAGCAAAAACCGTTGATTTCCTCTCAGCGATCAATCGGGCTATTCCTAAAATGATGAGCTATGAAGCTCGCCTCGAAAGTGGAACACAATCCCCCGGAGTCACTTTACAGGAGCGAAAAGGGGCCTGTCGTGACTTTGCAATCCTGCTTATGGAAACCGCCCGTCAACTCGGAATGGCGGCCCGTTTTGTCAGTGGATATATTCCGAATGTTCAAGACCCTAAAACAAAATCAATCCACATCGCCGCTGGAGCGATGCATGCTTGGACCCAAATTTATCTTCCAGGGGCTGGATGGAAAGATTTTGATCCCACCGCAGGGATCCTATCCAATCACGACCATCTTCGTGTCGCCGTCGGACGAACTCCAGAACAAACAACCCCAATCCTCGGTTCCTATTTAGGAACTGTAAAATTAGATCTAGGAATCGAGGTCAATGTTCAGGTTTCAAAATGCTAAGAACCGACCTCTTTACGTGCCTCTTCGGCAAGGGCAGTGCTGAGATAACGCTCCCCGGTACTACAACCGACAGTCACAATTAACTTCCCTTTATTCTCCGGACGCTTTGCGACCTCTAACGCTGCGACCACATTGGCTCCGGTGGAAATACCGACCAATAAACCCTCCTCTTTTGCAAGTCGACGCGCCATCGCAAAAGCCTCTTCGTTGCTCACCGTGACAACATCATCAACAATCGCGAGATTCAAGTTCTTCGGTACAAATCCAGCCCCCGTCCCTTGAATTTTATGAGGCCCAGGTTTTACCGGCTCTCCATTACGAGTTTGGGTAATCACAGGAGAATCTTTCGGTTCAACCGCAATCGATTGAAAGGTCGGCTTACGTGCTTTGCATACCTCAGAAACCCCGGTAATCGTCCCGCCCGTTCCCACGGAAGCGACGAAGATATCAATCTTTCCATCGGTATCACGCCAGATCTCCTCAGCAGTGGTCTTACGATGAATCTCTGGGTTCGCTGGATTTTCAAATTGTTGAGGAATGAAAGAACCGGGAATCTCTTGTTGAAGCGCAACCGCTTTATTGATCGCCCCCCGCATCCCCTCGGCGGCAGGAGTCAAAACGAGCTTAGCCCCGAGCATCGCTAAAAGAGTTCGACGTTCTAGGCTCATACTCTCAGGCATCGTTAAAATTAACTTATACCCCTTGGCAGCAGCGACAAAAGCAAGGGCGATCCCCGTATTTCCAGAGGTCGGTTCGATCAAAGTCGTATTCGCCGAAATCAGACCGGCCTTCTCAGCCGCTTCAATCATCGCCATTCCAATCCGATCCTTAACGCTTCCCAAAGGATTGAAAAATTCACACTTCAAAGCAATCGTCGCATCCACGCCGGCGGCGATTCGATTTAATTTCACTAACGGCGTATTGCCGATCGTTCCAACAACATTGTGAATAAGGCCCATAATTCAATCTCTCCGTAATTTTTGAGGTTACCCTTTAATCTCAAGGGGCTTTTTCAGAAATCAATCAAAAACTGTTTTAATTAAAAACGAGTCGTGGACGTGATTTTTTAAGAGAAATTTTAAAACAAAAAAGCTTGCTCGATTTCAAACCCTCGATATAAATTCACCTCCCTGCCATTCCGGAGTAGCTCAGTGGTAGAGCGGTCGGCTGTTAATCCGTCAGCTGACGGATCGTAGGTTCTCTATACGGTTTTCCATATGTCTCACTTTTTCGTTTACGCTTTAGTTAATCCAGACTCAAAAATTTACATAGGTCAAACAGAGGATTTACAAAGAAGAATCACACAACATAACGATCCTGAATATCGCTACACGCTTCATACAAAACGAGTATCAGGTCCATGGACGCTCTTTTATCATGAAACTTTTCCCTCAAGAAATGAGGCTCGACTCAGAGAAAAACAGTTAAAAACTAGTCGTGGGCGTGATTTTTTAAGAGAAATTTTAAAACAAAAAAGCTTGCCCGATTTCAAACCCTCGATATAAATTCACCTCCTTACCATTCCGGGGTAGCTCAGTGGTAGAGCGGTCGGCTGTTAACCGATTGGTCGTAGGTTCGAGCCCTACCCCCGGAGCCAATTTCCACTCTATCATTTCTCAAGATCCCTTTATTTTTCAATATCGATAGCCTACGATCAATCGGCGTCGAGGCTTAACGCCGAGATTTCCGATGGTCAGACTCCCCTTTGCGTCAGCGAATGTTATTTCCTCGCAGAGCGGAAAATAGGAGAGCACTGGGGTGCAGGGGGTGCAACGTTCAAGCCGGGAAGCCCCATTTCATGCAACTTCACTTCAATCAGACTGATAATTTGTTTCATCCAAACAAATTACCAAAATCGAAAGACTATGCGTTAATTCTATCTCGTTCGTTTTGTAACTATCTTGACCGAAATTTGCAATTTTAATGGTCTGTAAGAACAGCTCGTAGAAGCTGATAAAACCAGGGTTAGCTCAGATTTATAATGGCAAACCAAGCTAAGAAAACTAGACCGACGGCCAAACAAATCACAGCCACGACACCACAAGTTTGAGACCAAAAAGGCCAGCAATTTCGATTTTGATGTTCAGGATGATTTTCTCCCTGTGGATTATTTGGAGTCATTGTTTTAATCCAATGTGATTGAATCTCGTCTATTTGTTCGATTCCTCTAATAAAGGAAAGTGATCCAAATCCCACACAACCAATAGTTAAAATCATCGACCCTATAAGAGATCCCCAAGCAACTCCAACAATCCATTTATTTTCAGGCAAGATTCCATGCGGAGCGATTTTATCCAAATTGGATACTGAAAGCGCCAAAGTTCCGGCCGACAGCGTGAGTAGATGAGTAACAAATGAATTTCCAGTCTGGACTTGATGGGATTGAGTTTGTTCCCGAATTCGAAAATGGCGTTCATCTCGAGTTTCAACATATTTTTGATTTAAATCGTTCATAATTTTTAAATCCCTATTGATTTTCAACTTTATCAAATTTCTAATGTTTTATAGACAAACGAATATCCCATCGATGTTTAAGTATATTGTGGCAAATCTTTGATTTCGGAACCCAATTTAAATCATTATTTGATCAATTATCTTATGTATTTCATTTCTTTCGAAATTCGATTCATCAGAAAGGTATGTCGTAAGTTTATTATTACAAAAATCTATTGTTTCAGTCAGACCTTTCTTAATCGATAAGTAATGCTCTAGGTCTCCATTTTTTAAAATAAAAATACCACTGGAATATAGCTCCTCAATTTTTGTTTCCCATTCAGGATGGCGTAACTTAAATTCATTGATCTCTTTTAATTCTCTAAGTTTGGTTCCTTTTTCAGATGGATAACAGGCGTTTATAAGATAATCAAAGTCTAATATTCCATAAACCGAAAGTCCGAATGCTTTGAATAGCTTACTCCATTTTTCGTATTCATTTTTGCCTCCCATGTAAAGAACTGCAATTACTTGTTCAATATGATCGTATTTTTCGGTTATTACAGACTTGTAAAAAAAACGATCTGTATGAGGTGACCCCTATTCTTGAGAACGCCTTTTAAGGAATTTACTATGTAAATTCCGTTTTTTTTATTTTCGTTTCCGTGAGGAAACGAAGACTAGTTTTAACTGATTTCTCTTTTTTTTCAATGTTTGATTATTTGATGGAACTCCTTCTTTTGATGGCTCCTTCGATTCCGATGCAGTGAAGGCTGTGGACGACCCGAAGGGTCGCCTCAGCCGAAACGTAATCGGAATCGATCGCAGATGCCATGCGGTGGTTTTCATTTCAGGTAAAGGGTTGCGGGGATTTCATTGTCGAGCGTTTGATGGGGACGATCGTAGTTGTAGAACTCGAAATACTCGTCGATCCCTCGCCTTGCCTGCTCCATTGTTGAATAGCCTTTGAGGTAAACATTTTCATATTTGAGACTTCTCCAGACTCGCTCAATCATCACGTTGTGGATCGCCCGTCCGGCTCCATCGTGGCTAACTTGAGTTCCCCATAGCGTCAGTGTTTCGACCCATTCACGGCTGGTGAATTGACTCCCTTGATCTGAGTTGAGGACATTCGGAACTCCTTGAGCGATCTCCACCGCTTTTTCCAAGCACGCCATACAAAACCCACCGTCGAGCGTGTTGGAAAGCCGCCAAGAGAGCACGAATCGGGAATACCAGTCCATCACCGCCACCAAATAACAAAAACCATCCAAAAGCCGAATGTAGGTGATATCCACGGCCCATACTTGGTTTGGTCGTTCGATCCTGATTTTTTTTAGAAGGTAGGGCATGACCCATCCCTCTTTCCCAGGAGCACTCAGGTTTTTTTGAGGAACGATCCCTGCAATTCCCATCTCTCGCATCAAACGATAGACTCGTTTCAAATTGACGTCTTTCCCTTCCTTTGTTTTGAGTTCCCACTGAATCTTGCGATAACCATAAAAGGGTCTCTTCGTGTAAATTTTATCGATCAGGTTCATCAAAATCAGGTTCTCCTGACTCTCTGGCTTACGAACGTAATACCAACCTTGACGACTCAACCCTAAAAGGGCCAGTTGTCGCCGAAGCGACAACCGCCCTTTGGAATCCACCCACTCACGCCGAGTCTCTAGCGAATGGGACCTAATTTTTTTGAGAGAAAATCCACTTCCATTTTTAAGCGACCGATCTGCTCGTAAAGCTTCTCTTCCTGCTTTTGTGTGTCGTCTTCTTGCTTCTTTCGACCGGCAGAAAAAACCTCTGCACTGTGACTCAAAAGTTGCTTCTTCCATTCACTGATTTGAACAGGAAGAACTCCATACTCCTGAGCCAGTCCCTTGATCGTCTTCTGCTCCCTAGCCGCCTCCAACGCCACTTTTGCCTTAAACTCCGCCGTAAATCGACGCCGCTTAACTCCTTCTTTTATCGCCATGCTAACCTCCATTTTTACATATTAGCAGGTGTTCTCAATTTAGGGGAGCACTTCAGTATCTCCCTCTACTAAAAGTACTTTTTTAGCAAAAAAAGCATAGGTAGAACGAGTATTGTCGAGGATTTTAATTAATGTTTTTTCATCAGTCGAAAGATTTGGAGATTTAATCTCAGTATATCCACTAGCATCTAAAGAAAATCTTTTTACATGATTAATAGTGGATGAATTTATTAAAGCATCGGAATGGGTGACTAAAACATATTGGCAATTTTGTTCCTTGTTTAATTCTTTAATTACTAGCAAATATTCATTTTGAAACTGATAGTGAAGATGAATTTCTGGCTCATCGATTATTACTACGCCTCCTTTCAATTCCCCTCTACCATAAGCCTCAAAGATCAGATGTGTAATTGCTTTTTGTCCCGCACTCAAACTATTTATATCAAGTATCCTTTTCTCTCGTTTTGTGTCAAAAAACTCGAATGTATATTGCCAAGTTCTAAGGTCAAAAAGTTTAATTTTACATTCAAGATTAATAATTTTTAATCTTTTATTAATGGATTGAATAAAGGGTAAATCATTAGCAATTTGCTCGCATTCTTCTTCAGAATACTTATGAGAAATTAAAGTAAAATGTTTTTCGGCAACCCTTAGTCTTACCAACCAAAAAATACTCGGCTCAGATTGATCATTAGCATTTATGCTTTTAGAAAAATCCTGAGTCCTAATAGTGTATATCTGTTGAGAAGGGTGCTGGTCTCTTAAAGAAATCGAGGAGTTAAAGGCATGATAGTTTCGATAACTACTAATTAAAGTAAATGACTCATATAACTGAGTGATGGGTTTCTCGAGATTTTCCAAGTTGTACAAATCAATTAATTCTCTGAAAAAGTTATACTCCGTAAGGTATTCAAATCCAAAGTCGCGCATTCCCTCTATAATTGTAACTTCAAAATTATTGGTTAGCCTATCCAAAGATACTTCCATCGTGTATTCGGGTTGAATACCGATGGCAGTACTTATAGTTTTATTAGTATAAAACAATCCTATAGCAGTTAGTTTTTCGAGATTCTTCTGAAGATTCTCAATATTTTTAATGTCAATTTCATCTAGTTTAACTGAAATTCTTATTCTCTGAACTTGACTTTCAGAATTCCAATTTGGACCAAGACGAAATCCAGAAAAAGACACATTATTTGCCGGTGATAAAATTTGTTTTTTATCGGGATTTTGTAACCTTGTTCTATTTTGATACAAGTCTTGATTTACATTGTATTGTTTAAATAAAACCCTTTTGAATAGGAAGTTAATTACTTCTAAAGCAGTAGATTTTCCTGCTCCATTTTCACCAATTATTATATTTAAATTATCTTCAAATGAAATATCTGAAGCTGATGCCAAATCATTGGTATGCTTGAAACTTAGTATATTCGAGATTTTAAGCGATTTAATTTTCATTAAAAATTGTGTGTTAGGTCATTTTGCATCAAATATGAAGTAAGTCAGTATTATTATAAAGTATGGATTTCTCTTCCATAAATCATAATCTTTAATCAGAGCAAAGGATGTTTGAGGATTTTCGAAAACTCATGATTGTCGGATTTCGGATTTTCTAAAGCAGATACACGGTCCCGAGTTAAAAAAGAGGGCTTTAATCTGTCGGTCCATTGATCCTCTGTTCTCGTCAATTTTTCCTGCAAATCAGTTTCTGAAGGAATAATATCAAATCCCCTGCGTGAAAAATTTGTGAAGCAGGGTTTGGAAAAGATGCTCGGACTGGCGTAATGCCTCCACTTGTTTTGAATGAAAACTATTATTTTTTAAAACCAAACAAGTGAATCTTTTTTGCAGAGTCATTGGAGGTGTAGGAATCCGAAGTGGGCGCAATGTATCTAAATTGATATTTGCCCTTGCAGTTTCGGGTGCTTGAGCAAGGAATACTGGCCTCCAAAATCTCAATAAATATTCAAGATACTCTTTGGTTATTTTTTCGGGAATAGTTTGAATTCCTACAACACTGTCAGGACAGTAAACTTCGATTTCTAAAATTGCTGTTACACCAATTGTAGCTCCAACGATTGCAATAACGACCGTTCCGGGAGGAAATGATCGGCTAACTTTTTTACCTTTTTCGTTCAATGTTTGTGTCCATGAACTGAGTCTTCCTCTGCTATTAGTAATATCTCCAGTTTGAATAAAAGGGAGCGAACCACCGAAATAGCTAGGATCATTTCTAGGACGGGGAGTAAACTTTCCACGCTCCACGCTTGCTAATTCTTCGAGTTCACAGGTATCCCACCCCTTTTCATTCCTAACCGGATCACCAAACATCTCCAAAAAAACGGACTGGAGGAAGGTTTCGCTCATTTCGAGGGCGTAGCGGCGGAGGCGGCGGAGTTTGTCGGCTTTATCCAAAATCACAGCAATGCGCTTTTGCTTGGGAAGTGGGGGAAGCGGAAAATTTACATAATCAGGAAATTCTTGTGAAATGCCACCGACTGTTGCCCCCCGGAAATCCAAAAGAATTTGCTGATTTCCCGTAGTGCTTAATAAATGATAATAGACATACTTCGGAAACGCTTTTTCAGAATCGACTGCAATCCTAAAAACATGCTCATTAATAGCTGCGGGCAATGGGACATTTGAGCTTACATAGCCTACTTTGCCCGTAGTGGCTCCATCCTTAACAACTAAAATATCATCTTTAAAAACTTTCCCTCGGCGCATTTCTTGAAAATATTCCTCAGGAACATATTTTTTAGGTTCAAAAAGGACTCTTCCATCTGCTGAAATATGCTCTCCTCCAAAGCTAAACACTCCCGAAGTAATACCCGCAGCTCCACCTTTTGGACGACCGCCACTTTCGAGTTCTTTTAAAACTTCTGTCAGCCGGATGTGTTCCATAATTATTGACCTGCAATCATCCTCTGGATTTCTTCGATTTCAGCAGTCGCCACTTTTTCCAGCTGCTTCAACCTTTCCAGCGTCACCTTCGGTTTTTCGTAAAAAACTTCGTCCTGTTCAATCTGGCGATAGCGGCTGGCTGAGAGGTCGTATTTGTTGGCAGTCACTAGGTCTTTTGTCACCCAAAACTGGCGATTGAGCTGATTAATCTCTTTTTGGAGAGGAGCCATTTTCTCATGGAGGTCTGCCATTTTTTTCTGGTCGATCTCAAGCGTTTGCCGTGCTTTTTCCTGCCCCTTCTCATCGGCAATCGCAGCCTCAAATGTCAGGCGATGAATTTCAGCCTGAATCTTCAACGCCTCCGACTTCATCGGCGCAATCTTTTCTTTTAATTCCTCCAACCGTTGCGTCCGTTTTTGGTTGAACTTGTTTTCTTTTCGATTTTTCCAGCATTCTAGAACATCAGAAATATCACTCTCAGGAAATTTGATCCTCTTATCATCGAGAGAAAAACCATCGTGCTCCATGTCATAAAACCAAATCTTTTCAGTGGTTCCACCTTTAGTGAAAAACAGCACAGCGGTACTGACCCCGGCATAAGGCCGAAAAACACCGCTCGGTATTGAAATCACACCATCGAGACGGTTTTCCTCGATCAGTTTCTTGCGTATGTCCACATGGGCATTGTTAGAGCCAAACAAAACACCGTCAGGCACAATGACCGCCGCCCGTCCGCCGTTTTCCATGAGCCGCAGAAATAGGTGAAGGAAAAGAACTTCGGTTTTCTTGCATTTTACAGGCAGGGAGGGATTAACATCAGCTGCATCAATGGCCCCCTTAAACGGAGGATTAGCAAGAATCACATCGTAGCATTTTTCCTCTTCAAATGCCTTGGAAAGCGTGTCTGCATATCGGAAGTTTGGCTTTTCCAGTCCATGCAAAATAAGATTCATGGAGCCAATGCGAAGCATGGTCATGCCGGAATCGCTATCATAAGCGGAAATGGCTTGAGTCTGCAAAAACTGGTGATGCTCCTTGGATAGCTTGGTTCCTGTCAGTCCGTGGGGGTAGCCTTCTTCGTCATAGGTCAGGTCTTCCGGACGTGTGTGTGTTTCAAGGATATGCTGATAGGCATTGACGGGAAAACCACAGGTTCCGGCGGCAGGGTCGCAAATCCGTTCGCCGGGGCGAGGGTCAATCATTTTGACCATCATCCGGATAATATGCCGGGGTGTGCGGAATTGGCCGTTGGTTCCGGCGGTGTTGAGCTTGCTCAACAGGTATTCGTAAAGGTCTCCCTGAACGTCTTGGTTTTGACTGGAAACCTGCATTTGATCGATCAGCTTGCAAGCTTCAACTAAAAGGCTCGGTTTTGAAAATTTAAACTCAGCATTTTCCATTTGCTGGGCGAAAGAGCCGCCTTCGCCTCCCAGCATTTTGATGAAGGGGAATGCCTTTTCTTTGACGAATTTTAATGATTCGCCTGCCTCTAAGTTTGTCCAATGCGACCAGCGCAAATCTTCTTTGGGAAATATCGGTTTGTGGGGCGTCTTCCGAAGCTTGGCGGCACGTTCCCGGTCTGATTCAGATTCATCCAGACGCTTCATGAAGAGTAAAAAGGAAAGCTGTTCAATCGCATCGAGTGGATTGGAAAGCCCCCCTGACCAGAGTTTATCCCAGAGAGAATCGACTTGAGAGCGGAGTGTTGTGTTGGTAAGCATAAATGATTAGGCGGCAAGTGCGAGTTGTCCTGTTAAAGTCACGATCTCTTGAATCTCTTCTGGGGTAAAAAGACGATCAGCCGCATTACGTCCGAAACTGGTCAACGGAGCTTCGTAAAGGTCAGCAGGGTCAAACTTTCTTTTTTGAAGGAAAACATCCTGCAACGCTCTTAAAAAACGGATTTGATCGCCACTAAAGGGATGATTGCCGATAAATTTTGTAAAGGCGTTTTGGACGACTCCGGAATAGTCAGGGAGAGTGTCGATATTGAGAAGATGTTTCAGAAATCCCAAGAAACTATCTACTTTAAATCCGTATGCTCGTCTGATATTTGCGGGACTCAGTTGAATATCTCCACCCGCAAGTTCATCATGAAGCGTTTTCTCCAAAGAAATGAGCTGAATCTCATCGACCTCTTTTCCTAAACGAATCGCTTCAATGGCAGGATGAGTTTCAATGATTTTTAAAATTTTCTCTTCCACTCGCTTCTTGTATTCAGCGACATAGACTTGCTCCCCGCCTTCGCCGATAGAGATCAAGCCTCGAACTGCAATAAAATCGGGAAGATCAATATTCAAAAATGCACTCGGACGCTCACGTCGATTCTTCATCTGCCACGCAAAATTGGAGATGACTTGGCTCAACTCATCAGGCGTTGCTTTTGCCAACTTGTGAGAAAGGCAAAGCTCTTTGGATGCAGTAAATCGGGTATCGGAAAGGATGTAATCAGGTAAGCGGCTCACATCCTCAGCAATAGCTTGAAGCAATTCGGGGGAGACTTTGTTCGTGACGGTTTGGAGCACAAATCGCTCCACTTTATTGGTAAAAGTTTCTGCCGAAACATCCACATTCGGAGCAAAACGAAGCAACGGAGCGACTTTGAGTTTTAAAAATTCAATCTTGTCCTTTGTCAAAAGCAACCAGAATCCATCATCCCAAGCTTGTTCAATTTCCATCCAAACTTTTTTTACAGGAAAGCAATCAATAGGGATGCGTTTAATCTGAAACCGCATCGAGTTGACTGCCTGCTTAAAAGCGGAATGAGAAGGGTCGTTGATGAGAGTTTCAACGATCTTCAAACGGGTGTTAAAGACCGAAACTAAAACGGGAATTTCAGCGGATTGAATCTTTTCATCGGCCTTTCGGCTGAAGTCATTCTGCCAAAAATCGATAATTTTGAATTCCGTCTTTTTTCCATCGGGAAGTCGATCAAAAAACCGACATGCGGCCTGATTTCGGGTTCCTCGCCCAATCATCTGGCAGAGTTTGATTTGGGATTGAATGGGTCGCATGAAGACCAAATTTACCACTTCGGGAACATCGAGTCCCGTATCGAGCATATCTACTGAGACGGCGATGCGTGGTTTATCGTTTTTCTTAAATTTGGTAATGAGACCATCCCCATAAGAGCCATCCCTCACTCTTTCCGTACTGCTGGTAATCACCGAAATCATCCCGACATCTTGCGGATAAAGCTCCTCATAAACATCTCGGATTCGATTGGCATGGTCTTTAGTCATGGCAAAGACGATTGTTTTTCCGGGGACTTGTCCAGACTGATCTTTGATGCAAACCTCTCGAAACTCTTCGATTTGTTTTCGCAGGGTATCCGTGTTGGAAACCTCCACTTCGATCGCTGTCCCCGAAAAATCAATGGCATCCGGGTCAATACCTTGCTCGATCAAAGAATTTCGATCTTCTTCCTCCAAATCAATTCCTTTGATTCCAGTACGTTGAAAGCTCGTTTGGGCCTGATAAAGCGAAAAATCGACAAGAAAACCGTCCTTAACCGCTTGCTCATAGGTATAAAGGAAGGCTGGCGTGCTGTTCTCGCATTGAAAAACCCGAAAAGTGTCACGGTCGATAAAGTTGGCAGGTGTGGCGGTGAGACCAATCATCCGGGCATCGAAATACTCGATGACTTCCGTAAAGCGGTTAAAAATGGATCGGTGGGCTTCATCCAAAATAATCAGATCAAAAAAACCGGGACTAAACTTGGTAAAACAGACATTCATCGTTTGCTGAGTTGCCACAAAAAGCCGCTTCGATGTGTCAATTTGGTGAGTGTAAATCCGATCCCGAGGCTCATTCGGGAGGTGGGTTTTAAATCCATCGGTCAGGGCTTGATCCACCAGCGCATCACGGTCAGCAAGAAAGAGGACATTTCGGGCTTGGTTAGATCTTAAAAAAAGATCGATCAAGGCCATCGTTGTGCGGGTTTTTCCTGTGCCTGTAGCCATGACGATAAGCGCACGACGTTTTCCGGTGGAAAAGAGTTCACTCACACGCCTGATTGCCTCTTGTTGATAAGGTCGACCTGCAATGGACGAATTGACTGGTGTCGCTTCGAGGGGCTTTTGGTTCTGACGAATAAAACGAAGTCGCTCCAGATCGACCAAAGAGAAGAATCCAGCAATGAGACGAGGATTTGACTGTCCCACTTCCCAAAAGTAGGTCGATTGACCGTTAGACATGAATCCGAACGGAGCAAAGCTCTGACGTTTCGCTATCTCTGTGACATAATGCCGCAGTTGCTCATCGGCATCTCGGGGCGTTCGACTGCATTTTTTAGCTTCGACGACGGCAATTACATCTCCCTTAGAATCGTAGAGACAGTAATCGGTGATCCCATTCCAAGGCTCTTTGTCATAGCCATCCACAGGAATCTCTCGCCCAACCTGAACACGATTTCTCAAATCCCAACCCGCAGCTTTTAAAAGCGGATCGATGAGAATCACTCTCGTTTCAGATTCATTCAGTTTCATGGATAGCCAATAGGAGACCTGAGAAATCCTCATCTTGAAAGCAAAAACCCTACAGGAAATCTAATTTTCCATTCCACAAACTCCCTAGGGGATTTGTGGAATGGAAAAATCCATGATCACAAATAAAAAGTGGAATCCACTATTTCCACTTAGAGCTATTTTCCACAAATTTCCGCTATTCCAATAAACGGAGTCCGCTTTGTGTTTCATTGAGAAGAAAGTAGAACTTCCCCCCTTTTTTGAGGGCATTATAAACGGCGGATTTACCGCATCCAGAGAGCTCTTGAAGAAACTATTTAACCTAACTCCGAATAGGAGAGAATTCCGCGAGTGGTTTCGACAAAACGGGTTGCTCGATCCGGTCGAGTATTTCTTGAAGTCGGTTGATCTCCACAGGTTCCCTCTCGAACGCCATGCTCTGGGCTACATCCATGGGAATGGCTTCCCAACGGCGTCGGAGTTTCTCTCCGGCCGGAAGTTGGCGCCATTTCTGAATGTTTTCTTTCCAGTTCATCTGCCATAAATCTACCTCAGAATATCCTTCTATTCAAGCTACCAATCGATTGGCTGGTTTTATCCATTTAGTTTAGCTCTTGATTTTGATTCGGGAAGAATAGGTTTGGATGGAAATTCGAGGACGTTTTCGGGAGCCGGAAGAGGTTTGATTTCCCAATAGTCTTTTGCCTCTTTCGGAGTCACCACTTCACGGTAATTGCTGAAAATCTTTTGAGGAGAGTTCCCCATTTCAAGGGCAGTCCGATTTTCATCGCGGTGAAGGGCGAGGAAATAAGATCCGAAAGAATGACGCAGGGCGTTTTTAGGGTAATTAGCGATTTCAGCTTTTTGCGCCAAAGCCGAAAGATGTTTGGACATGTTGGGTGTGTGCGGAACGACTCGACTTATTCTTTCCGGAATCTGGCGTAGCCAGAGTAAGAGGTTATCCGCAATTCCGACCACTCGACGCCGTCGGGTTTTCGCCTTCCATCCTTTCACGTGAATTAGTTTTTGTTCCAAATCGATTTCCGACCAGTCCAAAGCCTGAATCTCACTTGATCGTAAGCCGGCAAAGAGTCCGATGGCGACATATGCGAGATATTGCCCCGATCGATAGGAGGAGGCAGCTTCTAAAAGTTTTTGAACCTGATCTGGATTGAGAATGCCGGGAGCGGCTTCATCGAGCTTCGGCGGATCAATTCGCTCTAATGGATTCAAAAGGCAATAGCCTTGCTTGATGGCGAAATTAAAGAGATTACGGAGATCGCTATGGTAGTTCTTTCTTGTTCTCGCGCTCCATTTTTGTGAACGCATCCACTCCTGAATTTCCGTGTGGCTGATTTCATGAATAAAACGTCCACCAAATTGTCGGGAGACTTTTCCCATCACATGCCCCTGAACCCTCAAATACTCAGCGCGACACCCTGATTCAGTACGAGACTTTAAAAACTCTTCGATCAATTGTGCGAGAGGTTTCTTACCTCCGACAGGACGAGCATGCTTGAGGAAGTAATTCACTGCCTCGGATAGAGAAGAGCCGACTTCGTTTAATTTCTTTTCACTTGTTTTGGCTTCGATCCGAAGCTGATCCGAGATTTCGAGCGCAGCGGTTCCGTAGTTTTCTTTTTCTATCCACTTTTGATGAGAGAAAGTTTCAGCTTCGGTTTTTGTTTTGAATTTTTTGCGACGACGAGAACCGTCAATAATACCTAAATCAACAACCCAACAGGGAACGCCGTCGGAGCGTTTTTCGCGACGAATCGAAAAGCCAGACTTTCGAGAGTTTTGAGCCATCTTGGATTCAAATTTGACACCATAACGGCACCATGTCAACGTAAGTAATTGTAAATCAACATATATCAGTAGGTTCGAGCCCTACCTCCGGAGCCATTTAATGGCCTCAACTCTCCAACCAAATCACGGAATATTTCACCATCACCCGCCTACGATCAATCGGTGTCGAGGCTCAACGCCGAGATGTTCCGATGGTCAGACTCCCCTTCGCGAAAGCGAAATCATTTAATAGCGCGGTGCGGTGATGAGGAGAGCACTGGGGTAAAGGGGGTGCAACGTTCGAGCCGTTGAATCCCCGCCTCCCTCCTTTCTCAAACTAACACCGCCTCCGGCCAAGATTTAGAGATGCGACGTCCTGAGCTGCAAGCCCTGAGCGTGTCGAAGGCCTGAAAGTTTTGAGCTTGTCGAAAAACCGTCGAAGGACACTTGTCTTCTGCCCGTTCCTCTCCCATTGCCTTGAGATGAATTGGATCGAATCATCGAACGACCATCGGAGTAAATCCGATAAAATTAAAAAAAACTACAGAATTCCGAGCTTTTCGTTTTCTGCCTTAATTCGTTCCGCTTCGGCTTGGCGTTCGGCATCCTTTTTATCCATCCAACTCTGCCAAGACTTGCCATCCGCCGTATCTTTTCCAGAAAAGGCAATCGATTGAATATCGCTATAAGGAACAATCGTCTGTTTCTCATCCCCTTTTAAAAACATCTGAATGTGAGGATGGGGAGGACGCGCGGTTCGATTAAAGATATATCCCTCTAATATTGTTCCATTAAAAAGGGTCAAGGTGATATCTCCTCGATAGTCGAAAGCTTGATCGATCGCTTCAATTCGCTCTTGATCACTTTGACAATGGAAGGTCATCCCCTGGGGGGAACTACTAATACTTTGAGTCGCTACGTTTGACATAATTAATTCTTTAAATGATAAAAATTCGAGATCAGATGAATTATTGGGCGAGAGTCGCTTTAACGGTACGAATAAACCCACTCAAGGAGCTAAAGGTATCATCCACACATGACGGTTCAAATCCACAGTGAACCATAC
The DNA here is from genome assembly GCA_945883905.1 of Akkermansia muciniphila. Taxonomy (GTDB): domain Bacteria; phylum Verrucomicrobiota; class Verrucomicrobiia; order Methylacidiphilales; family CAMAQI01; genus CAMAQI01. Next base: position 25,298 of record CAMCYL010000010.1, on the reverse strand, counting down.
AATTGGAACACTTTTCATTGCCGCTTTTATGACCGTAATCTCCCCAATTTGTCTCCTCCATGAGCTCACGGAAGGTCGCCGCATAACCATCTTGCAAGAGGTAACACGGTTTTTGCCATCCAAAGATATTATAACAAGGACTTCCCCAAGGAATACATTCGTAATCTAAACGACCTTGAAGAAACTCAAGGAATAGCGGAGAGAGATTAAATCTCCACTCTTTCTTTTTATTCCCTAAAATCTTGCTAAAGAGCTCATTGGTTTTACTACGCGCTAAGAAATGCTGTTGATCTGGGGCTTTTTGATAGCTGTAACCAGGTGAAAGCATCATTCCTTCAACATTCAATCGCATCATTTCATCAAAGAAATCTCGAACATGTTGTGGATTTGCGTTGTCAAAAAGCGTTGTATTGGTGCAAACACGAAAACCACGTTTAACCGCCTCTTTGATTCCCTCAATCGCCGTATCATAAACTCCATCACGACAAACGGCTGTATCATGTTCCTCTTTAAGTCCATCCATATGAACGCTAAAGGTCAAATATTTTGACGGTTTAAAAAGATCGATCTTTCGTTTAAGCAAAATGGCATTCGTGCAAAGATAAACATATTTCTTCCGTGCGACGAGTCCTTCGACAATCTTATCAATCTCAGGGTGAATTAAAGGCTCTCCCCCAGGAATACTAACCATCGGAGCAGCACATTCATCGGCAGCTGCCCAACACTCTTCTGGTGTAAGTCGTTTATTCAGAATATGATCCGGATATTGAATTTTTCCGCATCCTGCACAGGCGAGATTACAACGGAAAAGAGGCTCTAACATAAGTACTAAGGGATACTTTTTATTGCCTTTAATCTTCTGACCAAGCACGTAGCTAGCAACCGTCCACATTTGAGAGATAGGAACCATAATTTATTATTTGTTTGTTAAAAGTTGCTGAGAAGTTATCGATCCGTCATTAATAGTCAAGAAATCGTCTAAACTATGAAAAATCAATTACAATTCAATTTTTTATTACTTTATTGCCATATGAAAACAATTATACGAAACGAATTACTGAAAGTCCTCATGAGATAGGGTTGTTGCGGGTCGAGAACCCAATAGTATAGCCTGATCAATCACTCGCTGCGGCGCATCGTCAAAACGATAGCCGTGGCAGCTGGGACAGGTAACGGCCTTTGCCATCACAATCGACTCACACCCCTCACAGACCTTATAAAGCTGAGGTTTTGCAACGATTTCGGCCGCTTTCTTGGCCCGCTTCTCCATCTGTTTTGATTCTTCCACGTATTTTTCTTTCAAAAGGAGCCTAATGCTTCGTATGAAAAGATCAAGACAGCGGTTTCTCTAGTGATTTCTTCATTTTCTTAGCGTCCAAATTTACGAGTTAAATAATCGATATGTGCCAATGCATCGACCGGTTTTCCAGTGACCTGTTTAATGAGTTCTGTCGGATGTAACCTTTTTCCTTGATGGTGAATTTTTTCCTGTAACCATTTCAAAATCGATTGAAATTCCCCTGCCCTGATTTTTGAATCTAAAGGACCGATCTCTCTTTCCATCGTTTGATAAATCTGTGCCGCATTTAAATTCCCAAGGGTATAAGTCGGAAAATAGCCAAATAACCCCCAACTCCAATGCACATCCTGCAGAGCCCCCTGATCCTCTCGCTCGACCTTTAACCCCATCATCTTCTCAAAGGACTCATTCCAATAGGTCGGCACCTCCTCCACCGCTATCTCCCCAGAAAAAAGCCGCTGCTCGATCTCAAACCGTAAAACAATATGGAGATCGTACGTCACTGGATCGGCCTCAACTCGAATATAACTCGGTTCCACACGATTCACCCATCTCAGGAGTTGATCTAAAGTGACCCCGCGCAGTTGTGGAAAAAGCTCCATGACCTTCGGGTATAAAAATTCCCAAAAGGGACGACTTCTTCCGATATGATTCTCCCAAAAGCGAGACTGTGATTCATGAATCCCCAAAGAAAGGGCCTGACCGATCGGAGTCGAAAATCCCTCATCCTTTAATCCCTGTTCGTACATCCCGTGCCCGGCCTCATGCATCACTCCATAAAGGGAGGTCAGAAACTGATCCTTCGCATAGCGAGTCGTCAGTCGACAATCCCCAGGGGCAATCCCAGAGCAAAATGGATGAACGGTGGTATCAATTCGACCGGCCTTAAAATCAAATCCAATCTGCTCAGCAACCCATCGATTCAAGGTCTGCTGATCCGATAGTGAATAGTCGAATTCTGGAAATTTAAATCCAGCCGCCCTCGATTTTTCGACTGCCATCGGGATCAAAGGAGCCAATCGTTCACGGAGATCTTTAAAAAGCGCCACTAATTCTCGGACGCGAATCCCCGGTTCATATTCCTCTAATAAAGCATCGTAGGGCGATTCCTCATAGCCCCAAGCCTCTGCTCGCTGGAGGGATAGATCGACCAATCGCTTTAATCCAGGAGCGAATTTCTTAAAATCAGACAGTCGACGAGACTCTACCCACAGATGGTGGGTCTCAGACCGGGCTTGTTCAAATTCCTCAACCATCTTCTTGGTTAATACCGTTGCTCGATGATAATCCTTCTGCCACTCACGAACATTGACTTGTTGATCAAAACTCAACGCGGAACCCTCCTCCGAACAAATCGTGAGCCAACGACCGACCTCAGGATCGACAAATCGCTCATGACTCCAGCCACTCAAAAAAGCCTTTTGCTCCGCGCGATAGGCTTGCCCTTTTTCAGGAAGATAAGTCTCCTCATCCCAACTCAAAAGGGCCCCTGCGCCGCCCACATAGGAGATTTCTCGGAGACGTTGAAAAAGCTGACGATAAGCCTCTATTGATTTCATAAATTATTTTCCATTTTTTGTTTGTGATTTTGGGCAAAGGGATCTCCGATACGAGAGGGAATCACCAACCGAATTAAAGCTTGAAGGACTGAAATCTCCATTAAAAATCGAAAGACCTCCCACAAAGAGGGAATATGAACGATCGCTTGGCAGCGCCGCGATCGAATCGCTTTAAAAATCGATTCGATCCTCAGGTCATCCGATTCCACCTCCGAATAATTTCGTCCGATCATAAAAAGCGAATGTGTATCCGAATTTGCTAAAAGCGGCTTCCCCCTCTCTCTGGCCCACTCCACCGCGCGATCATTCGGATTATAAAAAGGAAGATGGAGATGCGCATACTCGACCCCATCCAATAGATCCGCATAAGAATCCATGGCTTCCCCCATACAAGAATTCGTCGGATAAAAGGGATGCGGAGCCACCACTAAGAGTTCCTCTCCTTTTTGTGCCCGTAACCGTTTCAAATCGGCAAAACTCATCACCGCCGGAATCTCATCAGGGATCACATTTAAAAGAAGAACCTCTTTTCCCTCAATCCGTTTCTCTACGCCGAAGATTAATAGAACCCCTTTTTGCTCGGCATAAGCTCTCGCCTGAGGATCATGAAAAACGACCCCATGAGGAGTAATCGCCAAGACATCGATACGATGAACGACCGCCGCATCGATTAAGTCGATAGCCGTGTAGTGGAGAAAATCGACAGGATCTCCCTTCACATGATGATGAAAATCAACTCGATAAATCGGCATTTCAAAGTCTCCCGCAGGATCAGGGGCAAATCAAAGCTTATTTTGGAAACTCATTTTAAAATCGAATCAAAGATAAAGAGCACGATCTAAAATTATTTTTTTTACCCCACTTGAAACCAACTCCTCCCCCAATCCTTTCTCTCGGATCGCTTGACGAATCTGCGAGGAGGAGATCTCAGGTGGAAAATCGGAAACCACTCGAAACCTCAACCCTTCACTAAACTGTTTTGGAAACTCATTTCGCTCTCCTCGTCTTGGGAAGACTAAAAACTCAACGCTATGGGCCCAATCGACATATCGAGTCCAACTCTCGATCACTTGAAATTGATCCCCCCCCACAATCAAAACGATCTTGGCCTCTGGATCCCTTGATTTTAAAAAGTCGATCGTCTCCCAAGTATATGAAATCGATCCTCTTTGAATCTCCCAATCAGAGATCTCAATGGAGGGAGTGGAACGAAAGGCACTTCTGAGCATCCCGAGCCGATCCTCCGCCGAGCTCTGAGGCTTATGCTCTAATTTATGGGGAGAGATAAAACAAGGCATCACGATCACCCGATCCAAACCCTCCCGCAAGGCACGATGGACAATCCATTCGTGCGCTAAATGCACCGGATCAAAGCTTCCCCCGTAAATACCAATTTTAATCATCGTAAATTTAAATTAACAATCGGAAAGAAATATGGGAACTAAATTCACCAATGAAATTATGAGTTTCGAAAAATAGAAATACCCAAAAACCTTAATCCCCTTTTAAAGACATTGTCTTAGAAATTTGTTAAAAATCGGTTTTCGTGATTACCGAATTCAAAATTTCGAATCCCCTCTTGAGCTCGCTTTCCTCAATGACTAACGGAGGAGTAAAACTTAAAACATTTCCCTCTACTCCACTCGCCAATAAAATTAATCCCGCACGAAGGGCTTTTACCATCACTCGAGCGGCCCAAGCCCCATCGGGTTGACCTTGCGGATCGACAAGATCAATCGCCCCTAAAAGTCCTCGCGAACGCGGATCATGGACTCCACTTTGGGAGAGGGCTAATTTCTCTAATTCCTGCTGTAAAATCTCGCTTTTTCGATCGATCTGAAGACTCTGATGGGTTCGCTCCAACTCCTCTAATTGAGCTAAAGCGAGACGACACCCTAACGGATTCCCTAAAAAGGTACTGGTATGCAACGCCTCCCCCTTCGACTTCGGCCAACGATCCATCACCTCCGCCTTTCCCACGCAGGCTCCCATCGGAAAAAGACCGGTCATCGCTTTTCCTAAACAGATCAGATCCGGAACAACTCCCTCATGATCGCAGGCAAACCGTTTTCCTGTACGATACCATCCGACATAAATCTCATCAAAAATGAGCAACACCCCAAATTCATCACAACATCGTCTTAATAACTTTAAAAAACCGTCAGGCGGGATCCTCTCCCCCCCTCGCCCTAAAATCGGCTCCACAATAATCGCTCCAATTCGACCCGCCGCAAGGTGTATTCGAATTTTTCGCTCTAAAAAAATAAAATCCTTTGTCGTCTTGGGAAAGGGAAGAAAGACAGTAATATCGGTAAGCGCGGACTGAAAGGGAGAGCGAAATTCATTTCGACCGGTCACATTCAACGCACCACAGGTTAACCCATGATAACTATTCTTAAAGGAAAGAATCCTCGTTTTACCGGTCGTCATCCAAACCGTTTTTAAAGCTGCCTCGATCGCTTCTGCCCCAGAGTTTGAAAGAATCGTTTTTCCGCCTCCTACCCCCCATGATTCAAAGGTTAACTCCGAAAGCTTCTCGCAAAGCCGAACTTTCAACTCCGTTGGATGCACATCCCCCATAGCATGAGAGAGAATCGAGGCCTGATCCCTCAACGCCTCTATTGTAAATTCCGGAGTATATCCCAAGGCCGCCACTCCAAAGCCACTGGTAAAATCGAGAAAACAATTTCCATCCACATCCCAAACATTCGATCCATGGGCTCGCTCCCAAAAAATCGGAAACTCTGGCGAAAGAAAGGTCGTATTCCGACACTCCACTCTTCTCAAACGTTCAGCGAGCGCAAGTGAGCGGGGTCCCGGTATGGAGGTCTTTATGGAGGCCTTAATAGAAGAGACCATCATCCATTCCGGTTTGGGGAATTCCTTGAATCAATAATGAAGTAAGAGAATTCACTTTTTTTCATCGTTCTCACGAATTTACGAAGTTACGAACCAAATGACAATACTCGATTCATTCGCTTACTTGCTATCAGACTAGACGAGTAAAAGATTTGAATGCAAAATCGAGTCCTGGAAATAAGCCCTCAAAAAACAACGCTAATTTCATTCTATGCCGTCGAAGGAACCTCTCCCTTCTTTCAAGTTCCTGTTCAACGGTCACTCGTAAAGAAAATCTTAGAGAACTATCCAAATGACACTTTAATTCCAACCCGCAATCTTTTTCTCGATCCCCAAGACTCAGGTCAAATTCGCATTCTTAAAGAGAGAAAGATTCTTTATTTTGATGATGACCATCTATCCCAAGAGGGAGCCCTGCTTCTTTATCATCGATTGAAGATGGAGATAGAAAAATAATTGATTTTTCTTTTGAATTTCAAAATCGGCATTACTTTTTCGTCATGGCCATTCAGGAAAATCAAATCATCGAACTCCTTAAACAGATCAAATACCCAGGATTTAGCCGAGATATTATCTCTTTTGGTCTTGTCAAAAAAATTGAGATCTCCCAAGGAGATTTAAAGATACGGATTGAAATCACCACTGCCGATCAAAATATTCCCAAACAAATTCACCAAGAGGTCTCGACAATTCTTCAAAAACAACCGGAGGTCACAAGTGTCGATATCGATATTGCCGTCGCTGCCCCCCTTCAAACCGCCATGGAGGCCGGTGGACTCCCTCAAAACAAAATCCCAGGAATTCAACATATTATTGCAATCGCCTCAGGAAAAGGAGGAGTTGGAAAATCTACTGTCGCCGCCAATCTCGCCTGCGGTCTCGCAAAATTAGGAAAAAAAGTTGGTCTTTGTGACTGCGATATCTATGGACCAAGTGTCGCCTTGATGTTTGGGACCAATGAACGCCCTTATGCAAATGAGGAACAGAAAATCCTTCCGATCGAGCGTCATGGGATCAAACTCATGAGTATGGGATTCCTCTTGGATGAAGACTCTGCGGCTATTCTTCGAGGACCGATGGTTACTCGTTATACTCAACAATTTCTTCGCAATGTCGAATGGGGAGAACTTGATATTCTCATCCTCGATCTGCCTCCCGGAACTGGTGACATTCAATTAACCATTGTCCAAACAGTCGCTCTCTCCGGGGCTGTGGTCGTTACAACCCCTCAAGAGGTCGCTCTCATTGATGCACGCAAAGCAATTACGATGTTTAAAAAAGTCAATGTCCCGCTCTTAGGCATTATTGAAAATATGAGCTATTTCCTCTGCTCCGATAATGGAAAACAATATCCCATCTTCGGCGAAGGGGGAGGAAGACGTGAGGCAGAAAAAAATGGGATTTCACTCTTAGGGGAAATTCCCCTAGAAATGGAAACTCGTGAAGCCAGTGATCAAGGTCTTCCCATTGTCCTCAGAAACCAAAATTTAAAAAGTTCGGAATCCTTTTTATCGATTTCTAGTAAAATAATCGATATTTTGTAATATATTAAGCGATTTTTACTTGATTGAACTTGAGCTTTACTTAACTTGTTGAAGATTAATATCAAGACCATGAACGATAGTTCTAAAACAGGGGATACATTGCTTAAAAATTCAGCACTCTACCAAGAGTTTTTAGCTGAACGAGAAGAGATCCTCAGGCACAAATGGATTGAGAGTGAGAAAGTGGGTCACGATATCGGATTTGAAAAAGCACTTCTCGACTGGATTGTTCGACATCGCTCGACCTGGAGATCTAATCGTCACCCCGCTAATCAGAACCGTTCATCTGCTCACTCGCTTTCCCATTCGTAAATAAACCCTCGTTTTTGATTTTTTATAAATCGAACCAATAGGCCCTAAAACGAGACCGCCGATAAACCCTTGGGAGGGTCTAAAATTTCTTTTAATATAAAGGCCTGCCGTAAAGCGGCAGGGGTCCTTAACTGTTTGCGAATATCGCCGACTCCCTGACGCGCATTGATCACCTGAAAGCGTGAGGCTGAAACATTGAGCTCTTGGCTCAGACCCTCCTCTAACTCTTCATCAAAATTAAATCGCTGAATCTGACTTGTTGCGGGAAGAACTTCAGAATAGGTCGGAAACGGAGATTCATACCTCTCTTGAGAGATTTGCTTCGGAAACTCTTTTCGAGGTCCCTCCTCATCCATCTCAGGAACGGTTTCCAGAGGCAACGAGGAATTCGTTTTTGTTGCCACCTCCTCTTCGTAGCGTGGGGTCCTCTCTCGCTCCTCTCGCGTGGAGCGAGGAAGCCCCAAGGATTCAAGCAGATCCTCAATCTCTCCCTCTTGTTGATTGCGGGGGGCCGCCGGACTCGGACTCCGATTCACAGGTTCAGGAATCGGCAACTCCTCCGAGCCCCCCTTATTGCGTCTCAAGGCCTCAACGATTTGAGAGATAATCCCAATCGCAAAGATAATGATGACAATCCAATTGACTTCAGCGTATTTCATTAGGAAATCGTACTATCTGTCTTAGTATCAGATGCGATCGTTGAACGCATTTGGGTATCTGCTTGAACGTTTTTCATTCGATAAAAATCCATCACCCCGAGGTTCCCCGAACGGAATGACTCTGCAATCGCCTGAGGAACTTGCGCCTCCGCCTCGACAACCTTCGCTCTCATCTCCTCAACACGAGCCTTCATCTCCTGTTCCACCGCAACTGCCGCCGCACGACGAACCTCCGCCTTCGCTTGAGCGACCCGTTTATCCGCCTCTGCTTGTTCCGCTTGGAGTTTCGCTCCAACGTTTTCACCAACATCAATATCCGCAATATCAATCGAAAGAATTTCAAAAGCAGTTCCGGAATCTAATCCCTTCTGTAACACTGTCTTCGAGATACGATCTGGATTCTCCATAACCTCTTTATAAGAATTCGCAGAACCGATCGTTGTTACAATGCCCTCACCAACACGGGCTACAATAGTTTCCTCTGTAGCTCCCCCGACAAAACGATCTAAATTCGTTCTCACGGTCACACGTGCTTTTACACGAAGTCCAATTCCATCTTTAGCAACCGCATCAATCGTGCTCTTACCTGAGGAGGGATTTGGACAATCAATCACCCGTGGATTCACACTGGTACGAACTGCCTCATAGACGGTCTTTCCAGTTCCTCGTGTTGCGAGATCTATCGCGCAACAACGGTTAAAATCTAAGGTAATCCCCGCTTTATCCGCAGCAATTAAGGCACGAATCACTTCATCGACATTCCCCCCCGTTAAGTAATGCGTCTCTAATTGAGTCGCCTCTACCATAATCCCAGAACGAACCGCTGTAATTCGATTGTTCACAATCAAGGAAGCCGGAATCCCTCGAAAACGCATTGCAAGAAGATTCCCGATTCCCACAGGGGCGCCTGAGATATAAGCCCTAAACCAAATACCAAAAAAATTCACAAGAATTAAAGCAATGACGATAACGACAATAATTCCAACACCGATGATAATAAGATCCATGTGATATTCCTTTTTATTCTTTTTTTAAATTAATCCTTCATCCTTGATTCGACTATTCTCTTCTATTGAAGCGGAGCGGAGGTCTCCTTCACTCGAACTTGAGCCCCCTCTACACGAGTGACCACAACCGAGCGACCCTCCTCAATAAATCCAGCCTCTGAAATCACATCAATTCTTTTTCCAAGAATCAAGGCAACCCCCGAGGGACGACATAAAGTAGCCGCTTTCCCCATTTGTCCAACGATTTTTTTTAAAGACTCCTCCTGATCTCGATTTGTATTCGTCTCTTCAAGCATCATCGAGCGTCCCCATTTCGAAAAAGGGAGCCGCTCCATAACCACAAAAAGACCAACGCTCACTCCTAAAACCTCAAAAAGTAAGAGTCCCCCACCCACTCCCAACCCATAAACTTTAAAGGTCCATACGACAGAGGAGATTAAACAACCGGCTCCTAATATTCCCATGACCATACCCGGCATGAAAATCTCAGCAATTAAAAGACCCGCCCCCAATACAATCAAAAGTGAAATCCAAACAAGATCCATGATTAAACCTCCTCCTCGATCGGCTCCACAACAATCCTGAAGGCATCGATTGATAAAACTCGAATCCTCCTTCCCACCTCAATCATTACCCCCGTACTCACGACATCCCGAAACTCTCCGGAAAACTCCGCTGTTCCAGAGGGACGAAGCACGGTGGTCGCAATTCCCACGGATCCAATTTCAATCCCTGATTTCACAGGAATCGAAGCTCCTCCCACTGTCGCCTCCTCTAATTTTTTTGTAATCCAGCGAGTCGGAATAAACTTTCCTATCATCATCATAAGAATAAAGCCCCCTAAAATCGAATAGATCGTCTGAGCTAACGGAGCTTGAAACTGATTCCATTGAGGAAAAGGTTGCTGTCCGGGATAGAAATCGATCTTTGAAAAGGCAAAAGCAAAAAGAATCAGTAAGATCCCTGTGATCGAAGGTATCAGGAGACCAGGAAAGAAATAAACCTCAATCGCTAATAACATGACCCCGGCAAAGAAAATCAAAACCGGCTCATACCCACTGAGTCCCGCTACATAATGGCCTAAAAAATAGATCAAAAAACAAAGGGCGGCAGAAATCCCAAAAACCCCAAAGCCAGGCGTTTTAAACTCAAGATAACCCAAAGCCATCCCAGCGGTCAGAAGAAAGGGAGAGATCATCGTAATAAATCTCGCCACTTTCTCAAATCCTGTCGCCTCCAATGTTACGATCTGAACCTCCCCTCCCCCAATCTGTCTGGCGAGGGCTTGTAAATTAGGAACGGTCCCTGAAGAAAGTAACGTTTTGCCTCCTAACTTCTGTTCTGCCTCATTGGTCGTTAAGGTTAAAAGCTTTCCTGCAGGAATAATCTCTTTCCCTCCAATTTTAAGACCTTGATTCCGATCGACCATCGCATCAAAAACTTCAGGTCGATGTCCATTCATCTCCGCACTCGAACGGACCATAGCCCGAATCGCAGAGGTAATCTTCTCTTCATAACTGGCCGGTAAAAGCTGTGGCCCTTGACCTGGAGCGGCCATCACCGGTGCCGCCGCCCCAATGACCGATCCAGAGGTCATATAAATATGACGAGTCGCCGCCGAGATAAAAGCTCCGGCCGAAATCGCTTTCTTATCGATCAAAGTATAGGTCTGATCTTGCGGTTTAAAATTCTGCAATGCTTGAATAATTTTTTCAGTGCAGTCCACCCGCCCTCCATTCGTCTCCATATGAAGAATCAACGCCATCGCCTTTTGATCTAAGGCCTCCTTGACCCCTCTTCGGACAAGATACTCCATTGTCGGCTCGATCTCATCCCGAATCGGAATCACATAGACGATCGGTTTTTGCGAAGGAGGAACCCCTTGGGCGGATAAGGAGGCTAAAGGAATCAATAGCCCGGTTAACGCAATAAAAGCTCCGAAAAACGACCGGCTCAAATAGTTCATCCCGGTATCGTAACCGAGATTAAAATAATTTCAACCTGTTGATTTTAAACTCCAACCATGCCACCAAAATATAAACTAGATCCAATCGTAAACAACCAACCGTTTAACATACGGCTTTACCGCCTTCTCCAAAAACTCGACATGAATCGGATGGGTCTGATAAGAATCGGCCTCTTTTTGAGAGGGAAAGGTCATCGAAATACCGACGGCAAAACTATCATCCACGGCCCCGCGGGAACTCGGAATGGGAACGCCACAGCGATATTCTAAAACTCCGGGAATCCCAGCGAGTTTTTTTGCCTCTGCTAATAAACGATCTCGATTTTCCAAATACGGTTTATCAATCCAAAAAATAACAATATGTGTAATCATCATCTCATTCCCTATTTTTTTTAATCTTTATTTACTTTTTTGATCGGTTCCAACCGACTGTAAACCTGAACGAATCGCCGCAACTTGAACGAGTTCCGCTAACCGGTATCGTAAACGTAACCCTTGCAAGAGTCCTCCAAAGACAAAGACCCCCCAAACACTTAGTACGTAAGGAATATACTCGGGCGAAGTTAACATGAAGACGAGCCCAAAAGTAAAGAGAACCAATAACACCAATAAGGTTAAGGTACTCAAATGGAGGAAATTTCCAACTCGTGTCAGTCGTCTCCCATGCGGATAAATCTCCGTCATCGTTCTTAATCGCAAATTCCACCACCGACTGACAAAAATATGAATATCCCAATCTTTCCAACCCGTATCCAATCCATAATTCCATCCCTCACTCTCTAAAAGCTGAACACTCTCATGCAAAAGATCTCCCCGCTCCTTCCCTCCCTCACTCCAAAAGGAGAGATGTCCAGCCTTCCAGAAGGAGGTCGAGGCGTGGGGAGACTCCTCTTTAGATCGAACAACACTCAACGGCGTCCGCTTCTCCCGTAACCAAGTAAAATAACGAGCCCACGCCCGCACCCATGGTTGGGTCAACGCCAAACGCAAGACCAGAAGTCTCGACATAAAGGTGTCATGTTTCGGTTCAATCCGAACTCGTACCATATAAGAAAGCGCAATCAGGAGGTTCAATCCAAACATAATCAACGGAATCAATCGAATCTCGGTCAAGGGAATCGATAGAAAAAAGGTAAATAAAGTCAAAACCATCCACTCAAAGCTTCCTAATAGGTAAACCCACAAGGATTCCGGTCGAGAGTAAATCGATTGGAAAAATCCGGTTCCAAATATTCCGTGATAAATGACAGGCTTCGTAAAAAGTGGCTCCAAATGGACTTGGGAATAAATCGTTCCCTTCCAAATAGCCGATCCAGTCAGACCGAAATATTGAAGATGTTTATAACGCAAGAGAGCCTCTGCCTCTCCGTAGCCTCGTTGTTGTCCGTAATAGGCCTTGACAGTGAAACGACGATAGTGCCAAACCACCGCCGTAGGAGCAAAACCGATCAAATAACCACGCTGCATGATTCGCCAACAGACATCAACATCATCCCCCGCTTTACGGTACTCTGGATCAAATCCCCCAATCTCCAATAGTGCCCACTTATAATAGGCCATATTACATCCAGGGACATGCTCCGCAATATTATCGGCAACGAGAATATGACTCGGTGATCCGGGAGAGGCGGCAACCGCCGCTTGAATCCAATCGGTCGCCGGCGGGGAGATATTCGGACCGCCCGTCGCTGCAAAATTTCCCTGTTGAAGACTGTGAACCAGAAAATAGATCCAATCCTGATCGACCATACAATCGGAATCGGTAAAGGCGATGATCTCCCCCACTGAGGCCTCGATTCCAACATTACGTGCAACGCTGAGACCTTTGTTCTCTTGGACAATGTTTCGCACCCAGGGAAACTCCTTCATCATCTCTTGAGTTTCATCCTTGGACCCATCATCCACAAAAACAACCTCATAATTCGGATAATGAAGTTGATGCAAAGAACGCATACAATCTTGCAACGTTCTCGCCCCATTATAAGAACAAACCACCACTGAAACTTTGGGGAAATGATCGAGGGGAAAACGCTCCGCAAGCGGGCGTTCCGGATTCGCTAAAAATGGCTTTAATGCCTCGTACGATTTCTTAGGACGACGATCCTTCGTGACAATTCCAAATGCCCAATCATCAACATCGACCCCATCCGTGAACCATTCATCGGTCCAAGAAAAAAAGATCGTTCCCGCCAACCCACTTTGAAAAACATTTTTGACGTGCTGCGTAAGTAAGGTCGCTTGGGCCTCCTCCCCCTTACGAATCGTATCAAGACCGAACTCACTCAAAATCAGCGGTTTATCACCCGAAAGGTTTTGAAGTCGTCCCAGATAGTTAACCAGATCCTTCTCCCGTTCCAAATAGACGTTATAACTATAAAAATCGACGTTTTGTGGAAGTAAATATTCCGTCGGGGGAAAATTCGCATAAGCGACCAAGGCCCCTGGATCGGCCTTTTTCACTGCGGCGACCAATGAGTCGACAAAACGGACCATCTTCTTGGCCCCATACCAGCGAACCAAATCAGGAGGAATTTCATTATCGACAAAAAATCCCATCAAGGCGGGATGAGCCACATGCGTTTCCGCCGCCTTTTGGACATTACCTCGGATCGTTTGCAACGCCTCAGGATCATCTAAAAATAAGACCCGTTTATGCCAGGGGATCGTAATCATGATCCGAACACGATGACGTGCCGCAAGATCCATGAACCAACGAGGAGGGGTATGATATACCCGCACCACGTTTATTCCCATTTCACACATCAAAAGAAAGTCACGCTCCACCTCAGATTCCAAAGGGAAATGAGGATCCCCCTCCCGCCGAGGTCGAAAGGGACCATAGGTTGCCCCTTGAAGGAAAAACTTCTGATTCCCCTCAAAGAAAAATTTCGCTTTTACCTCTAAACGAGGGAAGTCTGGAGTCTTCACCGATGATATACTTGTACCCACAATTTCCGAACACTGTAGCAAAAAATCCCCCTGACAATTCAAATCCCCATCGAATAACGATGACATAAGGTACGTTTATTTGGGCGGGCTTTGATTTTATTTCAATATCGCTTTTTTAAATTCTAAATACTTTCGAGAATATCTAAAAACACCCATCGACTCACGAAGGTCATAACCAAAGGCGGTACGACTCGTGATAATAATGGGCGGGGCTTGGATTCGTTTAAAAACAGATCGATAGAAGGCATTTGTAAACCACTCAAGATCCTCGACAAATACCTTCGGCTCGTTCACCCCCCATCGCTCCAAAAGTTCTGGCGAAATCTTTAACTTCTCCGCCATGATTCCTTGCTGGAACCATTCCAAAACCTGTTCTGGGGATACTTTTCGAAAATCCAAAAAAGCCTCTAATAAAGCATCGTGATAGCCAAACTTCATCGGATCAATTTGACTCTCTCGAAGCTCTGCACTCGGAGCAACCCCTTGATCCGAAAAATGCCAGAGTGAATCCGGGAGTAAGTTTTTGGGAATAAGCTCCCTTCGATAAATCTCCTCGTTTAAAAACCGAGCCATCTCGATCACCTCAATCTTCGTTAAATCGGCTATCGGCGCAATCGCTCCGTTCACATCTCCATAAAGAGTCGCATAACCCAGTGCCGTCTCCAGCTTGTTCCCGTTACAGGTATAAAATGCCCCGCGTCGGGCCGCAACTCCAGAGAGTAAAATCGATCCGCGAATCCGTGCCTGTTCATTTTCATGAGGAAGGGACTCTCCTTTCCATTCTCCCATGACCTGATCCAAAACCCGACGAGCCGTCATTTCTATTTCGGTGATCGGAACCTCAAGCAATGGAATCTCTAACTCCTTGGCAATATGCCGTGCATTTTCCAATGTCTTTACACTCGTAAAACGTCCCGGCATCGTTACCGCCTCTAAAGCTCCCCTCCCAAAGGCCTGTTCAATCAAACAAGCGACCACAGCACTATCAACTCCTCCGGAAAGTCCTATTAACACCTGGGGAGTTTGATTTCCTGTCATCTCCACGAGGTGCCTTAAGCCACGAAGGATCGCTTGAAACTTCTCATCCATTTTTGAAAGCGCAGGAACATAACTCGGTATTGCAGGCTTAAAAAGCCCCTCCCATTCCCCCACCCAAATCTCTTGATGATATCGTTGGGTCGATTCCCATATCAACGTTGAGGCAGGATCATAAACCGCAGAGGATCCCTCATACGTCATAATATTATCACCACAATTTTCCGCCCCGACTCGATTCACATAAAGAAAGGGAACAGAGGGAGTGCACTGTTTCTGAAGTGACTCAATCCGCCGATGCCGTGCCTGATTTTTTCCAAAGGTCCACGGAGAGGCAGAAAGATTGACAATCACCTCGGCCCCTTTTTTGACAAAAATCGAAGCGGTATTTAACGATTCCCCCCCTACTCGATAATCTTCGCACCAAAGATCCTCACACAATTGAACCCCGATCCTCTTTCCAGATTGTAACACCCAAGGCGAAATTAAGGTCGAAATATCAACGTCAAGATCCAAGGAAAGATCGATTAAAGAACTAAAATAGCGTTTGTCGTCAAAGAAACGATAGTTCGGTAAAAGCGTCTTGGGTTGGACTCCTAACGGAATCCGATCGATCGCCTGAACTCGCTTAATCGGCTTTCCCTTTTCAAACCCAATCGCCGCATTGAAAAGTCGGCAACGTCCATCTTGATTGACTCCCGAATGATCAATCCAGATACTCCCAAAGATAACCGCCAAAGCGTAGCGCTCTGACGCCAATCGAATCTCCTCATGAACTCTCTCAACCTCCTCACAAAATGATTCCTGAGTCCATCGATCCCCCAGAAAATAACCGCTAAGAGAAAGTTCAGGAAAAAGGACGAGCTCCGCTTTCCCACTTAAAAACTGTAATTGATGAAGCATCGTCGAAAGATTTTGCTCGAGATCCCCTGGCTTCACCTCCATTTGTACAAGTGCGAGACGCATCCCCCATTTTTAAACTCTCTTCGCAGGAAGGACAATGAGAAATCCAGAAATCCTCTGGAGGCACCGAAAGGAAAAAGCTTGCGATCCTCTCCCCCTCTGACGTGGCGTCGTCGCGGCGTTGCGTGAGAACCGCTTTAGAATTTCTTTCCTTTAACCCCAATTTTCCAATCCAAAAATCGGTTAAAGCTTCCGAAGAGACTCCAAAAGCCGCATTCCGAGAAGATCAATGACTTCATCATCCGAATTTGAAAGAAGAACGACACTTAAAGGAAGATCCGCCCAAAATCCTACAAAAGAGCGAAATCCCCCCGCACCCCCGTTTTTCCAAATAATCGTTCCAAATCGATGTGGACTCTTATACCAACCCAATCCGAGCTCAAGACCCTCTTTTTGTTTACTCCATGATTTAAGAGCAAGATGCGTTGCTTTGGGAAAAGGGGTTCGATCCGGATAGGTCATAGCATTGATATATTTAAGTAAATCTGGAAGGGTACTACAAATCCCCCCCGCAGCATCAAAACGATAGAGAGGGAGACGATACGTCGGCACGCCACCACGATACGGTTGAGCGATATGATAAGAGGGAGGAATCGCTCCTTCGCTTCCGAAAACCATGGATTGAATTCCCAACGGATTAAGAATCTCTGCACGAAGCAGCGCCGGATAACTCCCCCCTCGGAATCGAGCCAGTGACTCCCCTAGCGCAGCAAAACCGAGATTAGAATAGTGGTAAACCCCTCTTTTTTCCGGTTGAATCGAGGCAAGAGAACTCCAGAGATCCTGACTTGAATAATGTTCAAACGGATTATGCCCACGCTCCTCCGCTGGAAAATTAGCGGGCATCATCGGAAACCCGGCGGTGTGCGTCGCCAGGTCAATAAGTCGTATCGATTTAAGATTCAAGGGAGTCGATGAGCCCAGAATTTGATGCAAGAGAGGATCATGGGGGAGACGCTCTTGATCGATCATCCGAGCGAACCAAAGTCCCGTCATCGTTTGAGTAATTGCGCCGATTTCAAAAAGCGTTTTTTCATTAATGGAAGACCCTTTTTCGTCACTCGTCCCATAATAGTAGGGAAAAGAGTTCACCCCATAAGTGATTCCTATTGCAAGACCACGGTTTTTACCGTTTTTTTGATAAATCGTATAGAGGGGAAGAAGATCTTCAGATTCAATTTTTTGAATCGCAATTTTGGAAATTACTTTGAAAGCATTGTTGAGTTGAGAGGCCCTCTCCATTTTCTCTTTATTGTCGACCTGTACCCGAAATAAGTAGAAGAGCGTAAAGACACTTCCCACCAGAATAAGGGTATAAATAAAATAAGAAAACCATCGCTTCATATCTCAGTTTAGTTCCTTTAAGATTAAAAATAAAGATCGATCTAAAATTATTAGTTGCAGAACTAACCCTTTCAGCTTTGAAATGATTTTAAATTTTTCATTGGCAAGATTTCAAAATAGGGTTTAGGGTTTTTTTGTGAAAATTTCGAATTTGCTACGCTATTCGAGTGAGTGGATCAAATGTGACGTTGGAAACAACCGTATTGTTGTGACCAGCCGTGTTCGCTTAGCTCGAAACCTCCGTCAACATCCCTTCCCCGGATGGGCAAAAAAGCAAGAACGCGAATCGGTTTTCGATGTCATTCGTCCCGCCGTTACCTCTCTCCCTGAAATGAAAGAGGCGATCCTCAATGAGTCAATGGATCACTTTAGCCCTCTCGAAAAACAGGTTCTTGTCGAACAACATCTGATCAGTAAAGAACATGCCGCCAAAAACGCTGGAAGCGGGCTCATTCTCAATAAACCCCGTACGCTCAGCATCATGATCAATGAAGAGGATCATATCCGACTTCAAGCGATCAAAAGTGGACTCCAACTGAAAGCCGTTTGGAAAATGGCCGACAAAGTCGATAGTGAACTCGATGAAAAATTAAACTTCGCTTTCTCCCCTCAAGTGGGATTTCTCACGGCCTGTCCAACGAATGTGGGCACTGGGATGAGAGCCTCCGTCATGATGCATCTTCCGGGATTGGTTCTCAGTGAACAGATCGGTCAAATTATTAAGGCCGTCAATAAGATCGGTCTTGCCGTCCGGGGACTTTACGGGGAAGGAACAGAGGCTTTAGGAAATCTTTTTCAAGTCTCCAATCAAATGACCTTGGGGGAAGCTGAAATCGAGATCATTGAAAAACTCCATAAGGTCATCAATAACATCATCGAACATGAGGAAAATGCCCGCCAAAAACTCCTCGAAGATAAATCCCGCATGGTCTCCGATCAAGTCGGAAGAGCCTACGGGATCATGATGCATGCGTATTGTATCACCTCAAAGGAGGCCTTAAATCTCCTTTCGATTCTTCGACTCGGTGTTGATCTCGAAATGCTTCCTGCCGAATGTCGCCACTCGATTGATGAACTCTTTATTCGCACTCAACCGGCCCATTTACAAAAGGATCACGAAAAAAAGCTCACAACGGAGGAACGAGATGCCATGCGGGCAGACCTCCTTCGCGATAAAATTAAAGGGATGGCTATCCCCGCAAGTCACGATATTTTAAAGAAAGAGAACAAGGAAGGATCATGAATAACTTCACCCCACGCGCCCAACAAGTCCTCGCGCTCGCCCGCAAGGAAGCCGATCGTTTTAACCATAACTATGTCGGAACGGAACATATCCTTCTAGGTCTCATCAAGCTTGGACAAGGGGTCGCCGTTCAAGTGCTTCAAAAAATGGGTCTCGATCTCGAAACGGTTCGGATGGAGGTCGAAAAACATGTCGGTTCCGGTCCTGAATCAAAGGTCTCAGGCAATATCCCTTATACTCCCCGTGTTAAAAAAGTCCTCGCACTCGCCAACAAAGAAGCGAAGGCTTTAAATCATAGTTATGTCGGAACAGAACACGTTCTCCTCGGTCTCCTTCGCGAGGGAGATGGAGTCGCGGCACGTGTCCTCAAAAGTCTCGACATCGATATCGAACGAGTCCGTAACGAAGTCCTTAAAGAACTCGATCCTAACTTCAGTGGAAGTAGTGAATCAGATATCGATGATAGTGAAGGAGAAGGAGAGGAATCCTCGGCTTCCTCCGGATCTGGAAGCGGCGAAGAGGCCACCGCAGGAAGTGCCCCTACTAATCCCTCTGGAAAAAAAGAGGTTAAAACCCCTGCCCTCAAAGCCTTCGGTCGTGATCTCACAGAGATGGCCCGTAAAGGGGATCTCGATCCCGTCGTTGGCCGCTCAAATGAGATCGAACGAGTCATTCAAGTGCTTTGTCGTCGTACGAAAAATAATCCTGTTCTCATTGGTGAGGCCGGCGTCGGGAAAACAGCCATTGTCGAAGGTCTCGCTCAAGAGATCATTAAAGGCAATGTCCCTGAGCTCCTTCAAGAAAAACGAGTGATCACCCTCGATCTCGCTCTGATGGTTGCGGGTACAAAATACCGCGGTCAATTTGAAGAACGAATCAAGGCAGTCATGGATGAAATTCGTAAAACCAAAAATGTGATTCTTTTTATCGATGAGATGCACACGATCGTCGGCGCTGGAGCCGCAGAAGGGGCGATGGATGCCTCCAATATTTTGAAACCCTCTCTCTCCCGTGGAGAGCTTCAATGCATTGGAGCCACGACCCTCAATGAATTCCGTAAACATATCGAAAAAGATTCCGCACTCGAGCGCCGATTCCAACAGGTCATGGTTGAGCCCCCCTCTGTCGATGACACGATTCAGATCCTCAAGGGAATCCAACCCAAATATGAGTCCCATCATAAAGCAAAGTTTACAAACGAATCGCTCGAATCAGCAGCCCGCCTTTCCGATCGCTATCTTCCGAACCGATTCCTTCCTGACAAAGCAATCGATGTCATGGATGAGGCCGGTTCTCGAGCCCGAATTTCAGCAACGATGCGTCCTCCCGAATTGAAGGGAATGGAGACTCGAATCGAGGAGATCAAAATTCAAAAAGAGACCTGCATCAAAGATCAAGACTTTGAAAAGGCCGCCGCACTTCGCGACCAAGAAAAGGAAGCTCGTGATCATCTCGAAAAAACAATCCAAGAATGGCGTCAAAAAAGCCACGATCAAATTGTCACGGTCACCGAAGATGACATGATGCGTGTAGTCGCAAAGTGGACCGGGGTTCCTCTCTCTCGCATGGAACAAAAGGATATGGACCGCCTCCTCAATGTCTCCGAAGAGATCAAAGGCAAGGTCATCGGACAAGACGAAGCGGTTTATGCCCTTGGCAAAGCCCTTCGCCGCTCTCGCGTCGATCTTAAGGATCCCAAACGCCCCATTGGAACCTTCGCTCTACTCGGACCGACTGGTGTTGGAAAAAGTCTTTTAGCAAAAACCCTCGCCGAATATATGTTCGGATCTCAAGAAGCTCTGATCCAAATCGATATGAGTGAGTACATGGAGAAATTCAATGTCTCCCGACTCATCGGTTCCCCTCCGGGTTACGTCGGTTACGAAGAGGGAGGTCAACTCACGGAACGTGTCCGTCGTCGTCCTTACTCCGTCGTTCTATTTGATGAATTTGAAAAAGCTCATTCGGATGTCTGGAATATCCTCCTTCAAATCCTCGAAGATGGAACGGTCACTGACAGCTTAGGACGTAAGATCGATTTCCGAAATACGATTATTATCATGACCTCAAATGTCGGCGCTGAGCATGTAAAGAAGAACAATACCATGGGCTTCACAAACTCGACCGATGAGATGAGCTACGAAACGCTCAAAGAGCGAATGATCGATTCTGCTAAAAAAACCTTCAAACCGGAATTTCTCAATCGTTTAGATGATCTCATTGTCTTTCGTCCCCTCCGCAAAGAGGACATGGCACAAATCGTTCATATCGAAGTCAAGAAGATTGCCGATCGTTTAAAGACTCGTCAGATCGAAATCGAGTTGACCCCTGAGGCCATTACTTATCTCATCGAAAAAGGGTACGACCCAGTCTATGGAGCGCGTCCGTTACGTCGAGCCGTTGAAAAACATCTCGAAGATCCAATTGCCGAAGATATTCTCCGAGGTAAAATCAAAAACTCCTCCAAGATTATGATTACGGTCAAAGAGGAGACCTTAGTCTTTACTCCCGATGAGACTCCTCTGCCTCCCAAAAGCCTTTCAACTTAAAATTTGTTGAGAATCTTTTCGTTTTTTTGAAAGACAATCGAAAGCTTGTTTTCAATTGCTTTGAAAAACACAGAGTCTGTTTCGAGAGTCAAGCGGTAGTCGGGTCAGACTCTAACGACCGTTTTTAGGCTGAATTGATTTTGCCACCGCCAACGATTTCATGGCCCCCTTCGCCTTGTTAACGCTCTCTTGATATTCACCCATCGGAGTCGAATCGGCGACCAATCCTCCTCCCGCCTGAACGTAGGCCTTCCCTCCCTTAAGCAGGGCGGTACGCAAAGCAATACAGGAATCTAAATTACCAGAAAAACCAAAATATCCGACCGCTCCTGCGTAAGAACCACGACAGGTCGGTTCTTGCTCTGCAATGATCTGCATCGCTCTAATTTTCGGAGATCCTGAAACAGTTCCCGCAGGAAAGGTCGCTCGCATGACGTCATAAGCGTTTTTACGGGGATCTAAATTTCCAACCACATTAGAAACAATATGCATCACATGCGAATAACGCTCGATTGTCATAAAATCGGTGACTTGAACCGATTCATACTGACAAACCCTTCCCACATCATTCCGGGCTAAATCCACCAACATGACATGCTCAGCACGCTCCTTCGGGTCCGCTAAAAGCTCTTGTGCAAAAGCTTCATCTTTTTCTGTGGTCGCCCCGCGAGGTCGCGTTCCCGCAATCGGTCGAATCGTCACGACCCCATTTTCACAACGAGCATGCACTTCAGGGGAGGCTCCCACTAATGAATACCCTTCGTACTGAAGACAAAACATATACGGAGAGGGATTGACCGTTCGCAAAGCGCGATATAAGTCGAGCGGTTTCCCTGTAAAGGGAACCTCAAATCGCTGAGAGGGAACTACCTGAAAAATATCTCCCGCCTTAATATACTCCTGCATCTCCTCCGTCATTTTTAGATAGGAGTCCTGAGTCATATTCACTGTCGGAGTCAACTCCTCAATCATTGAAGAGGATTGAAGCTCAAAAACGGAGGGATCAATCGCCCTCAAAAGAACCGAGGCCATCTTCTCAATTTTTTGATTTGCCTCTTGATAAACCTTCTCAATATCCCCTTCAATGAAGGCATTCGCTACTAGTATAATTTTGCGAGTTTGATGATCAAAAATATAAAGGGTATCGCTCAATCCAAAAACCGCATCCGGAAGATGAAGATCATCGAGTTTAGCTCGAGGTACGGTCGGTTCGAAATAAGTCGAACATTCGTAGGTCATATAACCGACAGCCCCCCCCGAAAAAAGGGGTAAATCACCATGAACGACCGGTTTGTACTTCGCCATGATCTCTTGTAATTCGGTCAACGGATCCCGAACAGAATCAAACTCTCGAACCCCCGTGTTATCTAAAAATCGATAGTGCCCTCGAGTTGCAGTCAGAACCCAAGCCGGATTCGCTCCAAGAAAAGAATAGCGTGAAAATTTCCCTCCCTTCTCGGCCGACTCCAATAAAAATGCATTTTGCTCTTTTTCTAATTTCAAAAAAAGAGTCAACGGAGTCTCTAAATCGGCCACCATCTCTCGATAAACCGGAATGAGATTCCCTTGAGAGCTGAGCTCTTTAAAATGCGATAACGAAGGATACAACATCTCGTCCTTAAATAATCCTCAACGCTTTATCCTTAAACCTTCATCAATTCCGCTTCTTTAGTCACCATCATTTTCTCAATTTCAGCGATGTATTGATCGGTTAATTTTTGAACCTCTTTCTCTGAGCGCTCTGCATCATCTTCGGTAATTTCGCCCGCTTTTTGAATTCGCTTCATTTCATCCAATGCTAAGCGACGGCTCGTACGAATTCCCACTCGTCCCTCTTCGCAAAGTTTTTTAACGGTTTTGACGAGATCGTGACGGCGCTCTTCTGAAAGGGAAGGAATCGGCAATCGAATCATCTTTCCATCAATCATCGGCATCAAACCGATCCGAGAATCCTCGATTGCTTTACGTATCGGTTCCACGTTTGCCGTATCCCACGGTTGAATTAAAATCATCCGTGGATCCGGAGTCGTAATCGCCGCCACTTCCTTCATCGTCATCGTCACGCCATAAGCATCGATCCGAAGATGACTGACTAAATCCGGGGAGGCTTTTCCGGTACGAATTGAAGCAAATTCAGTTTTCGTCGCCGTGACTGTTTTCTCCATCTTCTCTTCTGTATCCATCATGATTTCATCGAGTGACATAAATTTTACCTTTTAAATAATTTAATATTAAAACAATTCCTTAAAACTATTCTTTATCAGAAACCAAAGTTCCAACCGATTTTCCCATCACCACATCCTTCAAATTGCTTGCCTTAAACATATCAAAAACAACGATTGGCACGTGATTATCCATACAGAGCGAAAAGGCGGTCGAATCCATAACGGCTAAACGATTTCTTAAAGCCTCTAAATAAGTAATGCGAGTATAGCGTTTTGCTTTCGGATTTTTCTTTGGATCACTATCATAAATTCCATCGACCTTCGTTGCCTTCAAAATGACATCGGCTCCGATCTCACTCGCACGAAGTGCCGCAGTGGTGTCCGTTGAGAAAAAAGGATTTCCAGTGCCAGCAACAAAAATCACGACCCTATTTTTCTCAAGGTGCCGCATCGCTCGGCGACGAATAAACGGTTCTGCCACATTTTTGATCTCGATCGCCGTTTGGACGCGAGTGATCACATCAATCTTCTCAAGGGCATCCTGGAGAGCCAATCCATTAATAATCGTCGCCAACATTCCCATATAATCAGCGGTGGTTCGATCCATTCCGGCATGACTCGCCGTTAATCCTCTCCAAATATTCCCCCCCCCGATCACCACAGCGACCTCTAAACCGAGTTGGTGAATCTCTTTAATTTGACGGGCGATCACGGAAGTATATTCGGCATTGATGACCTCACCATTCCCCCCCAGAACTTCACCACTGAGCTTCAAGAGGATACGACGATAAATAGGCTTTTTTGAGTTAGAGGATTGACGCTTCATTTGAGTGCAAAATCTTGGGGACGAGGCAATCGCTGTCAACCCTTAAAAAATCACTTTTCAAGATCGCCAAACCTCAATCCTCTGTTATTATGAGTTCATGAGATCTATCCTTTCCTTTATTTTCATTGTTCTACTCACAATGATCGCCTCCGCAGAGGAGCCGACAACCGCAGAGGCTCCCTTTTTTAAAAAATTGATGGAAGCAAATCAAGAGATTCAAAAGCAAAACTACACGAAAGCCTTGTCGCTCATTGATGAGGCTGAAAAAATAAAACCAAATACAACGGAAGCTTCAACCTTAAAAGCGAGCGTTTTCTTATATCAAAAAGAATATGCAAAAGCTCACGAAATATTCCTTAAAAATGCGGCCCTACTCCCCGAAAATATCGGTGCTCAATATAATCTAGCGGAATCTGAATTCGTCCAAGGCATTTACCCCGCCTCTCGTGAGAAATTAAATAAACTCCTCGAAATCGTGAAAACCACCCCAAAAGAAAAGTTAAATACCCTCCCCTGGGGTGATGCAACCGCTGACTTTTTTAGTTATAAAATCTATCTCTCTTATCTTTTTGAAGGCAACCCTTCAGAGGGAAAAAAAATGCTCGATCAGTTTGATCCCTACTCCCTCACTCCAATTTATTACTTTGGCTGCTCTGCGATGGAATTCTCCAATAAAAACAATATTAAAGGTCTTGAATGGATCGGATCAGCAGCCAAAATTTATAACCCCAAACTCATTGAACTTTTTAGTAACGCTTTCTTTGATAAAGGCTGGATTCGTAAAGGAGCAAAACCAGGCGATATCACGACCGATGTTGCCCCTGTTGAAAAAAAATAAGATCCCATTTTTTAAATTCCTAATGCAGATCTAGGTGTGCGCCGTTGAGGACGGCGTCCTAGCGGGTGAAAGTCCCGTCGGTTGAATTAGACGGTTCGCAACCGTAAGGGGTGTCTGGGAAGAGACCGTGAGGTCGAACCTACAAGCGAGACACTTAACTGAATCATCAGGCTATAATGA